>JBAXOA010000003.1:0-85606 GCA_037133495.1 Mariniphaga sp. | reverse complement strand
AACAGCGCACTTTTTTTCCATAGCGGGAGTTCAGCAAGTCCGTTCATAGTAACATTATTGATATTAAAGCTAAATGAAGGCTTTGTAATACTTCCTGATTTTCCCGCAATGCGAACTACACCTCCCACTCTATCTCCCAGACTAGCATCATATCCTCCCTTAAGTACTTCTATTTCCTTAGCAATCAATGGGTTTACTGCATCAATGTCTTCATTGAAGCTTTTTAATCCCCAGATTGTAAATCCATCAAACAAAATCCGGCTATGACCTTCGTATGAGCCCCAGATAATCAAACCATTTGATTGTTCGCTTGAAGCCAAAATTCCAGGCATTAACCTTAACAAAGTGAAGACTGAATTATCGTCATTCCCTGGCAGATACCGTGCAATCTGATGATTGACACGCATCATTCCAGCCCGATTCCCAATCTGTGTAGAACGATCCGGCAACTTATTTTTAATTACAATTTCGTTTAGTCCAATAACGGAAGGAATGAGATTTAAATGATGGTTCATGCCGGCAACCAAAACGGTATCGAGAATAAAATATCCCAAATGGGAAATTTTAACGTGAAAAATACTGTCGCCGGAAGCCTGGTAGGAAAAGCTTCCTTTGAGATCTGAAACAACAAAACGGCCATCAATAGCGAGATAGGAGAATGGTAATGGTTCCTTCGATCTGGCTTCAGCGATCTGCCCTAGTAACAAATAATTTCGGGGCACGCCCTTTTTTTTGTCCGGAAGGATGATGAAAATAGCTCCTTTTTTATGGTAAGTCAAAGGAAATCCCTTAATCAACAACTTAACGGCCTCTTCGGGGGAAGCACTTATCTGATTGACGGAACATTTGTATTGTGCGAGAAGATGATCGTTAAACGAAAACTGCAGATTATATTTATCGCGTAATCCAATAAATACATCATTTAGCGGCAGATTATCAGCCTTCACATCAATCCGTTGCGAGAAACAGACTGAGGCAGTTCCAAGAAGGAAAATAAGAAAAATAATCAAACGATACCTCACGCTCTCCGGGATATTAATCAACCAGAAATTCGGTATCTGATCGAACTTCAAATTTAAGTCCTAAAGATGTGCAAACCAAATCGAGCACCTCTTTTTTCGACATCGATTTAGAAAAATTTCCGGTATAAGTGAGACGTGGATCAGACTCAAACTTAATCTTTATATTATACTGACGTTCAATCTCTTTCAAAACAGATGCAATTGTTGAACCAGTAAAAAAGAACATATTATCCCTCCAGGATTTAACTGTCGATGTATTAACTTCCTGAGCGAATCGTAAAAAACCATCATTATTAAGAAAGGCCTGTTCGTTCGGGTTTAACAAAAGGCTTTCGTTTTTCTCAGTCGAAACTACACCAACTTTTCCCGTAAAACATGTAACACGGTATTCATTATCGCGCGAAAAGATATTAAAGCTTGTGCCGAGTACGGTTGTTTCCCCCTGGTCAGATACCACTCTGAACGTATTTCCGCGAACCACTTTAAAAAACGCTTCACCATTGAGCGTAATTGTTCGCGATACTCTAAACCAGTATGGGTGATATTTAACTGCAGACTCGGCATTTAACTCGATTAAAGAACTATCAGGCAAATAAACCGTCAGATGCTGACCAGCCGGAGTGCTAATCGTTTTAGTGTAAAATCTGAAAAATCCGGTAAGGCCAACCAATAAAAGCAACGAGGCAGCAATCGCAATTCTGTATAATGGATAAAGTCTAATAATCCGGCTGACAGGTTTTGGTTGATTTATTTGAACCAAAAGGTTGGCCCAAACCATGTCCTGTGAAACGGAATATTGCATATCGATTTCAGGGAATCGGATCTGCTCCTCATTCCCCTCAAAACCAATCGTTGAATTTGTATTCTTCATCAGTTACCTATTGCCTTTCTTAAATATTCAAGGGCATTTTTCATTCTTTTTTCTACAGCCTTTACGCTAACTCCAATATTATCAGCAATCTCATAATATTTTAGTCCATCCATACGACTTAAAAGAAAAACGGTTCGTTGTTTTTCAGGCAAACTTTCCAGTGCCTTTTCATAATTTTGCACCAGCTCCTTGTAATGCAACAAATCATGAGGACTCTCGCCAACTTCCTCTTCAATAATATGCACATTATATTTCATTGCTACTTTGTGCTTCCGGAGAGAGCTTATGAAAATATCTCCGGCAATTTTATAAAGGAGCGCTTTAATATTACTATTTACTAAATCGGAACGCTTTTCCCACAACCTCATAAACGTCTCCTGCGCCGCATCGGTAGCTAAATCCTTATCGCCTGACCGATAGTAAATATAGTTGCGAACGCTTTTAAAATGAGTATCAAATATATTTTTAAATTCTTCGTGCGTCAAGATTGCAAAACGTTAATGTGATGCGAAACTACAAAATAATTATTGCTTCCCTAGTATCATTTCGGAAGTTCCTTTTTGAGTCGTACGCATCGCCTTATTATCACAATCTCCATTCCCAAAATCAATTGTGGCAAATTTCCCCACACTGTTTTTGTAGGCTATTACCCCTTTGGTGATGAATTTGCAAGTGCCTGTTTTTACAAGAGCAGTTGTAATCGTTTTTGAATATTCGTTCCCTTTTGAGTCTGAAACCGTAACACTTCCAGTAATTTCGATCACATCATCAGCAGGATTAAATTCCGTTTCAGATCCTGAAATCCAGGTCTTTGAATGCTGAGAAACGCGATGAATAATAGTGCCTTTCGCTAATGTAACGGTCATATCACTGTTCTCCGAAAATTTTATCTGAGCATCCTTCGTCCTTGTTTTAGTGGCTGTTCCTGAAACTGTAATTGAATCGGCGCCGAAATTTTCAAACGTCACCGTTCGGCTGCTTCCTGAAACAAAAGGAGCGGCTGAGAGAACAATAATTATCTTTCCCTTTAGAATATGGCCGTTCGACATTTCAAGACCTGTACCATAATCGACCGTCATTGTTTTTGGAAAGCCTCCATTGGTGGTTGTGATGGCCAGATCCGGACAAATTCCTTTGAGGTACCTCAATTTGAAATTTGGAAAAAGATCAAACATATTTTTGAACATACCTCCGCCGATTGTGGCGCTCTTCATTCCTGTACCAAAATTAGTGACAGAAGCGTTGGCTAAAGAAAAAACATCGGATTCATAACTGGCTGTTTCCACAATATTGTCAACCTGACTATCGGCTGCAACCAATTCGATGACTCCTGTCTTCAAAGCATCAGCACCGAGAAATCCCGATTTCTGACTGCAAGCCTGAATAAAAAGACCTAAAGCAATGACAACGATTCCAAATAAAAGTTTTTTCATTTTTCTTGATTTTAGTATTTTCATAATTATTTAACGAGATATCTGTTTATTATCTACTGGAAAAACCACTTTAAATTGAACATTGATAATTGAACCTTGATAATTGATAATTGAACATTAATCATCAAGCTCTCTGAGCATTGTTTTCATTCATCTGAATAAATTCATTCTCCGGTCTCTTTTCAAATACAACATTTCCCGGGTGTAATACTGATCTTGGACTAATCCATGTATAATTGGCTAATGAACTTAAATAGTAATTCATCATTTTAAAATAAACTCTTGCACTTGTATTCAAACGTTTATTGAAAAAAAGAAACAATCCGGGAATAGCTGTCAGCAATCCGAAGAGCATATTGTCGATCATCAAAAATAGTTGCATGAATATATTCTTCAGCCCCTTTTCATGCAAAGAAAGATAGGCATGGCGGGAAATATTGACTTCTGCTTTGGTTAATGCAGTCGTTTCATTGTCGACTCGTGAAGAACCTCCATGTTTATGAATTACTGCAACGCTTTTCAGAAGAATAACTGCACCTCCTAATGCTCTTGCTCTTTGGCACAAATCTACATCTTCGTAATACATCCAGAAACTTTCATTCCATTTTCCAATGGTATTAAAGCTGGTATAACTCATCATAACAACAGAACCTGAAACCCAATCAGGAAAAACCAGGCGTTCATTTTGCCGGATCTTTGAATTTAAATTCAATAGTTTTGCCAAAGCTCTGGTCCATCCTGTGAGTGTAAGCGGCGATGGAAATGATCCGTAAGGTTTATCTTCAGCACCATTTTCCCTGATTTGCCGGCACGAAATAATTGAATTCGCCCGGCTAACTTTTGCCTGATCGTGCATAGCAAGCAGCGCCTTTTCGGAAATAATAGCGTCTGGATTTAAAAACAACAGGTATTTACCTCGGGCTGCGGCTGCACCCCGGTTATTTCCATTTGCAAACCCATAATTACCTTCGTTCAGGATAAAGTTAAACTGAGGATAAAGCTGTTTGAAATTGCTTAATTTGCCATCGTTTGAGGCATTATCAACTACAATTACCTCAAAAGTAAAATAGGATTCGGTGATTGCAGCTAAGGAATCGAGACATTGGGCAAGCTTGTCCCAACTTCGATAATTGACGGTTATAATAGACAGATCTTTCAAAATAAATCGTTTTTATTGAAGTTTACAATAGCTCAACTTATCTCCAACTGATTACCTAAAAAAGAATGGATTAAGCTGCTTTTGATTGTTTACCGTCAAACAAACGTTTTACCCTACCGGAGAAATAAAAAAATTTAAGATTTCCAGTCAAGAATAGCTTTAAACAGCGTGGTGCAGGATGAAAGTTCAAAAGCTTCGATATTGGACGTCAATCCGACACTTCCAATTCTTAGCTCAATCTCGTCGCCCCAATGTGTTTCAGACATGAATTCGAGTGTAAATCCCCGCAAAGTATATTGCTGATAATGTTTCATTTGAAAACAATCCGTTGCCCAATCGAGGTATCGGGTATTATTAACATGTAGATTCTGATCTATTTCATTGTAGGCAACTGTTTTACGAAAGGCGACCAATTCCGTTCGGGCTGTTATTCTTTCAGGGAAATATTCCAAAGACCGTTTTCCCTCGTTTAAAGGCAAGGTGATGCCAATTTGTGCAGGTCTTTGAGGCCGCAGTGTGGAGGCAGCAAGCAATAACCACCCCGATACTCCACGGATGATCACCTCCTGATTTTTATCAAATACAATAAAGTCGCGCCGAAAAAATAGTCCTTCTGCTCCGCACGGCCAGGTCTCAATTAATATGGATTCACCCCAACGCGGCATTCTGATAATTTCGACTTTTAAACGCGACAGAGCCCAAAATAATTCTCTGGCCATCAAAGTATCATAACCGGCTCCAAGCGTTGCAGCATGATTGGAAGCAACCTCCTGAAAAAACTGCATAAAAGATGAAGGCTTAAGCGTTTGCTGAAAATCAACATGATACGATTTAATCTCAAAACTTTCCTTCCAAATCGATTCCATTAGTGTATTTCAAAATAGATTATTCAATAAGGATTCTCATTTTTTTCATCAGAAACGTGGCATTCAAATTTTGGCAAATACCTTCCGATAATTATTAATCAGATCGCCAAAGACAAGATCATGAGTCGCAATCAATCCAACAGACTGATATTTAATTAATTCCCTTGAGTCTTTTTAATTCAGCCCTCTGTTTTTAAGAAGCGGTTCTATACCCGGCTGCTTTCCCCTGAAGTTCAGGTATAATTTCATCGCATCATCAGTTCCGCCACGTTCCAAAACATTGGCGCGAAACGATTTGGCAACCTTCTGATCAAATATACTGCCGGCTTCTTTGAAAGCCTGGAAAGCGTCACAGTCAAGTACCTGAGCCCAAATATAGCTGTAATAACCGCTCGAATATTCGCCGTTGCCCGAAAAAGTATGCGCAAAATAGGTTGATCGGTAACGTGGAATTATTTCAGAAATCAATCCGGCTTTTTCCATTGATGACTTTTCAAACTGTTCAACATCAATGTCACCTCCTTTGGTAATTGTGTGATAATCCATATCCAGAATTGCTGCAGCCAGGTACTCAGTAGTTGCAAATCCCTGATTAAACTTACTGGATTTCACAATCTTATCAACCAGAGCCTGAGGAATAACCTCGCCGGTTTTGTATTGCTTAGCGTAGATTTTAAGTACTTCCGGCTCCGATGCCCAATGCTCCATCACCTGCGAAGGAAGTTCAACAAAATCGCGTGCTACATTGGTCCCGGCCAATCCCTGATAATGACATTGTGAAAGCAGACCATGAAGCGCATGACCAAATTCATGAAAGAGCGTTTCCACTTCATCGAAGCTCAACAAAGCTGGTTTGTCTCCTGTTGGTTTAGAGAAATTACCGGTTACTGAAATAACAGGACGAATATTTTTCCCATCCTTACTGGTGTATTGTTCACGATAATTGGTCATCCATGCTCCCCCTTTTTTTGTTGCACGGGGAAAGAAGTCCATGTAAAGAATACCGATTTCGGATCCGTCACCATCCTTCACCTCATAAACCTCACATTCCGGATGGAAAACAGGCATATTTTTCAGGCGGCTAAAAGTAAGCCCATAAAGCTTATTTGCAACGGCAAAAGCCCCGTCACGAACATTGTTCAATTCAAAGTATGGACGAATCTGCTCTTCATCAAGGTCGTATTTCGCTTTTCTTACCTTTTCAGAGTAATACCACCAATCCCAACTTTCGAGTTTAAATTTACCCCCCTCTTTGGCGATCATAGTTTGCATATCCTGAGCCTCTTCTTTAGCTCTTTTGATAGCAGGAGTCCAAACTTTATGAAGCAAAGCATACACATTTTCGGAAGTTTTAGCCATGCAATCATCAAGAACAAATGCCGACCAGCTTTCGAAACCCATTATATTTGCCTTCTGAAGGCGAAGATTGACAATTTTACTGATCACAGCCTTGTTATCGTGGTCATTTCCATTATTACCGCGATTGTACATTGCCTTGTAAATTTTCTCACGTAAACCACGATTTTCAGCATACGTAACGAAAGGAATCCAACTGGTTTTCTGAAGAGTAAATACCCACTTTCCTTCCATTTTGTGAGCTTTGGCTTCATCTGCCGCTCCAGCGATTACTGATTCAGGTAATCCTGCCAGATCTTCCTTTTTATCAGTTACAAGCAAAAAAGCATTGGTCTCGGCGAGCATATTATCACCAAATTTAAGATCGAGCAACGAAAGTTCTTCATTAACTTTTTTCAACTGCTCTTTCTTGTCGGCCGGGAGATTTGCACCACCCCTGACGAAATGTTTATAAGTATCACTGAGCAATTTTGATTGCTCCTGAGTAAGATTCAATGAGTTTTTCTGATCATAAACGGCCTTTACCCTGGCAAAGAGCCGCTCGTTCAAATTTACAGCATCACTATGTTGTGACAACAAAGGCGCTACCGTCCGGGCAATTAGCTGCAGTGAATCATTCGTCACAGCCTCCTTAAGATTGGAAAAAACATGATTGACACGGGTGAGCAACGATCCACTGTAATCCAGCGCTTCAATAGTATTGGCAAAATCGGGCGCCTGATCCGTCTCACAAATATTTTTTATTTCTGCATTATGCTGTTTGATCCCTTCCTCAAAGGCAGGTAGATAATGTTTATTCAAAATCCTATCGAACGGAGGAACTTCGAAAGGGGTATTATAAGCTTCAAAAAATGGATTCATCTCAGTGGATTTTTTCTCTTGTTGAACACAGGATGCCAATAAACAAATGACAGCCAGGGAAATAACTAATTTTTTCACGTTCACAGTGTTTAATGTACAATCAGAATATCAGCGCAAATTTACAAAAACTAGTCAGACTTGTCTATTTGAAAATTATGACTTATTTCAGTAATTCAATTTTATGAACTTTCTGAATCTTAATCACCCTCCTTTTCTTGCAATTGAAAAGCAACGACTATCTTAGCACCAAAATTTTGCGATTTGAAAAATCTTTTGCTCACCAGTCATCTTAAGCTTCATTTGATCGTTTTAATATATGGTTTTACCGCCATCTTAGGGAAGTTAATTACCCTGTCTGCAATCCAGTTAGTCTGGTATCGGATGTTAATTGCGGTAATTGCATTTTACATTTTTCTGGTTTGGAAAAAAACATCAATATCCGTCAGCCGAAAAGAATTTTTCAAGTTATTTGGAATCGGAATCATAGTCGCTCTTCATTGGATTGCCTTTTTTGGCGCTATAAAAATCGCGAATGTTTCTGTTGCACTGGGATGCCTGGCCACGAGCACCCTTTTTACAAGTCTGCTGGAACCGTTTTTCTTCCGTAAGCGCATCAATTCAATCGAAGTAATTGTCGGACTCTTTATTATAGCTGGTTTATACTTGATTTTCAGGTTCGAAACCAGATATTTCATTGGTGTAATCGTTGCCCTCAGCGCTGCTTTTCTCGCCGGACTTTTTTCCGTGATCAACAAAAAAATGGTTGCACACCACAAAGCTTCGGTTATCAGTTTTTACGAAATGATTGGAGGTCTTTCCTTTATCACAATTTACATGCTCCTTTCCGGTGATGGTACTGCTTCCTTTTCGCTTCCGTCAACTGTCGATTTCATTTATCTGTTGTTGCTGGGAATTGTATGCACTGCCTATGCCTTTGCCGTTCAGGTAGATATCATGAAGCATTTATCTGCCTATATTGTCGCATTAACGATCAATCTTGAACCTGTTTATGGTATTGTGATGGCGTACTTTTTATTTGGAGAGACCGAACACATGACCGGAGGTTTCTATTTAGGAACCACTATTATCCTGATTTCAGTACTGGGTTTCCCATTGTACCATTTTTACCTGAAAAAAATGGCACAATGAATCCAAATTGTGAAAATCAAATTGAACATTATTAATTGATAATTATTTAAGATCCTGTGCTCTATTCGAACTCATTGATCACTCCCTTGTCGAGCAATTCGGGTTCAATATTCAAATCTTGCTCAAGGAATTCGTCCATATCTTCCTCGGTAGTAAATTCAGCGATTACACCATTATAGATAACCGTCCAGTTCACAGAGGATCGTAAAATTTTCAGTCCGGGGAGTTCGGGGCTGAAATCCTTGACCGGGAAACCCTCTTTCCCACCCTCTTCACCTTCAATGTCCTGAAGATATTGGGTATAATAATCGCGTGCAGGAAAAAGTTCATCCAGCACATCTTCTTCCTCGGCGCGCTCATAAAACTCAGTTACGGTAAGCCGGTAAATCATCATCGCGCCACTTCCATTCACATAAAGAATATCTGCAAATGGTTTTTCGGGACGGTCTTCCAACTCCTCAAAATCCAGTTCTTCTACTTTAGCTAAAAATCTTGGATGGTGATTATGAAGAATAAATTCTTCGGGCTGACCTTCCGGAGCCATTATGTCATTACATATCAGGTATTTTGAAGTTTTCATCCTTTATTATTAAATTATCATTTACAATTTGGGCACAAGATAAATATATTTTAGGCGATTATCTGTGAGTACTGATCAGATTGAGATATTTTTGCACTATGAAACACCCATGATTGAGCGCTTCGCAAATACGAATGAAGATAACCCAGGTGTTCCATCAGGCAATTAAAAAGCAAATTATCTTCTGATGAAACCGGATATCTACCTGTTCAATCCTACCTGCGAGCTGGCTGTTGCTAACGGATCGACAAATTTCATGGCATCTGCGCAGTTACGGAGATTTGAGAATGAGCTCGGCACATTACCAGGAATCCTTGCGCGCACTGGAGATATTGTTCTGGTTGACCATGTTCCTCCTCAACAGTTTATTGATCAATTGGAAGCCGCCGGGTTCGCTCTTCCCAATTACCGCACGACAGAATCTTCCTTGTCAGACGAACAATTTGTGTCTGAACAGAAGGGTTTTCTGTTTCCCTGGGGATGGAGTCCTGCTACCCACAAACAAATATCTCCTTTAAAGTCGGGGTGCTGCACAAAATTTTTACGTTCTCCTATTGCCGAATGGCGTGAAATTCACCGCGAGCTTTACAGTCGGAAATCTGCGCTGACGATTCTTGAGAATATTATTGCTGCCCAATCTTCGAATGAATTTTTATCGTTAAACGACTTACCGCAAATCTGCAAAAGTCACGATCAGATTACCGCACTTCAGCAAAAGTGGTCAAAAGTGGTTGTGAAGGCTCCCTGGAGCAGCTCAGGACGTGGATTGCAGATTCTGCGGCCACAAGAATACAATCAGACAAACAAACAAGTGATTGCCGGCTTTTTAAAACAGCAGGAATATGTTGTTGCAGGTCCATGGCATGAAAAAGTAATGGATCTTTCGTTTCAGTTCTATTCGTCCGGAGACGGGGTAATCGAATATCTAGGAATGACCTCTTTTTCAACAGATCACATGGGCCGATATATCGGGAATAATATTCAGGAACTTCCTGCTCAACTAGCGCCCGAATTACACGTTTTTTTAAAGGAGAACCTCACTAAAACGGAACAGTACCTTACCAAGGCACTAACTGCAAGCAGCTATTCAACAGATTATTACGGATGGATTGGCGTTGATGTACTCATTTGGAAATCATCAGACGGGAAATTTAAAATTCATCCCTGTCTGGAAATCAATTGCCGGTTTACGATGGGAGCCATCGCACTTGCTTTACGAAATCACCTCGCAGACCAATCGACCGGAGAATTTAGGATGATGCATTCCAGAGAGGGAGAGTTCGCCAGCTTCTGTGAGGCGATGAAAATCAGTGAACCTCTGATCATAAATAATGGAAAAATTATCAGGGGATTTCTGCCGCTAACGCCTTTGTCGCCGGGCAGCACCTTTGGGGCTTATGTCAGGATAATCAATAATAAAAATCATTGAACACTAATAATTCACAATTCGTAATTCCTTCCTTCAGCTGACGGACATAATTCATCCTTTCCCCTCTGACGGACATAATTCATCCTTTCCCCTCTCCTGATCCAATTTTAATTTTAAAGCTGCGAACTGAGTGTTGTTGAAGGGCAGATAAGTATTCTGTGTGGGTTGCTCTTCGATTTCAAAAATAATTTCATCAATACGAAGATCATTAAAACCAATTCCTGTGACACCTGAAATCTGCTTCCGTACAGTAACTTCGTCAGCACCAATTTCTCTCATATGAATCACCCTGCCGATCATTCCGATAGTATCTCCGATCGGCAGTGATTTTCCGGCAATTTCACAAATTCGTTCAATAATCTGATTTATCTGATCCTCCTGACCGGCGATTGTACTCTTTGGCATATTTTCTTTGTTAAACATATGGAGATTAAGCATCGCAAAAAAATAGGGACTATTTTTCTATATTTGCGCTCTCAAAATGACAATACAAAAGTAATGGAAATTTTAATCAGAAATAAAGTAATTGAAGCAATAAAAGAGCTTTACGGACATGATGTTGATGAAAAACAGGTACAGGTTCAGACTACACGTAAGGAGTTTACAGGCGATAAAACACTCGTGGTTTTTCCTTTCCTGAGATTTTCGAAGAAAACGGCCGAACAGACAGCTGAAGAAATAGGTGCTTATCTTATCAATTCAATTCCTGTAATTTCTGAATTCAATATTGTAAAAGGATTTCTCAATCTTGTGATTGACAATAGTTACTGGATTGCTCAATTCAACAGTGCTGTTGCTGACCAAAAATATGGATTCAAAACATCAGGTGAAAATTCGGAGCTCGTGATGATTGAGTACTCTTCACCCAATACCAATAAACCGCTTCATCTTGGACATATCCGCAATAATCTGCTGGGTTATTCTATCAGCGAAATCATGAAGGCCAATGGCAATAAAGTAGTGAAAACCAATATTGTAAACGACCGTGGAATTCATATTTGCAAGTCGATGCTCGCGTGGAAAAAATCAGGCAACGGCGAAACTCCCGAATCGTCGGGCAAAAAAGGAGATCATTTAGTCGGTGAATATTATGTAAAATTCGACAAGCTTTATAAAGCCGAAATAGCGGATTTAATTGCTGGTGGATTAAGCGAAGATGAAGCGAAGGAAAAAGCGCCGATTATCAATGAGGCGAGGGAAATGCTTCGCCAATGGGAAGCGAACGACCGGGAAACACGCGAACTATGGCAAAAAATGAATAGCTGGGTTTACACCGGATTTGAGGAAACGTATAAAACCCTTGGGGTTGATTTTGATAAAATATACTACGAATCAAATACTTACACGGTTGGTCGCGATGAAGTATTGCGTGGGGTAAAAGAGGGCGTGTTCGAACAAATGGAGGACACTTCAGTTTGGGCTAATCTTGAAAATGATGGGCTCGACAAAAAAATCCTTCTCCGATCGGATGGAACATCTGTTTATATGACTCAGGATATTGGAACTGCAAAAATCCGTTATGCTGATTTCCCGATCGACCACATGATTTATGTTGTTGGAAATGAGCAGAATTATCATTTTCAGGTCTTGTCGCTCCTGCTTGATAAATTAGGTTACAAATGGGGAAAGGATCTCTTTCATTTCTCATATGGGATGGTCGAATTACCTCAGGGCAGAATGAAATCGCGTGAAGGAACAGTAGTAGATGCTGACGATCTGATAGTTGGAATGATCGATGTTGCCCGTAAAGTATCGGAAGAATTAGGAAAGCTGGACGGATACACCGATGAAGAAAAAGAGAATATCTATCACACCATTGCACTTGGTGCATTAAAATATTTTATTTTAAAAGTTGATCCTAAAAAGACAATGCTTTTCAATCCGGAAGAATCGATCGATTTCAACGGTAATACCGGGCCTTTCATTCAATATACTTATGCACGTATTCAAAGCGTTTTGCGGAAAGCCGCAGATGCAGGAATTGTAATGCCGCAACAAATTGGGGATATAACACTCAATGAAAAAGAGGGTGCATTAATTAAAATCCTTACTTCTTTCCCTGATGTTATTAAGGAGGCAGGCGATAATCATAGTCCCGCATTGGTCGCCAATTTTGTTTACGAACTTGTGAAAGAATTCAATCAGTTCTATCACGATTTTACGATTATGAATGAACCTGATGAAGAAATTCGCAAATTCAGATTGGTGCTTGCTAAAACAATCGGTAAAACAATCAAGAATGGTTTTGAGTTACTTGGAATTGAAGTCCCTGAAAGAATGTAAATAATGTTATTAATCAGGTAAAAAAGCGACCATGAAGATATCAATTACCCTGACAGCTATTATTTTGATTGTAATTTCATTTTCCTTTAATTACAATATTTATGCTCAGGAAATTACAATCGGTAAACAATCCTGGGCAAGCACAAACCTGAATATCACTACATTTAGAAACGGAGATTCAATTCCAGAGGCAAAAACAGTCGCAGAATGGACAATAGCCGGTAATTCAAAAAAACCGGTCTGGTGCTATTACGAGAACGATCCAGTAAATGCCAAAAAATACGGCAAATTATATAATTGGTATGCTGTCAGTGACTTAAGAGGCTTAGCTCCGTATGGCTGGCATGTACCCAATGACAATGACTGGACTATTCTGATAGCAACCATTGGAGATGAAGAAGATGCAGGCTCCAAAATGAAAAGCCTCACCGGATGGGTTCCAATAGTTATCAAAGGTGGCGAAATAATACCATGTCCGGATTGTAAAAACTGGAATGCTGAATACCGTAGAAAAGTTCCTTGCCATGGGTGTAAAGATACACGAGACAGTGGAAAACGAACTCCCGATACTGAATTATCAGGAAACGGAACCAATTTATCCGGATTCGGAGGCCTTCCCGGCGGATTCCGTGACAGTGCCGGCACATTCGGTCTATTTGGCCGAATGGGTTATTGGTGGAGTTCTACATCAGTAAAATCAATTAATGCCTGGACCCGTTATCTGGGATACGATGAAAATCGGGTAACCAGGCATGATGAGGGCAAAAGGAACGGGTTATCTGTTCGATGCATTAAAAATTAAGCTGCACGCCTGGTTTGAAAATCTTCTGTGCAACATCAATTCGTAAATTGCGATCTACTTTAATTCAGCAAAAAAGTCATTCCCTTTGTCATCAACAATGATAAATGCAGGAAAATTCTCCACAGTTATCTCCCTAACAGCCTCCATGCCAAGCTCTTCAAAATCAACCACTTTAACTGATTTAATGCTGTTTTTGGCCAATATCGCGGCCGGACCGCCTATCGATCCAAGATAAAAACCGCCGTGTTTTTTGCAGGCATCTGTAACTTGTTTCGAACGGTTTCCTTTTGCCAGCATGATCATCGATCCTCCAAGATCCTGAAAAAGATCGACATAACTATCCATGCGACCTGCAGTTGTGGGTCCAAAACTACCTGAAGCCATCCCTTTCGGAGTTTTGGCTGGACCAGCATAATAAACCGGATGCTTTTTGAAATATTCCGGCATTGGCTTGCCGGAATCGATCATCTCTTTGATCTGAGCATGAGCAATATCACGGGCAACAATGAGCGTACCTCTCAGGTTTAACCGTGTTTTTACAGGATATTTTGACAGTTCTGCCCTGACTTCGTCCATCGGCCGGTCGAGATCGATATCAATTGCAGGTTGCATAAATGGAGCCTGATTAGGAAGGAACCGCGCCGGGTTACGCTCCAGTTCTTCGAGAAAAATTCCCTCTTCGGTAATCTTCGCCTTGATATTACGGTCTGCACTGCAGCTAACACCTATACCAACCGGACACGACGCGGCATGACGAGGCAAACGGATCACTCTAACATCATGAACAAAATATTTCCCGCCAAACTGTGCTCCTATCCCACTTTCACGACAAATCGCTGTGATTTTTTCCTCCCATTCAAGATCACGAAAAGCTTGTCCTCCTTCATTTCCTTCTGTTGGAAGATGATCCAGATAACCTGCCGATGCCTTTTTAACTGTACCCAGCGTGGCTTCGGCAGACGTGCCACCGATCACAACAGCCAGGTGATAGGGAGGACATGCCGATGTTCCCAAATCTTTAATCTTCTCTTTAATAAATCCCGCAAGGCTCTCCTCATTCAATAAGGATTTGGTCTGTTGGTACAAAAAGGTCTTATTCCCGGAACCGCCTCCTTTGGTAATGAATAAAAATTCATAGCTGTTTCCTTCTGTAGCATAAATATCAATCTGGGCAGGAAGATTATTGCCTGTGTTTTTCTCATTAAACATAGTTATCGGAACAACTTGCGAATAACGCAGGTTACGATCGCGGTAGGTTTCGTAAATTCCCTTTGACAAATATTTTGCATCGTCACAGCCCGTGAAGACATTCTCTCCCTTTTTTCCCATCACAATAGCCGTGCCGGTATCCTGGCAGGTTGGCAATTCCCCTTCTGCAGAAACAACCTGATTTAACAGCATGGTGTATGCCACAAAAATATCGTTGTCACTTGCTTCGCCATCTTTCAATATGGTTGCCAGTTTTTCGAGATGAGCCTCTCTCAAATAAAATGAGACATCAGCAAAACTCTCTTTTGCAAGCAACTCAAGCCCTTCAGGTGCTACTTTTAGTATTTTACGACCGTCAATATCAATCGTTGAAACAAAATCTTTGGTTAACAACCGATACTTTGTGGTGTCTTTCTTAACCGGAAAAGGTTTTTGATAGCTAAATTCTGCCATAATGAGGATATCTATTTAAATATTAATGAGATAAACAATTTATTTTTCAGATTGCCTTTTTCAGAAAAAGTCATCTTAAAGGCTTTAAAACAGGCTTAATTCAATTCATAACCTTGAACAAAAATACACAAAAAGTGGTAAGCAATGTCAGCATTGATGATTTTTAACAGTCTGGTAATATTGTGCGGATTGAGGTTTGTAACAAGAGCAACCAGCAGCGGGTAACCAGTATCGGCAATCACTTTAAAGCAGTTTCGACAATGGAATACGTTCTGTCTCTGAATACTTCGTCTCGTCGAAGCCGGCTACAAAATTTTTATTAAGCTGATAAAGCTTGCTGTTTATCCTGTCCATCGGGTAGGTATTGTCCTCATCAAAATCACTCAAATCAAAATTGGTGAAATTCAATTCACAAATCGAAAGCTCATACTCGTCACTGGCCAAACTCATATACAGCAAAGGTAATCCGTGTGTCCGGCAGATTACCGGTCTTGAAGGATAAATAGCACAATTGTGATTCACCAAAAAACGACAATCATTCTGGTCTTTTGGAACAGGCAGTTCAGTCATTGGCTTCAGATCAAGCTCTGCTTTTATGGCATAAAATTCAACCGGGAAAACCGATATCGCCATACAGCATAAATCGCAGCCTTTTTTGCAATTCAGGTGCTGATAATGCTCTTTTTCAAGAGATTCACTCAAGGCGTCAATTTCGGTACGCAACTGATAATAAGGGGCAATAAGGTTTTTTACCGATTCCTGCATATTCTGATTCTTAAACCGCAAAGGTAGCGAATTAATAAAATTGAGTTTGATAATTTTTGCTATCTTAAGCAGTATGTTCCAAAATGGAACTAACTGAATTTTCAATTAGCTCTCCGGTTTGAATAATATTTCTTAAATGTTTTTCAAACCGGATGTTGTTTAGTAATCCGAAACGTCATTTCTTCTTAAATTCTTTTTCTCAAAATTTTTGAGCTCCTTCTAAAATGGATTACCCCGACTATTTGTATTTCTCGACTCGCCATGTTCACTTTGTAATAGATTCCATAGGGAAATTTTTTGATAACAAACCTACGCAAACCTTTATAAATCTCGGAACAACTTAAAGGACTTTCGGATATAAAGTGTACAGATTTATCCACTGATTCGTAGAATCTCTTACCTAATCCGATTTGATGCAATTCGTACCAAACGAAAGCATCATCAATATCAAGTTCCGCTTCCGATAGAATTAGAACATTGTATTTCATTACAATTCGCGATATTTCGTTTGAACCTCTGACCAAGGTTTTAAAAGGGCATTGCCAGCCTCAATATTCCGGATCCTTTCATCAAGAATTTTTTTATGCGCCGCGGGTAATCCTTCAATAGATTGCTCTTTTGCAATATCGTCCCATAAAGATTGTACAACTTTGATTTTATCTTTAACAGATAATTTGTGCAATTCCGACATTTGTAATCTTGTCATCGCTCTTGTTTTTTACAAATATAAAGAAGATTCATCAATTTTTCGAAATTTCCGGAAGTAGTGGTGACCTGTTAAACGCCGTTTAAAGTATAATTCTCCCCATTCTTAGTACCACCAAATCTACTTTCTTAGTTGAAATTCAGAAAGTTGAATTTAGAATTGATTTAAAAAGCATTTGGATTGCTTGCAAAAGTGACCGGGTGACTGTCCATAACTTGAAAAGTCACCCGATCACTATCACTTCAAATGGATCAAAAATAATTCCCCAATCGGCTAAACGTTTCGGGTTTTTCTGGTTAAGGCTTTAAGCAGATTGCGGCTTGCCTTTACTGTCTTATCAATTGTTTGCATTAAGTGTTTGCTGAAACCTCAAATTTTACATTCAAATGATGCGATTGATTATTACAATAAGTTCCAGAAAAGGTCGATTCTTGAGAAAAAACTGGCAATAGCATCGAAACTGGTTAGTGAGGATTCTATTGTTATTCTAAAGGAGTTTTATTAGTCAGACCATTATTCTGATCCTCCTCAGCCGATTCTTCTCTAACAATCCTTTCTGTTTCTCTCCTTTTTCCTATTTTTGTTCCCTTATTCAGTGAAACCTTAAAATTGAGTTAAATCACTGAATGAAAAGTGAATGAATAAAAGCAATAACGATGATGGAAATTCCGATTAAATACGATCCTTCTTTAGTTGAAGATAAATGGTACAAATACTGGATGGAGCAAAACTTCTTCCATTCCGAACCTGATGAACGTGAGCCATATACAATAGTAATTCCACCGCCGAATGTGACCGGTGTATTGCACATGGGACATATGCTGAATAATTCCATACAGGATATTTTAGTGCGCAGGGCACGTATGCAAGGGAAAAATGCCTGCTGGGTACCGGGGACCGACCATGCATCCATTGCCACTGAAGCAAAAGTCGTGGATAAATTGCGTAAAGAAGGAATCTCCAAAGACAGTCTCACACGTGACGAATTTCTGGCCCATGCCTGGGAATGGAAGGACAAACATGGCGGTATCATCCTGGATCAGCTTAAAAAACTTGGAGCTTCCTGCGACTGGGAACGAACCTGTTTCACAATGGATAAAATCCGGTCCGAATCAGTCATCAAGGTATTTGTCGATCTGTTTAATAAAGGTTTAGTCTATCGCGGGGTAAGAATGGTTAACTGGGATCCTGCTGCTAAAACAGCACTTTCAGACGAGGAGGTTAATCACAAAGAAGAAAAATCGAAGCTCTACTATGTCCGCTATAAAATTGAGGATGCCGATGATGAATATGTAACCGTTGCCACTACACGACCCGAAACAATTCTGGGTGATACTGCCGTTTGTGTAAATCCGAATGACGAACGCTTCCGGCACCTTGTCGGGAAGAAGGTATTTGTTCCGCTTGTTAATCGTCTGGTTCCGGTTATTGCCGACGAATATGTTGATATTGAATTTGGTACAGGATGCCTTAAAATTACACCAGCCCACGATATTAACGACTACGAAATCGGATTACGCCATCATCTGGAGGTGATCGACACATTTAATGACGATGGTACACTTAGCGAAAAAGCACAATTGCTCGTGGGTGTCGATCGTTTCGAAGCCCGAAAACAAATCATTCCGATGCTTGAAGCAGCCGGAAATCTGGTTAAAATTGAGGATTACAACAATAAAGTGGGCTATTCGGAGCGTACAGATGTACCCATCGAACCAAAACTTTCGGCGCAGTGGTTCCTCAAAATGACAGAGATCACTAAACCAGCCGCCGACGCAGTAGAAAATGATGAAATCAAATTCTATCCGGCGAAATTTAAAAATCTCTACCGTCATTGGATGGAGAACATCAAAGACTGGTGTATCTCTCGTCAGCTCTGGTGGGGTCATCGTATTCCGGTTTACTATCTTGCTGACGGATCCTTTGTCGTGGCTGAAAGTGAAGAAAAAGCGGTTGAGCAGGCACGCCTTAAGACAGGCGACAATCAATTAACAATTAAGGATTTACGCCAGGACGAAGATGTACTCGACACTTGGGCTTCTTCGTGGCTTTGGCCGATATCAGTATTCGACGGAATCAATAATCCTGATAACGAAGAGATTAGATACTACTATCCAACCAACGATCTGGTGACAGCTCCTGAAATTATTTTCTTCTGGGTAGCCCGAATGATTATTGCAGGATACGAATATCGTGGCGATCTTCCATTTAAGAACGTCTATTTCACAGGAATAGTTAGAGATCAGCAGCGTCGTAAAATGTCGAAATCACTTGGAAATTCGCCCGATCCGCTAGATCTGATTGCAAAATATGGTGCCGACGGTGTCAGGGTAGGAATGTTATTTTGCTCACCGGCTGGGAACGATATCCTATTTGATGAGTCTCTTACTGAGCAGGGGCGCAATTTCAGTTCAAAGATCTGGAATTCCTTTCGACTTATTAATGGATGGGAAGTAGACCCTAACATTCCACAACCCGAACATTCCCGGTTAGGAATAGAGTGGTTCAAGGCCAAACTAAGTGAAGTGATCGTAACTATGGATGATCATTTCGACAAATACCGACTTAACGATGCTTTAATGACCATCTATAATGCTATCCGCGACGAATTCTCAGGCTGGTTATTAGAGATCATCAAACCCTCCTACCTGCAACCTATTGACTCAACAACACTTAATGAAGCAAGCGAATTGTTTGATGAAGTACTGCGACTCCTCCATCCTTTTATGCCATTTATTTCTGAGGAGATCTGGCATTTACTGAAGGAACGGAAACACGGAGATTCCATTATGATTTCGGCCTGGCCAAAACCTGTCAGGGGTCAGAATGAGATTTGCGAAAAATTTGAATTAATAAAAGAGGCGATTACGGGAATTCGTGCCATACGAAAAGAGAAAGATATTGCGAACAAAGAACAGCTGAAATTATTTATCGTACCCGGAGAGAAAGGTTTTATTCCGGAATACAATCCAATTTTGATGAAGATGGGGAATCTGTCGGAACTCGAAGTTGCTTCACAGGAAGTCGATGGAGCCATGTCATTCAGAGTCAATACATCGGCTTTTTATATTCCGCTTGGTGATGTTGTGAATATTGAAGAGGAGATTATGAAAATTGAAGAGGAGCTGAAATATACCATTGGGTTTCTTGAATCAGTAATGAAAAAAACGGGAAACGAACGTTTTATGAGCAGTGCACCTGCGCAGGTAGTTGAGTTGGAGCGTAAGAAACAAAGCGATGCGGAAGAGAAGATTAAGATGCTTGAAGAACGGCTTATTTCGTTTAAATTGTCAATGCAATAATCAGAATATTAGGCTATTAGGCTATTAGACTATTAGGCAATTAGGCCATTAGGCTATTAGACTATTAGGCTATTAGGCAGTTCGAAGATATGGATTAGGATTGATGAGAAATCTGGGTTCCGCAATTTACAATCACAGTAAATTACAACAAAAAAAAGACCTTCCGGTTATCAACTTCCGGAAGGTCTTTTGTATTTTAAGAATTAGGTACTATCTCAATACATTGTTCACTTCATGGTAAGCAAGACCGAAAGCTTCAGCAACACCCATGTAAACAACTTTTCCATCAACAACATTCAACCCTTTTTTCAAGGCACTGTCTTCGGAACACGCCTTTTTCCATCCCTTGGCAGCAAGCGCAATAGCATATGGCAATGTGGCATTGGTTAATGCGATGGTTGAAGTACGCGGAACCGCACCAGGCATATTGGCCACTGTATAATGAATTACTTCGTCAATCACATAGGTCGGATGATCATGTGTAGTGGGAACAGTAGTCTCGATACAACCACCCTGATCAACTGCTACATCAATCATTACAGTTCCAGGCTCCATTGTTTTCAGCATGTCTTTGGTAATCAGAAAAGGAGCTCTTGTACCTGGAATAAGTACCGCACCTACAATCACATCACTTACTTTTACCTGTGATCTGATATTGTAATCGTTTGACATCATGGTTTTCACATTTGCAGGCATAATGTCGTCAAGGTAACGTAAACGACGCAGACTTACATCCATGATGGTTACATCGGCACCCAGACCAGCAGCCATTTTTGCTGCTTCTGTTCCTACAATACCACCGCCAAGGATCAAAACTTTTGCAGGAAGAACACCTGGAACACCGCCTAGTAACATTCCACGACCGCCAAAAGTCTTTTCGAGGTATTTGGCACCTTCGTGAATCGACATACGTCCCGCAACTTCCGACATTGGTATCAACAATGGAAGAGAACGGTCTTCAAGTTCAACGGTTTCATAAGCAAGGCATACTGCTTTGCGACGAATCATCGCATTGGTCAGCGGCTCAGATGATGCAAAGTGAAAATAAGTATAAACCAGCTGGCCTTGGCGAATCAAATTATATTCTGATTCGATAGGTTCTTTCACCTTCATAATCATGTCGGCTATTGCATAAACATCCTCAATAGCGGGAAGAATTTTTGCACCTGCAACAACATATTCGGAATCGGCAAAACCGCTGCCATTTCCTGCTGATGCCTGAACATAAACGTCATTACCCCTTTTCACTAATTCCGCCGCACCTGCAGGGGTGAGTGCTACCCGGTTTTCATTATTTTTAATTTCTTTTGGGACACCTATAATCATAATCTTAAATTTTTTATGTCACAAAAATAAAACTATTCTACATAACTAAATATGACTAAAGTCCATAAATATAACGTCGTTACATGATTATAAAATTGATGCCAAATACTATTTATTCTATGATAATTTGTACTAAACAGCACTTTACAGGAACAAAAAGAAAGGATTAACAGCTAATAAGTGAATAATTATAATTGTATCTTTGCCGGCGGTAAATTATAAATCAAAAGAATGCCTAAAATTTCGAACAGAGGAGAATTATTACCTGAATCGGCGATTCGCAAATTAGTACCATATTCTGAAAAAGCGAAAGCTTTGGGAAGAAAGGTGTATCATCTTAACATCGGCCAACCTGATATTAAGACGCCTCCTCACGCTATTGAACGGATCAGAAATTTTGATTTTGAATTAATCCCATATGGTCATTCTTTTGGAAATGATTCATATAGAAAAAAGTTGGCACTCTATTATCGGGATCGCAATCTGGAAGTTGATCCCGACGAAATTCTGATCACAACAGGAGGTTCTGAAGCAATCTCGTTTGCCTTTATGGTTTGCTTCAACCCCGGTGATGAAGTGATTGTTCCTGAACCATTCTATGCCAATTATCTCTCTTTTGCCATTGCAACAGACGTAGTGATATGTCCGATAACCTCAAATATTGAAAATGGATTCAAACTTCCTTCCATCGATGATTTTGAAAAGTTAATTAATCCGCGTACAAAAGGGATATTCATCTGCAACCCCAACAACCCGACGGGTTATGTTTATACAAAAGAGGAGTTGGAAAAGTTACGGAACCTGATTATTAAATATGATTTGTATCTGATCTCAGATGAAGTTTACAGCGAATTTGTTTATGATGGGAAAGTACACCATTCGGTACTTGAGCTTGATGGAATCAGTGATCATGTGATCATGATCGATTCGATATCCAAACGTTTCAGCGCCTGCGGAATCAGAATCGGATCTGTTGTATCGAAAAACAAATCGATTATTAAATCAATACTCAAATTAGCCATGGCACGGCTTTGTCCTCCAATGCTGGGACAGGTGGTTGCAGAGGCTGCGGTCGATTCACCTCCTGAATATATGGAAGCGGTGTATAAAGAATACCTGAGCCGTCGGGATTATTTCATTAATGCCTTGAACGAAATTCCTGGCGTTTACTCACCAATGCCTATGGGCGCCTTTTATTCGATTGTAAGATTACCCATCGATGACAGTGATAAATTCTGCCAATGGATGCTGGAAGAGTTTGAATATCAGAACGAAACAGTAATGATGGCACCTGCTTCCGGTTTTTATTCAACGAAAGGAATCGGGAAAAACGAGGTCAGGGTAGCCTACGTTTTAAATATAGAAGACCTGAAACATGCTGTTGAATGTCTGAAAGTGGCACTAACCGTTTATCCGGGAAGGACAAATTAATGTGCGAATGTGGTAATGCCATTGGGATATTTGAAAATTTGAAGATGAATTAGTTCAGAATTAACTCAATTAAGACCATAGTAATTAAAGTGACTCAAATTCGGCAATTGTCAATATGTTGGTTTTGCCAAATTTCTTTAATTCTAATAAGTCATAATCTCCTGTGATTAAAAAATCGGCATGTCCATCAAACGATAATGACAAAAGAAAATTATCTTTTAAATCTCTGCAAACCAAAACGTTGCTTGTAACTTTTATAAGTTCACCATAGGTTCCGAATATTTCAAGCAATTTAGCAATATCAACCGAACTAAAATATTTTCTGAACTTAGGGCGTTGAGCCACCGCTATAAATTCATCGATGAGTTCTTGACTAAAAATCAAACGGGCTTTATCACTATAAATGAGTTTATCTAATCTTTTAAACCCCTTTGTAATCAGATAGCTAATCCATAGATTGGTATCAATTACTATTTTACTTTGCTTTATTTGCATAACGCGCAGCTCTTACATCTTCAACTTCTCGGGTTATCTCATCTAATGAGGGCACTTCATTGGGGTAGTTGGAGCGAAGTTTTGATAATACATCTTTGAACTCATCCTTAGATTCAACTGATTTTTTAATTACGATTAAATTTAAATCTGCCAAATCTTTTAAAAGTTTTTTCGCTTTAGGATTAATTATTTCAATTCGCATTGTTTCCATAATTCACAATTTTATTCCAAAGATAAGTAATAATTTTAAGTTGATTAATTAATCTGGACTTTGAATCAACCTTAAGATTAGGTAGCTGAAAGTGGCGCAAGCCTTTTATCCGGAAAGGACGAATTAATGCAGTAATATACTAATGAGGTATTTGAAAATTTGAAGATAAAAAGTGATGATAATAATTAAAATTCATTCATCGTAATCTGTGAGCAAAACCTTGTTTTTCAAAAGCTAAATTTAACACATTTTCAAATTTTCAAATGGTTTTACTTCACCATACAGGTCAAAATCCTCGGCTCCGCTTATTTTGACCTGATAATACTGACCAATATTTAGCTTTTGATCTGAAGAGATCAGCACTTCACAATCCACTTCAGGAGAATCAAATTCGGATCGACCAATATAATAATCCATTTCCTGCCGATCGATCACTACTTTGAGAGTCTGACCAATCTTTGCTAAGCTAAGCTCTGCCGAAATTTGTTGCTGTATCTCCATTAATTCATCCGCTCTGGCCTGCTTTACTTCCGACGGAACATCATCATTGTACAGCTCTCCTGCGATGGTACCATCTTCGTGGGAATATGGAAAAACACCCAGACGCTCAAATCGCATCTGGCGGACAAAATCTTTCAATTCCTCAAAATCCTCGTCTGTCTCACCAGGATGGCCCACCAACATAGTGGTACGAAGATGTATTCCGGGAACTTCTTCCCTTAATCGGTTAATGAGTCTGATGGTACCTTCTTTTGTGATATTACGGCGCATCAGTGTGAGCATATTATCACTGCAATGTTGTAGGGCAATATCCAGGTAACTTGCCACATTTGATTTATTGTGCATCACAGGGAGGATATCATATTGGAAATTCACCGGATAAGCATAGTGAAGTTTAATCCACTCAATTCCTTCGATATTGGATAATTCCTCAATCAACTGAGCGAGTCTGGGCTCTTTGTAAAGATCAAGCCCATAATCAGAGAGATCCTGAGCAATAATCAGCAGCTCCTTCACCCCTTTAGATGCCAGACTTTTTGCCTCAGCGACAAGATTTTCAATTGAGACGGATTTATGTTTGCCGGTCATTTTGGGGATTGCGCAATAGGAACAAGTTCTGTTGCATCCTTCTGAGATTTTCAGGTAAGCATAATGCGACGGTGTGGTGAGATAACGTTGCCTCGAAAGTGACATTTTATAGTCGGCATTGAGGTCTTCCACCATTTTTTTGATCTGAAATTTACCGTAGATTCCATCCACTTCCGGAAATTCAGCCTTTAAATCGTCTTTGTATCGTTCAGATAAACAGCCGAATACATATATTTTATCAATCAATCCTCTTTTTTTCGCATCTGCATATCCCAGGATTGTGTTCACTGATTCCTCTTTTGCATCACCAATAAATCCACAGGTATTGATAGCCACGATACGGGCTTTTGAATCTTCGGAATTGTGAGAAACGGTATAACCATTTGCCGCCATCTGTGCTAAAAAAAGCTCCGAATCGACCAGGTTTTTTGAACACCCCAAAGAAATAACATTGATCTTTTTTTTCATATCCTTCAAGCCTTTCAACATTCTAAATAAAAGAAGATAATCTGAAGCATTCTGAGCAAATCAAAATTATCATATTCAATTAAACAACGAATCTACAAATTCGTTTCGGTGAAAGATTTGCAAATCTTCGATTCCTTCACCTACGCCGATATATTTTACCGGAATTTTAAACTGATCGGAAATTCCGATCACTACTCCCCCTTTTGCCGTTCCGTCGAGCTTTGTGAGTGCCATAGCTGTCACTTCTGTTGCGAGGGTAAACTGCTTTGCCTGTTCAAAGGCATTTTGTCCGGTCGAACCGTCGAGCACAAGCAAAACCTCATCCGGAGCTGTGAGATAGACCTTTTGCATCACCTTCTTGATTTTAGAAAGCTCGTTCATCAGGTTAATTTTATTGTGAAGCCGCCCTGCTGTATCGATTATGACGACATCGGCGCCCATTGCTTTGGCTGATTGTAAGGTATCGAAGGCTACTGAAGCGGGATCGGAACCCATATTCTGCCTGATCAATGGAACTCCTACCCTATCGGCCCAAATTTGAAGTTGCTCGATTGCTGCGGCCCTGAAAGTATCGGAGGCACCGAGTACAACTTTTTTTCCTGCCGCTTTAAACTGGTGAGCCAATTTTCCGATCGTTGTCGTTTTTCCGACGCCATTTACGCCAACAACCATAATTACAAATGGTTGTCCAGTATTTGGAAGATCAAAATCAGAGACATCGGTTGAATTATTTTCAGCCAGCAAGGCAACAATTTCTTCTTTAAGGATACGGTTCAGCTCCGATGTACCCACATATTTATCTGCAGCAACCCTTTTTTCGATCCGATCGATGATCTTAAGCGTTGTTTTCACTCCCACATCCGACGAGATAAGAATCTCCTCAAGATTGTCAAGCACCTCCTCATCGACAGAAGTCTTCCCGATAATTGCCCGCGAAAGTTTTTTAAAAACGCTCTCCTTCGTTTTCTCAAGACCTTTGTCCAGGCTCTCTTTCTTAGATTTGGTAAAACTAAAAATTCCCATAACTTATTATTAAGAAGCGAATAAAGACACAAAAATACGGGTTAGCAAATCAATACACAGGTATTTAATAAAAAAAGAGCTTTCATCAATGACGACGAAAGCTCTTTTCCTACATAAGATGTAGATTATTTACCTTTAAAATAATCAGTTACTGCTTCGTTAGGAATAATTTCCTCAACGAATTTATAAGCTCCGGTCTTTTCAGATTTAACCATTCTGATTACCTTGGAGTAAGTTTTACCGGCTCCTTTTTGAAGAGATGCGACTACTTTCTTTACTGCCATAATTCAAATTATTTAATTTCCCGGTGAACGGTAATACGTTTAAGAATTGGATTGAATTTTTTCAGCTCCAGGCGCTCCGGTGTATTCTTCCGGTTCTTTTTGGTCACATAACGGGAAGTTCCCGGTTGACCGCTTGCTTTGTGTTCTGTACATTCCAAAATGACCTGTACTCTGCTACCTTTTTTTGCCATTACTCAGTAACTTATTAAATGGTTTCGATATAACCCTTGGCTTTTGCTGTCTTTAAGGTAGCTGCCAATCCGTTTTTATTAATTGTTCTCAGCCC
The DNA here is from genome assembly GCA_037133495.1 of Mariniphaga sp. GTDB lineage: Bacteria > Bacteroidota > Bacteroidia > Bacteroidales > Prolixibacteraceae > JAAFHB01. The sequence continues at coordinate 58,747 of JBAXOA010000003.1, read as the reverse complement.
TGCAGCCGTAACATTCAATTTGATCCATCTGTCCTCTTCCGGAAGATAGAACCGTTTGGTGAATATATTCACCATAAATTTCCTGCTGGTTCTCCGTTTTGAGTGAGAAACATTGTTCCCAAACATTACTTTTTTACCTGTTATCTGACAAACTCTTGACATTTGGAGTATTTTTTAACTTTCTTTCTATTCTTTTCAAACAGTTCGCAAAGTAAAGACTTTTTGTTTGAATAATCAAGTACTTGACCTCTTTTTTATCTACAGAAGTATGTATTGTTAATAAAATAAGCTATTTTCTTGATATTCATATATATACAATGTTTCATTACGTTGAAAAGTAAGAAAATCACATATTTAATTCAATAAAAGCAATAATATCAGCGCATGCAAGCCATAGAATCAACTCTTTCATTAATTTTGATAGTTCATTAAGTAAATAATTTTGAAAGAAAATTCCGTAAAATATTACCCTACCTTCTGGCAAGCAGCCAATCTTATCGTGATTTATATCTTTATTCAGACGTTGATTGATTTTCCTTTGGCGATCTATGATTACAATCACGGAACCGACTGGCTTTATCAGCCCTGGTTAAAAGTGCCGGTTTTCCTTGGTTCGACGCTGCTGATCCTTTATCTTGGCTATTATTATTCTGGTTTGACATTCAACCAGGTATTTTCGTTTAAATGGTTTAATTTACTGATTCTCCCGGCGATGGTGATTACTTTTGCCGGATTGCAATACTTTCTGAATGAGATAAATATCCATTTTGAAAAATTTCTTCCGCCACCCGATTGGTTTATGGAGCTTTTTGCAAGGCTGTTTGATTCTGATTTAGGAGTCTGGGGGGGTATTCTCCGCATTGTTATTCTTGCCCCGGTTGTTGAAGAATTAATTTTCAGAGGGGTAATCATGTCGGGGTTTTCCCGTATTTATCATCCGGTTTTTGCCATCCTTTTCTCGGCATTGCTTTTTGCCTTGTTCCATCTAAATCCATGGCAATTTCCCGCAGCTTTTGCACTGGGATTGATTCTCGGCTGGATCCGTATCCGAACAGGATCAGTTCTGGCCTGCATTGCCGGACATGCTACCCATAATGGTCTTGTTTTTCTCTCAGTTTTTTACCATAACGAATTGAAAGATTTCTCACTAATGCAGATCGGAGTCGCTAAAAACTACTGGATACATGCCATTCTATTGATCATTGGGCTAATTTCAATATGGTTCTTCAGCTTGAAAAAGGTTAAAACCAATGCTTAGGCATCATCAATACTGCTGAAATAAAATTAACAGTTGCATGCATCAGCCATCCATAAGAAAATCCATATTTCATTCTGACATAACCAAACAAATACCCCATTGCGATATACGGTGCAGTCAAAAGCGGTATAATTAATACCATCCACCAGTAAACCGACGGATAGTTAGTAAGGTGAAGCATTCCAAAGGTGAAGGCCAGAAGATGAAAAATGTACTTAAATTTTGATTTCATGAAATTTTCAATCTTCAATATCGGAAATCCAGGCCTGTTGATTGCGTAGTAAATGATCAAGAAAAGAGGTATTGCACCCAGAAACCAATAGTTTTTTTCGCTTCCGTTAAAGACGATCTTAATAATGGCTGTCGTTACTACCGCTAAAAAAAGGGCGATATTCCGCTTCGACATTTTAAGATTCAACCGGAAAAGTATCTCCTCGATAAGAGGTCCGATTACCACAACGATCAAAAACAGGTACAAGGAATCTATTTTAGGATCACCAAGATCAGGTAAGAGGTTGATAATATTTAAAATAGTTATAAAAAATGAAGTGAGGAAGATTAATAAATAACACAGAAGTATCGTCCTCAAATAAATTTTAAATGTGAAAATCTCAGTAGTTTCAATGAGAACCGGATTTTTGAGGTACGCAAAAAAATCCCTCATTTGATTATCATAAGTGTTAATGATTCTTTATCCTTGACAAATAGCCTGTCACCGGCTAATAAAGGGTAGGAATAGGTTGGTGATTCGGCAACCTTGAGAACCGCCACTTCATTATAAGCTTTTTCTGCAGGTTTAATAAATAATCGATTAGTCGTTTTCATATTAATCACTTTTTTTGGTGTTGAAATCCTTCGATTAACTCTCTTGAGAATTCAAGATCGGACTGTAAAATCTTAATAGTAACTGGGGCTGTGCCACCAGACGTAATGTACCAGGGAGCGATATTTCCCATTACTTCATTCTCCAAATATGCTTCAATACCATTATCTTCAAGCAACTCTCGAATCAAAGTTGCTTCCCAAAGTTCACCGGCAAATACTTCAACCATTTCATCTTCATTTTCCATAACGCAGCGAATTAATTAATGATCTGTAAATTTAAATAAAATGAGTCTAACAGCATGATTACGAACAATGATAAAGATACGATTAAAACATTCAAAAATGCTTTTTTGATTCAAAATTCTCAGAAAAGATCTTTTATAAATTCAGAAGAACCTGGCAACAGTTTCAGTCACATAACCAAGAAAAAATGCCTTATTAACAATACTATATCCAAACTCATAAAGATTATATAGCGCAAATGGAATACATATTATACAAATAGCTTTTAACCAGAGCGATTGAAGTTTCATAATTTTTTAAATTTTATGTTTGCTTTCTTTGGCGTGCTTATCGGGGATTGATATTTATTTTTTTTATTATAATGTAGGAACACACTGAAAAAACGACGAGCAAAACCACCATTAAGAGAAAAGATACATTTCCGTACAGATCTGAAATGGTACTGAAATTTGGGTTTCCGTATTTGTGGTTTAGAAAAGAAGCAATTATGCCTGATAAATTTGCCGCAAAATGCAATAGTATTGTTAATCCTAAACTATTTGTTTTGAAGTAAATATACCCAAACATCAATCCGAAAAATATTGCCCCCGGAATCATAGATAATTGCCCATGAAAAAAACCAAATATAATCGCTGAAACAATTATAGTTTTATTAGGAGAATAAGTAGAAAGCAACCCTTTAAAAATTATCCCTCTGAATAAAATTTCTTCGAGAAATGGAACTATCATTAAAGCGCTTGTAATATAAACCCATGAATAAAAAAGATCGGAATTATTTGAATTGATAAATGAATGATAAATTTTTTGAAATGGCAAATTAAGACTTAGTTGGAATGAGAAAACGATCAAAATCATGAATGGCAGCAAGTTTAATTTATTCAGCTTAAAATTGTAATTGTAGTTCAGATGCCTTCTGAAATTTATAAAATGTGCCAGAAGGATTATAATTATCATCACAATCACGTATATCAAATACATCGGAAGATCTTTCGGAAGAACTTCACTAATTTGTTTCTCAAAGAAAAGAAGTGGAGCAGCAAAAGGTGTTGCAATGACAAATCCAATCAGAATATAAAAAATAGTTTGGATTATTGTGCTTGGAAAAAACTTGTTCTGCATAATTGAAAATTATAAGTTACCTGGATTGAATGCTGCCAACGCGTGGAAAAATAATAGGACAATAGGATAACTAATCAAATTCATAAGAGCCTGGCAACAGTTGCAGTCACATAAGCAAGAAAAAAACCTATATAATACAACCGAATTTTTAATCTTGCCCACAGCAATATTTAAAGCAATTCTCAATTAAGAATACTCAATTAGCTAATTATAAGTATAATACATGAATCTAATGCCCCTTTTTTTGTTGGGAATATAAGGCGTAATATAAAACAACGAATAAAAGTGAAATAATCAAGCCCGTAAAGATTAATTCTGAATAATTGATGGAATGGACTGAAATTGTTTGATGATCAAAGTTATTATTTGAACCATGAACTCTAAATGCCTTATTAACAATACTATATCCAAACTCAAAAAGATTATATAGAGCAAACGGAATACATATTATACAAATAGCTTTTAACCAGAGCGATTGAAGTTTCATAATTTTTAAAATTTTATGTTTCTTATATGCTTAATTAAGTAGCTTCAATGAAATGAAGCTACTTAAAATTTATTACCATTACTTTTTTGCGTTTTCAAATGCCTTATCCACCATATTGTAGCCATATTCGTATAGGTTTACTGCTGCGGCAACAGCACCAATAACACCAGCCACAATAATCCAAAACCCACCATTTAGCTCTGTCATTTCCTGGTTAGATAACTTCGAAAATCCAATCAGATTATCTTGAATATTTGTTGTTGTGTGTCTCATAATGTTGTTGTGTGTTAGTCAGTCCATTCCGGATGCGTACTGACACTGGCCTCTTTTTGCTGATCCAATCTTGCTTGCATTCCTAAAGCAACAATACAACAACAAACTTCAAATACACCAATTCCAATAAAAATTGCAATTGGTAGAAAGCCACCCTCCACTTCTCTCAACTCAACTTCATTTAGATGTTTCATAATCATTTAGTATTAAATATTTCTAAATTTTATGCCTGCTTTCTTTAGCGTGCTGCAGGTTATGGCACTTGTAACATTACATCATTAAAGTAACAGTTGTTCACTCTCATAAAAAAGCAGTGAAGGAGTTATTTTGATCCCCCCGATAATTTCTTTTGAACCCTGGTCTGAAATAAGCTTTAGCGAATAGGTCAGCATAAGCTCGGTATTATTTTCATAATAATAGGTCTTTCGAGTACGGCTGTATTGAATGGGGACACCCATGTCCTGAAGCTCGTCGATATAACGGTAAAAATGACTTTCGCTAATGCCAAGTTCCTCTGCAAACGTTTTAGGAGAACCGGTATTTTCTGATTTTATCATCCGGTTGATTTTCATAATTCTTTCTAATTGGTAGATCATTTTCATAGTTAGTCGTTATTTAGGGTAGTAATTAAATCCTGATGCTTTAAACTGCTGAATTGCGGAAGTTGTTTCTGCCACATCTGGTAATACCTCCCTTTTGCCTCCCATAACTGAGCATGACTTCCCTCTTCGATTAGTCTGCCATTTTCGAGCACGGCTATGTTATCGGCATTAACAACAGTGCTCAGGCGATGTGCAATGACAATCACTGTTTTACCTTCAGCTTTTAGCTGATTAACGGCTTTCTGAACATAGAACTCAGATTCAGAATCGAGCGACGAGGTGGCTTCGTCGAAAACCAAAATCTGTGGGTTGCGGTAGAGGGCTCTGGCTATTGCGATTCGTTGCCTTTGCCCCCCTGAAAGAGTCGCACCATTTTCTCCAATCCAGGTATTGAATCCACCAGGCATTTTTTCGATAAAAGTGAGCATTCCCAACATCCGTGAGATTTCAATAATTCGTTCAATATCAGGATGAAATTCACCAACGGCAATATTATCAATGATATTTCCGGCAAACAGATCTAGTTTTTGGGGAACAACACCCACCACATTCCGAAGACTCACTGAGGTAATATGTGCGATATTGTATCCTCCGACAGAGATCGAGCCTCCACTAAGCGGATAAAGTTTTTGCATTAAAGCCACTAGCGTTGTCTTTCCTGAACCACTTTCACCAATTATTGCTGTAATCAGACCTTTGCCTATCCGAAAATTAAAATCACGAAAAACTTCAGTTCGGGTGCCATAACTGAACGTTACATCATTGAAGATAATGTCACCTGCTTTATCGGCCGACAGATCCATCTTGTTCTCATCATCTTCGCACTCAAGATCCATAATTTCAAAGAGGCGATCACCGGCAATCAATGCATTTTGAATCGACTTATTCATTCCGATAAGACTAGCCGCCGGTCCGGTAAAATAACTCAGTAAGGCATAGAACGACAGCAGCTCACCGGGAGTAATGGTATTGTCAACAACCAAAAAACAACCGGCCCAAAGTAATATGATGGTATAAACCCGACTTAAAAATTCGGTGCCTGTGCCTGAAAATATCGCATTAAGTCCTGATTTATAAACAGTTCTCAGCAACTCAACAAAGCGTAATTCAGTTTTCATATTTGAATATGCCTCAAGGCCAAATTCTTTAATCGTTCTAACCGAATTAAGAGACTCAACAAGCTGGCTCTCCAGCTCTGCAGAATGTTCCATTAGTTTCCGTTCACGTTTCTTATTCAAACGATTGGTAATATAATAGATAACGATATAAAACGGGACAATTGTAAGGATGGTAAAGGCCAGTTTCCAACTATACAGAAACATCAGCGTGAAAGAAAAAAATACAATAAACACATTAACCAGCAAGGAAATAGCAGTGTCATTTATAAATGCCCTGATCTTAACCGCATCATTGATCCTCGAAATAATTTCGCCAACCCGCATAGTGTCGAAAAAACGTTGAGGCAACGTAAGCAAATGTTTGTAATAACCAAGAATGAGGCGTAAATCAATCTGCTGACCTGTTCTCAAAACAAAAATACTTTTCGCGACACCTATCAAAAGCTGGACTACCAGAATAACCAACATTAATACGCTAAGTAAATTCAGCAACTTCAAATTTCGGTCAGCAAGAACATAATCAGTGATTTTCTGAATATAGACCGATGTTGAAAGTCCCAAAACGGTATAAAGAATTGCACCTACCAGGGACTGAATCAAAATACTACGATGAGGTTTTAAAAGAAAGATGAACCGCCTGATATTTGAAATTTTTTCATTCTTTGGTATAAAATCGTTCCCCGGAGCCATCAAAATCAATACGCCGCTCCACATTTGGCCAAATTCATCCATGGGAATTTTATGCATAAGACCATCCCCTGGGTCCATATATTTCGCAATTCCATCCTTAACACCATATAATACAACATAATGTTGCAAAACCTTGTTGACAACAACATGAGCAATGGCAGGAAGCGGGACGCCAGGTAGAGCTCCGATTTCTCCTTTCACACCCTTCGCCGAAAATCCCATTTTCTCGGCTGCTTTTACTAATCCCCAGGCATTGGTTCCCTTTTGATCAGTTCCGGCCAATTGCCTGATACGGGAAACAGGTATTCCGAGTTTATAATGCGCCGCAACAGATGCCAAACAAGCAGCGCCACAATCAGTAATATCACGCTGCTTAATCCTGCTATTCATTTGCCGAAATTTTAGGATTAAGCCAATTGTCAGTTTTGTCGTACAATAATTGGAATAACGTCCGATTAATGATCATAAACCTTCCTGTTAAAGTCATTCCCTTTTTGAGAAAACCTTTGCTCCCATTTTTCAGCATAAGATAGCTCTGATCGAGACTGCACCTGACTTTGAAAAAAGGCTGACTATTGATTGTGATCACATTGTTGGATATTTCAGTTACTATTCCTGAACCTATTCCCCATTGATTATAATTGTAAGCATGAAATTGAAACCTCACTTTCATGCTTTGGCGTATCAATCCAATATTGGATGGACCGACATAACACTCCACAACCAGCTCATTATCGGGTGATATACGACCAAGTTGCTGATTAGGAACAACAAAATTTCCCTCCCGAATTCCTGCATTGGAAGTTATTGTACCCGCAATGGGAGCTGTAATAACATATTGTCTCTTTTCCCGCTCTAATTGCGCTATTCCGGAGTTGAATCCATCTACTTTCAATCCAAGATCTGTAAGCTTTGACTGCCAGACTAATTTTTGCTGAATGAATATGTTTTTGTAATGGCTTATTTCGTAATCGTGATTATTACATTTTTCCTCATATTCCATTTTGGGAATAACATTTTTTCGGTATAAGACTTCGGCAACAAGAAACTCCTTTTCAGCCCTGACCATTTTCACTCTCTGCTCTTCAAGTTTTCCAAGAAAGCCAGTAGATTCCTGCTTGAATAAATCCGAGATTAAAAATAATTTTCCGGTGTCCAACAATTGGGTTAAGTCGCTCATGTGAACAAGCTCCTCTCGTTTCTGCAATTGGTAATAATTAATTTGTTCATCAATCTTATGAGTACTGATTACAATCAATGTGTCACCTTGCTTTACTGTAGTATTTTCAAAAATAGCTGCATGCTTAACCTCTCCATAAACAGCCGATTGTAAAATATTATCTTCATCGACCGAACGAATTACCCCGTTGCTTTGTGTTGTAATATCAACTGTAAGAATTGGCAACAATAACAAAAGAATAATCAGTAGTAAGAGCAGGATAAGGTAAATGACTCTGCTTGAGGTGTGTTGCTGAATAAAATAATTTTCTGCACTGTTTTTGATAATCTCAGGTGGAAAAAGCTGCTTCATTGCTTAAGGTATATCTTAATAAAACTTATGCGGGTGTCAACGAATGATTGAACTTCAAAAAGCAAATTTTCATTTGTCTCTGCGGGAGAAACGCAGGAAAACTTTACGGACAAATAATTTGAATCCGCTTATGTAAGTTAATCATTTATAACTTAAAATGCAATATGTTAGACATATTAATTGAATAAAAAACTTCCCTTTTTTTAATTTTCATGAATTGTCAAAGCCTGCCCGGCTTGATCGGAATATTATTAAATCCTTATTACCTTCGCAACATCATTTGTTGTTTCTAACAGCAAAAATATTTGTAGTCGTAATCGAATTTTTTATAAAATTTCACATGCACCTATTTTACACGCCCGATCTTCGGGACGAAACATACCGGCTAAGCGAAGAAGAATCAAAACACTGCATCAGGGTACTCAGACTAAATGAAGGTGATACTTTGTACCTGGTAGACGGGAAAGGATTATTTTGCGAGGCTACAATTATTACTGCGCATCCAAAAGCATGCCTGTTAAAAATAACAGATAAAAAATACAATTACGGAAAACGGAATTACCATCTTGAAATTGCTGTTTCGCCTACCAAAAGCATCGATCGCTATGAATGGTTTCTCGAGAAAGCCACTGAAATTGGCATTGATGGGATTATTCCATTGATTAGCCGTCATTCCGAACGAAAAGAGATTAAGCCCGAAAGACTGGAGAAGGTAATGGTTTCAGCTGTCAAACAGTCGATAAAAGCTTTTCTCCCCCAATTAAAACCGATTCAAACCTTCAAGGAAACTATAAAGAGTTCATTCGACGGACTGAAGTTTATTGCGCATTGTAATGTTGGAGACAAAGTGCTTTTGCGCGATGCCTTAGTCAAAGGAGCAGCAGTTTTTATATTGATAGGCCCTGAAGGGGATTTCTCTGCCGAAGAGGTTGAAATGGCAATTAACGAAGGATTTATCCCGGTTTCATTAGGTGATTCACGATTAAGAACCGAAACTGCGGCCCTGGTGGCTTGTCATACCGTCAATCTGATTAATCAATAGGTTTATATGAGAAGTTGATGGGTTGATAGGTTGATGGGTTGATGGGTTGATGGGTTGATAGGTTGATGGGTTGATGGGTTGAAGGAGCGGAGCCATTCTCCTTTTGCTGAGCGGAGCCGAACCCAAATTCCCTCCTGACCCTCTTTTTTTTTCAAGGAGAAATTTAACCTTATTTCAATCAGGCTTTAGACTATTAGCCTAAAAGCCAAATAGTCTAAAGCCTATTATCTCATTAGCACATTGTCTAATTTTCAAATTGCCGAATTCTCAAATATCAAAGTGCCAAATTAGATCCCCTTTTCCAGTTGCAATGTTTTCGTTGGTGCATCGCATACGGAAACTGGTCCCCAGTATTGAATCGGACCAGGATAGACAAATGAAGTTTTAATAGCCCACTCATCACGTTTTTGCTCAAAAGCCTTAAACGGTGCTCCATCGAGATGAACCAGCGCTTTCTGGATTACCGGTTTCATTTCACCATGACGACGTTCCATATTCATCATCATCGTGATTGGCACACCTCCGGGGATCCAGTCTGCTGCGGCAGCTGTTGTATTCCGGACAGATGCCATATAGCCCGTTTTGCCATTCCCGATTAACAAGGAAGCAACATAACCCAGTGTGTAGCAATAGTCTGAATCAAAATTGGATGGCGCCGCACACCGGCCTTCATAGCCAAAAAAGTGGCTTTGCGCAGAAAATTTCACTTTTATTCCGCTTCTTACCATTTCAGCCAATCGTTTTTCCACCATCTCGATCAGGAGGCGTTCGGTTTCGATGCGCGAAACCTGAACATTTCCGTGAGGGTCACGATCAAGAGTCAGCTGACGGGCGATGCGGGTAGGAAGCGAAGCATAAACCTTCGAGGATTCATAACTAAGATTATCAATTACAAAATCGCGTTTCTCTGTATTAGTGGGCAATGCCTGAAAAGCTTCAGCTGTTTCGTGTCCCTCGGCAAGCAAGTCATTTAACTCTGAAATCAATACTTTCATCTCAGGGATAAATTCCACAAGACCCTCCGGAATCAAAGCCACACCAAATGTTTCATCATTTTTGGCACGGCGGGTAACGATATCAGTAATTTCATTGACAATCTGTTCCAGCGTTTGTTCTTTTGCTGCTACTTCTTCCGAAATAATACAAACATTAGGTCTTGACTGAAGGGCACATTCCAAACCGATATGAGAAGCAGAACGTCCCATTAGTTTTATAAAATGCCAGTATTTTTTGGCTGAATTGGCATCGCGCATGATATTTCCAATCAGCTCTGAATAAACTTTACAAGCGGTATCGAAACCAAAAGAGGCTTCAATCATCTCATTTTTCAAGTCGCCATCAATTGTTTTGGGACAACCAATCACCTGAATTCCTGTATTTTTCTGCAGATAATATTCAGCCAATACGCATGCATTTGTGTTGGAATCGTCTCCTCCAATAATAACAATAGCCTTTATTCCAAGCTGTTTGCAGATTTTAACCCCTTTGTCAAACTGGGCAGCATCCTCTAATTTGGTTCGTCCTGATCCAATAATATCGAAACCTCCGGTATTGCGGTATTCATCAATTATTTCGGCAGTCAGTTCCAGGTATTTATGATCAACCAAACCGATTGGGCCGCCAAGAAATCCATATAATTTATTGGAGGGATTCAGCTTTTTCAAACCATCAAATAATCCGGCGATCACATTGTGTCCGCCTGGTGCCTGTCCGCCCGATAAAATAACACCAACATTAACTTCCAAAGATTCAAGACCTGAGACACCTTCTTCAAATTTGATAATCGGCATGCCGTAGGTGCCGGGGAAAAGTTCCTTAATCTCCTTTTGATCAGCGACCGAATCGGTTTTTTCGCCTTCAACAAGTTTTACTATACCTGCCAATGCTTTTGGCATCTTGGGAGAATACTTTGCACGTTCGATCTGAAATATACTTTTTAACATTGCTATGATATTATTATTCAAGACTATAACACTTTCTCAACTTCTAAAACGCAGTAAAAATAGATAAATAAATTCGCCTTGAAAAATAACAGTGTTTACTTTAAATAAAATTTAAAGTAAAATTAATATCAAATTCGTTTCTTAAAAAGTCTAAACAATTAAATATCAATCATCAACAGCTTTAATATTTTCCGGATTTCTCTTTTTAACCGGAAGCCTTCGTGCTTTTTTCAACCCTTGAGTTAAAATATATTCGATCTGTCCATTCATGCTGCGAAATTCATCCGCTGCCCAGCGTTCAAGGGCTTCAAACACCTCCGGACTGATTCGCAGCACAAATGTTTTTTTCGTTGTCATTCCGTCAATTAATATAAGGAACCTGCGTTTATCACAGGCCGGGCTGACTCGTCGGCACAAAGGACGACCAGTAAGTTGCTCACCATAGATGCTTTTTTCTCATCGTCAAGTTCGATAATATGCTGGTCTTTAAGCTCATCAAGTGCCAATTTAACCATGCCTACTGCTCCTTCAACAATTTTCTGCCGGGCTGCTACGATCGCGGTAGCTTGCTGACGACGCAGCATAGCACCAGCAATTTCAGGAGCATATGAAAGATTTGATATACGCGCCTCAATTACTTCTATTCCAACCAGCAAAAGCCGCTCGCCGATTTCAGAAGCAAGGGAACGGTTTATTTCATCGATCCCTGAGCGCAGACAGATAATTTCAGCCCCTTCCTTATCCTGTTCAATATTGTCGTAAGGATAAGTATGAGCAATTTTTCGCAATGCCGATTCAGTCTGAATCTTGATGAATTTCTGGTACGACTCCTCCGATTTGGTTTTTTTCATTCCCGTTTTGGGATCAACCTCTTCAAGTGCCTCAATGTCAAACACTGCTTTGTAGGTGTCGATAACCTTCCAAACCACTATTGCACTGATCAGTATTGGATTCCCCTGCTGGTCGTTTACCTTTATCACATCCGATTCAAGGTTGCGGACACGCAACGAGACTTTCTTTTTCGAATAAAACGGATTAAGCCAGAAAAAACCGTTCGTCTTAACTGTTCCCTGATATTTTCCAAAAAATACCAGAACACTTGTTTGGTTTGGCTGTATGATAAATAAGCCTGTCAGCCAGAATATTCCAACGAAAGCAGTAAAAATAAATACCGGGATACACCAACCTTCATGAGTAAAAATCAACCCCAACGGGGCAAATAATAACACCAATGCGACCAATAAATGTAAGAATCCATTGTTCGCCAATCTAATTTCCTTTTCCATGATTTATGATATTAAAATGATATCACAATGATATCATTTTAAATATCACAAAACAATGACTTTTAATAGTATTTAAAAAAGACAGAGAAATTAATAATGAAGATTTAAATCAGATAATCCTACCTTATTTCTTCGACGACAACAACGGCAGTGCCGTACGCCAGCACTTCGGTGAGGCCGTTCATCACCTCATTGGCATCGTAGCGCATACTAATAATGGCATTGGCGCCTAATTGTTCGGCATGCTGAATCATCAGTTGAAATGCTTCTTCGCGGGCATTTTCGCACAATTCAGTATAAATGGCGCTCTTGCCTCCAAAAATAGTCATAAATCCACCTGCCATATTCCCTAATATGCTGCGTGAACGAACTGTAATTCCACGAACAAGGCCAAGTTGTTTAACAATCTTATACCCTTCGAGGGTGGTACTGGTTGTAATTAATGTATGGTTTTTCATAATAATTGATGATTTAATTTGTGAGATATAATTACCGTGATTTTACTAATTCTGTAAGTTACATTAACCGGGATTTGAAATCGCAGGAACCGGAATTTCTCGCGCTATTTGCAGTAGCTGGAACTTTATATAATTGACGATCAATCATCCAGCGCCTGACCAATAAGCTGGCGAAATTTCCATCCGGTATTGTCATTGGTCGGCCCCTGGGTCTGTTTCAACAAAATACCGATGATTTTCTCTTTAGGATCGGCAAAATACGAGGTATTAAAATAGCCACCCCATTCGAAAGTTCCGGCACTGCCGTTGCCTCCCAGCTCCTCACCCCGCTGCGTCAAGACAGAAAAGGCCAATCCGAAAAACTTCTCTGGTCCGCCCCAGATACTTCCTGTCTGGTTACTTAAAATTGTGGCAACTGTTGTCCGGCTCAGAATCCGGACGCCATTAAATTCTCCGCCGTTCAGGTACATTTGAAGGAAGGTGGCGTAATCTTTAGCGGTACTGGACAATCCGGCACCTCCTGAAAAGAACGCTTTTGCCCCTTTGATCGGATAATCGGGATCGTAGAATGTGACAGGATACCGGGTCCACTCCCCTTTCCCATTCTTTTGCTGAACCGAAACCAACCGATCGGCCTTTTCAGACGGCAGGTAAAACCAGGTATCATTCATACCAAGGGGATCGAAGATATGTTTTCTCAGGTACTGATCAAAAGGCATCCCGGAAACAATTTCGATCAGATAACCCAACACATCGAGTCCCTCGCTATAGGTGAATTTCTCTCCTGGATTGTGATGTAATGGCAACTTAGCCAGCTTCTTAACACTTTCCGCAATCGTAATATTGTCAGCACAAAAAGCGTCAGTAACTCCCGCTTTACGATAAATCATTTTCATCCTTTCGTCGGCATCGATAACGCCATAACCAATGCCGGAAGTGTGGCTCATCAGCTGCCGGATGGTGATCTCACCCGAAGCTGGATTGCCGGTGAAAGTGGTGTCGCTGTACTGAAAATTCTTGAGTACCTTAGGATTCTTGAATTCGGGGATGTATTTCGAAATCGGGTCATCGAGCTTAAATTTCCCCTCTTCCCACAGCGTCATCACCGCCGTAGCTGTAATCGCCTTACTTTGAGAGGCAATCCGGAATATATCATCCCTTTTTAAACTCCGGCCACTTTGATTATCAGCTTTGCCAAATGCTTTGTAAAAGACAATTTTCCCCTGACGGGCCACGAGGGCAACAATTCCGGGCACCTCGTTGTCGGCGACTGCCTTAGCGCACATTGTTTCAATGCGTGCCAATCGCTCAGCTGAAATTCCAACGCTTGCAGGCGTAACCTCCGTCAAGGCAGAGGAATTCTTTACCGATTTGGTCTGCGCATTGACTGATAGCGCCATTCCCAGGAAGAAAACAATTAACAGATTTTTCATAGAATAATAAATTAGCGAATATTTATTTGATTCGTTTGAAGCAAATTTAGTGATTAATTGAATTGACTGAACAACAGGGTTTATAAACTTTCGGAAATTTGATCATTTATAGAAAGACCGTGAATTAAAGTTAATTTTGCAAACAATGAAAAAATTAGCCGATTTTGCAGAATATGTTAGATCCTGGCGTTTGAAACACCTCAACGAACGCGAGATGTTGCTTATTTTAAGCTTCGTCGTTGGTCTGCTAAGCGGATTTGCAGCCATTATCCTGAAAAATCTAATTTATCATCTCGGAAAATTACTGACTCAAAACTTCACCTCCTACTCGGAAAGCTATCAATATTTAGCCTATCCCGGCATAGGAATACTGATCACTGTGCTATTTGTCAAGTGGTTTGTAAAGGATGATATCGGGCATGGCGTGACCAAAGTACTCGAATCAATTGCCAATAAAAAAGGGGTGATGCGTGCCCATAATATGTTCACTTCCATCATTTCGAGTACAATCACTATTGGATTTGGCGGATCAGTGGGAGCAGAAGCGCCGGTAGTTTTGACCGGTTCATCAATAGGATCCAACATTGCAAGGCGGTTCAACCTTAGTTATCATACCATGACCGTTTTGATAGGGTGCGGAGCGGCGGGTGCGATTGCAGGAATTTTCAAGGCACCGCTGGCTGGAATCTTATTTGCCATTGAGGTATTGATGCTGGATATGTCGATGGCCTCGCTCCTCCCCTTGCTCATATCAGCTTCGACATCAGCCTCCTTGGCCTACTTTCTGATGGGAAGTGCACATCACTTTGATTTCCAAATAGATAAAGCCTTCAACGTTGCCAATATTCCTTGGTATATTGTATTAGGAATATTTTGCGGACTCTTTGCAATTCTCTTTACGAAGGGTAACCTTTTCGTTGAAGGGCGGTTTCAAAAAATCAATAATCCCTATTTAAAGGTGCTTGTTGGCGGAACGATGCTGGGAATTTTCATTTTCTTATTTCCCTCACTCTGGGGCGAAGGTTATTTTAGTATTGATCAAATTCTAACAGATTCAGGGTCCAGCATACTGAATAATTCTCTTTTTGTAGGATTAAAAGACGATAAGTTTATCCTCACAGGGATGATTCTGCTGATTATGCTGGTGAAGATTATTGCCACAGCAACAACAACCGGAGCCGGTGGCAGTGGTGGTATCTTTGCTCCTTCCCTGTTTCTGGGTGGAATGGCCGGATTTTTTGTTTCATCAGCACTTAATTTAAACGGGAATCTGGTGCCATCCCGAAATTTCGCACTGGCCGGCATGGCAGGAATGATGGCCGCCGTGATGCATTCGCCAATGACGGCTATTTTTCTTATTGCAGAGATTACAGGAGGATTCGGTTTGCTAATACCACTGATGATCACTGCGGCAACAGCCTATCTCACCATAACTCCGTTTCAGCCACATTCACTTTATCATATGCGATTGGCACGCAGCGGAGAACTTATCACTCACAATAAAGACAAGGCAGTTCTAACCCTGTTAAAATTAAAAAATGTTATTGAGAAGGATCTTTTAACTGTTGGCATTAATGATACCCTCGGTGAGCTGGCAAGCATTATATCGAAATCAAAGCGAAATATATTTCCTGTCATCGACCATGAGGAGAATTTCTATGGTGTTGTCCTTCTCGATGATATCCGCGAGTTCATGTTTGAAAAGGATCGTTATCATCAAACCTTTGTTAAAGATTTGATGATCATGCCTCCTGCCATTATTTCACCCGATGAAAAGATGGAAAATGTGATGAAGAAATTTGCGGAGAGCGGTGTATGGAATCTGCCGGTTGTCAGTAACCGGAAATACATTGGTTTTATTTCCAAATCAACCATTTTTAATGCCTACCGGGCAGAATTGGTTCGGTTTTCGGAAGAATAGTTAACAATCGTTGAAATCTTCGTTAATAAAGAAAAATCAATAACGACGAGGGTTTAGATCAGAAACAGTAAATTTGCAGCTGAAAATTGATCCGGCTGTCGAAAGGCAGAGACAGAATAAAATGGAAACAGCATACAGATCAGAACTTTATAAAGAATTTTAAATTTATCCAAAAGGTTACAGAATGAAAAGGGATACACAGATTTTTGAGATTATCGAAAAAGAAAAACAAAGACAAATGCATGGCATTGAGCTGATTGCGTCCGAAAACTTTGTTTCTGATCAGGTAATGGAAGCGATGGGTTCATGCCTGACCAACAAATATGCCGAAGGTTATCCGGGCCACAGATATTACGGAGGCTGTCAGCACATCGACGAATCGGAGCAGCTGGCAATCGACAGATTGAAAACACTTTTTGGTGCCGAATATGCGAATGTTCAGCCCCATTCAGGAGCACAGGCGAATATGGCTGTTTTAATGACTGTATTGAAACCAGGTGATACTTTTATGGGACTTGATTTGTCACACGGAGGTCACCTTTCACATGGTTCGCCTGTCAACTCTTCAGGATTACTTTACCGTCCGGTTGCCTATTCAGTAAGAGAAGACACAGGACTTGTCGATTACGACATGATGGAAGAGACCGCATTAAAAGAACTTCCCAAGCTGATTATTGCCGGAGCTTCGGCCTATTCACGCGAGTGGGATTATCAGCGGATGCGAAATCTGGCCGATAAGATTGGAGCCATTTTTATGGTTGACATGGCTCACCCTGCAGGATTGATTGCTGCCGGACTGCTTGACAACCCCCTTCAATTTGCACATATCGTCACCTCAACCACTCATAAAACTTTACGGGGACCTCGTGGTGGAATTATAATGCTGGGTAAAGACTTCCAAAATCCTTGGGGTCTTACAACCAAAAAAGGTGAATTAAAAATGATGTCGTCCTTACTTGATTCGGCTATTTTCCCAGGAATACAGGGTGGGCCACTTGAGCATGTCATTGCAGCCAAAGCAGTCTCTTTTGGGGAAGCTCTTGCACCTGAATACAAAGAATACCAAACACTTGTTCAGAAAAATGCCAGAGTAATGGCCAAAGCGTTTATTGAAAAAGGATATAAAGTCGTTTCGGGAGGTACTGACAACCATTCGATGCTGATCGATTTGCGAACTAAATTTCCGGATCTTACAGGAAAAAAAGCAGAGAATGCGCTTGTTCTTGCCGATATTACCATTAATAAAAATATGGTTCCTTTTGATTCACGCTCTCCATTTCTCACTTCAGGTTTAAGGGTCGGAACACCGGCTATTACAACCCGCGGCATGAAAGAAGAACATATGGGATTAATCGTTGACTTGATTGATGAAGTACTTCAAAATGCAGATAATGTATTAGTAATCAATGATGTCCGCAACAGGGTTAATCAAATGATGGAGCGCTTTCCAATATTTGCCTGGTAGATTTACAATGCATTTTAACATCCTGAACAAATAGGGGAAGATAGCGGCCGGCAACTCCAGGTCAGCATAACTTCAACCTTTAAAAATACAAAGAGGCTGTATCAAAAGTCTTTTTACCGCGGAGATACGCAGAAAAGGCGCAAAGCTACGCAGAGATATTCTTGTGTATTTTAATGCCTTGCGGTTCTCAGCAGTTTCTTTTAGCGGATCTCAGCGGTTAATTTTTTTACTTTTGATACAGCCTCTTTTGTAATTTGCAAACCCCGATAAACCACTTGAAAACGCAGCTGCAAGTTTAAAGTTTTGACAATTTAAAAATGACTTGTCTTTTTCTGCCTTAGCTTATAAGTTCCTACTTTAACGAAACTCTTGAGTACGGCACAGCATCGTGACCAGCAAATTCACCTTTTAAGTATTTATAATAGCCTGTAATAGATATCATTGCAGCGTTATCAGTGGTGAATTTAAAAGGCGGGATGTGCATTTCCCAGTTATATTTTGCAGCAGCAGTTATCAAGGCCTGCCTTAAACCGGAATTAGCAGAGACTCCTCCAGCAACAGCAATTGTTCTGATCCCCGTCTCTTTAGCAGCCTGAATTACCTTCTGCATTAGCACCTGAATAATAGTTTCTTGCAATGACGCGCAAATATCCGCTTTGTTCTCGTTAATAAAATTCGGATTTTCAGCAATTCTGTCTCTGATAAAATAAAGAAATGAGGTCTTCAGACCGCTGAAACTGTAGTCTAAACCCGGCATTCGTGGCTTCGCAAAAATAAAAGCTGCAGAATTACCATCTTTAGCCAATCTATCAATCAAAGGCCCGCCGGGATAAGGCAACCCTATCACTTTGGCACATTTATCGAACGCTTCACCGGCGGCATCATCAATGGTTTGTCCTATCACTTGCATATCGAGAAAATCGCGCACGATAATTATTTGCGAATTGCCTCCCGACACTAAAAGGCATAGAAAAGGAAACTCAGGTACCTTTTTTTCAACAGATGGTTCTTTTATAAAATGGGCTAATACGTGCCCTTGAAGGTGATTCACCTCTATCAGTGGAATTTTTCTAGCTAGTGCAAAACCTTTTGCAAATGACGTGCCAACCAGGAGAGAACCCAATAATCCCGGTCCCCTGGTAAAAGCCACAGCCGAAATATCAGCCATTGATATTCCTGCATTTTTAATTGCAAGGTCAACTACCGGGATAATATTTTGCTGATGAGCTCTTGAGGCAAGTTCGGGAACGACGCCACCATAGGCCATATGAATGGTCTGACCAGATACTTCATTACTAAGGATCACATCATTGCTGGTTATTGCAGCTGATGTATCATCGCATGAAGATTCAATTCCAAGAATTATTATAGCGCGGCTTTTACCCATCTTTGTATTTTATTCATATTTGTTCAATTTCTGAAAAATATCTCTTTTACCAGACCCCAAAAAATGCTATTTTTAAAAAATCAAATAGCGTTTGATTTCCGAATTTTCGGTTGTTCAAAATAAAGTATAAAAGTATCAAAAAAAGGCTTAAAATATTACTTATCCCGATAATTACACTCGCCTCTATTTATGGCGGGGCTTACCTGCTCTTTCGATCTGAAAAAGTACAAACAATTGCAGCTCAATGGATAACATCGCATTTGTCAACTACTTTTAAAGCCAGAATCAGTGTTGGCGGTGTTAATATCTCTTTATTCAAAAGTATAATTCTCGAAAAAGTTCTGATCGAAGATCAGAATATGGATACCTTATTTTATGTTGGCAACATCAAATTGCAAATCGACAGTCTGAAGCTGTTCGAACGAAAGATTCATTTTGGAGACCTTAACTTTGAAGATTCCAGGATTAACATTCAGAAAAATAAATCAGGATTCAACTATCAGTTTTTGTTGAATGGTTCCGATTCAACATCCGGTTCCAAATCTGATTCCATTCATCCGTGGCAATTTACTTTCACTAATTTGTATTTACGGAACTCAGGTTTCAAGTATAAAAATCTCGAGGCAAAAGACACTTTAGTCAATGGAGTAAATTTCAATAACCTGGATATCAAGAAACTAAATCTTTCCATAATAAATATTCATCAGACTGATTCCGGAACTACTTTTTTTGTTGATAATGCTTCGATTAATGAAAAATCAGGCTTTGCAATCGGTGACTTACGGTTTGAAGGACGAACGGACAGTACCGGATTTGAAGTCTCCAACCTGACTCTGGTGATGAACCATTCACATATTGAGGCCAATAAAATTAAAATATCCAAGAACGTACTTTTTGGCATCGACTCTCTGTATTCAGAAAGGAGTCTTACTTTATCGAATCGCTACGTTATCGACGGTGATTTTAAAGAGTCAATGATTTCATTGACTGATTTGGCATACGTTATTCCCGAAATATGGGGGATGAATGAACCAGTTCTTTTTTCAGGCGGAATTAAAGGCTCACTTAGCAATTTAAAATTCAAAAAGATAAATTTTAAAATCGGGAAAGAGACGCAGGTAAATGCCGACCTCGAATTAAAAGGCTTACCAGATTGGAAAAATACCTTCATATTTTTTAAATTATACGACAATACGTTTAATTTTAATGATTTGGCTACGATTCGTATGCCAGATTATTCGGATCAAAGGTATCTCAAGATCCCTGCAGAGTTACTTTCAAACTTAAAACTTACTTATCAGGGAAATTTCACAGGATTTCCTTCAGATTTTGTGGCCTACGGCACTCTGGGAGGAAGTCTTGGCAAATTATCCACCGATATTGCCATCCGTCCTAAAAAATCGGGAGTGATTGATTTTATCGGGAATATTAAGGCAACATCGTTTCAAGCCGGAAAGCTATTGGGTTACGAGCCTCTGGGTGCTGTTACATTGGCGATCAAAGTAAATGGATCGCGTTCAGGAGGCCACAAGTTTAATGCATTGATCAATGGAGATATTGACAGCCTGTACTTTAATAATTACAGAATTGATTCCATTTATGTAAATGGAAAAGCGCGCGACCGTAGTTTTGAGGGAGAATTGAAAGTACAGGATACTAATCTAAAAATGGAGTTTTCCGGTAAAGCCGATTTCACTGCTAAAATTCCGGAATTTAACTTTGCCTCTACAATAGAAAAAGCCAATTTGGTTATACTCGGCCTTGAAAGGGAGCGTAAAGTGGCAGACTTATCCCTTAAAGTAAGTGCAAATTTCAAGGGAAACCATATAGACAATGTCAATGGTCAGATCGATCTTCAAAATTTTCGGTTTATCCGCGATAATAATTCGCTTGTGATTCAAAAATTAATGCTTAAAACATCCAACAGCAGCGAGAAAAATAATATCACCCTAAGGTCCGATGTTGCAGATGCGACAGTTAATGGAAAATACCTTTTTGGAGAGTTTGACCTCACATTCAGAGATTACCTTCATCATTTTCTGCCATCTGCACAATTGCCTTTCTCAAACAGAAGCTCCACAGGTAAAAATGCCTTTCAATTCGATATTCGTATAAAAAAGGCTGAAGAACTGGGAAGTTTTTTAGTTCCGGGATTGGTTGTCAAATCTCCGGTTGTTCTGACCGGCAGTATCGATTCTGAGAAAAAAACCCTTGATCTGGATGGATCGGTCAACGAGTTGCTTTACAATAAAGATCAGGTGAGAGGACTTACCATCAATTCACACAATACCAACAATAACTGGCTCTTTAGAATTGGGACCAAAGATGCGCTGGTCGGCGGAAGACTTGCTGTTGAAAATTTCTCGGTTAATAACACCCTCGTTCACGATAGCCTAAACACAGCAATCAGCTGGAATAATACTGCTATGCCAACTTATTCCGGAAAAATCAATTTTCTTGGGATATTTTCCAAAAATAAGACAGGAAATAATTTAGTGGATCTCTATCTTAATCCTTCCAAAATATGGATTGCCGATTCATTGTGGCAAATAGAAAAAAGTCATCTTCATACTGATTCCACGTCAATTGCGATCGACAACTTCAGCATTCATCATAATCAGGAACGATTCAGAATTTATGGGAAAGTTACCGACAATACAACGGATAAGATTAATATTGAATTTGATAAAGTAAAATTAAGTAATCTCGATTTACTGCTTGGAGAGGAAATTGGCATTTATGGTGAATTAAGTGGAATGGCTGCTATTGCTGATCCTTATCACTCCCTGTTTCTAAGCAGCAGGCTTAAACTATCCGATTTCACCTACCTTAAAAAAAACTTTGGAGATATTCTGTTAGACAATATTTGGGATCAGGAGAACAGGCAGCTTAATTCATCACTTAAACTCGTGAAAGATTCGAAGCCGGGTCTCGAATTGAAAGGTTACTATAAACCACAAAGTGACAGTATTGACTACCATGCTTTATTTAAAGATTATCCACTCGAGTCGTTACTGCCTATTTTAAGCAGCTTTTCCGACAAGGTGGAAGGTCTTGGAAACGGAAATATAAATATCACAGGAAAACTATCCGAACCCAAGTTCAACGGAAAAGTTGCAGTGACCAATACAAAAATTGGAATCGACTACACCAAAGTTGCATATTCACTGAATGATACAGTCAGGTTCTCGGGCGACTCTATTATATTCAGGAATATCCAGGTAAACGACATCGAAAATAACAAGGCAAAATTCAATGGAGTGATTACCCATAATCTATTCAATCACATGACATACAATATGTCTGCTACTACTGACAAAATCATGGCTTTGAATACGAACAGCAGTGACAACAATATTTTTTATGGTCTTGCACATGCTGGCGGGATAATAAAAATATCGGGTAAAGCAGCAAGCATCCTTCTCGATATTTCGGTAACTACCAAACCAGGAACGCAGATTAGTGTACCCCTTGAAAACCCCGAATCGGTAAGTGAATATGATTTCATACGGTTTGTCAATCCCGATACCCTTGAACAAAAAAAGAACACAATTCAAAGGGTTACAAAAACAGGTGGTTTAGAGATAAATCTTGACGTTACTGCTACCCCAGATGCGAAAGTTCAGATGGTCTTTAATTCAACTGTCGGTGATGCGATAAACGGATCCGGCTCTGGAGATCTCCGGTTTATTTACGACAAAGAGGGTAACTTTTTCATTTATGGCGACTATAAGATCGACAAGGGAGATTATATGTTTACGCTACAAAACGTTCTTGTCAGAAAGTTCCGTATCCAGCAGGGAGGGTTGATCTCCTGGAACGGAGATCCATATGGAGCGATTGTTGACTTCGACGCCATTTACACCTTAAAAGCGCCTATCAATTACCTGCTGCTCAATTATAACCAGAATGATAATTCGAGAAGGATTCCGGTTGAATGCAAAATCAATCTGTCAAAAAAATTATTAAATCCGTCGGTAAAATTTGATATTAACTTTCCAACGGCCGATGAACGGACAAAGGATGAACTTCAGCAGTTTATCAGCACTCAGGACGATATCAACCGGCAGATGGTTTCGCTGCTTGTTATGGGGCAGTTCTTTACTCCTGAATACCTCAGGGGCAGACAGGATTTTCAGTCGAGTACCGGAAGTATAGTAGGTTCGACAACCTCGGATATTCTTTCCAATCAGCTTTCCAACTGGCTTTCGCAGATCAGCAACGACTTTGATATTGGTTTTAATTATCGCCCCGGAGATCAGGTAAATGCCAATCAAATGGAATTTGCCTTAAGTACGCAGATTCTTAATGATCGCGTCACCATCAACGGAAATATTGGAAACAACAGTAATTTACAGTCAAATGCCACAAATCCTGTTGTAGGCGAGGTTGAAGTATTTGTAAAACTTAATAAATCGGGCAAATTACAACTCAAAGCATACAATCGCGCGAATGATGATCTTATCTACGACACGTCACTTTATAAACAAGGAATCGGCCTTTCATTCAGGGAGGAGTTTGATTCATTGGCCGATTTGTTTAGTCACTATCATTCTAAAAAAGGACCAAAAAATATTAGGATGAATAAGGATTCATTAAAAATACCATCCGTTCGGTGATTATAACCTGAAAAATATTCGTACGGAATTACTATTTTTGACAAAATGAACATGATAAATATTCCCGGCGCTTTGGTGAGAAAAAGAAACTTTCACCATATCCGGAACAAATTAAAATATTCAAATGGAGAATGATCGGTTATGACATTGACCAATAGCCAAAAAACGGGAGTAGTTGCAACGGTGTTCTTTCATGCCGCAATACTGCTGCTGTTGCTTTATATGGGGTTTGTCTTGCCTTATCCTCCCCCACCCGAGGAAGGATTCCTGGTCGATTTCGGAAACTCAGCCACCGGGCTTGGCATTGAAGAACCGTCAGCAGCTAAGGCACCTGAATCTTTTGCAACGGCAAAAAAAGTCATTCCTGCCTTGAAACCAGCAAGCCGGCCTAAGCCTTCCACAAAGACCACTAATAAGGGAGATGAAGACTTGTTGACTCAGAATTACGAAAAAACTGTTGCAATTGCGGCTCTGGCAAAGAAAAAGATAGCCGACGAGAACAAAACAAAGCTATTGGAAGCGCGCAAGAAAAAGCAGCTTGAGGAACAGCAGGAGGCTGAAGAAGCCCGGGAAAAGCAACAGCAGGAAGCTGAAGAAGCACGCATCCGGCAAGAAAAAGAAAGAAAAATCGGCGCAATTAATTCACGTGCAAAAAATGCTTTCGGAGGTGGCAAAACCGACAATGGTTCTCAGAGTACTGGGCAGGGAAATACTTACGGCAAAGGCAACCAAGGAAGTCCCGATGGCACGCCAGGTGCAAACCAGTACGGACTTGGCGGGGGAGCGGGAGCGGGAAAAGGAATCTCGTTTAGTCTTTCCGGACGCAATGCACGTCTGTTGCCAAAACCCGCTTTCCCCGGCAATGAAGCGGGAATTGTAGTAGTAGAAGTTACAGTAGATAAATTTGGCAAGGTTACCAAGGCGCTACCCGGCATTAAAGGTTCCAATACAATAGATAGCGATTTACTTGAAGCTGCTAAAAAAGCAGCATTAGAAGCTAGCTTTAATGCGGACGCCAATGCTCCGGCATTTCAAAAAGGGACTATAACCTATCATTTCATTCTGCAATAATTGCTATCCGGCAATTTATAGGCTATCCGCATTATCACAAATTTTGTTAAAGAACCCAAAATACTAAGAAGAACATTTGCATTTCCATGATTTTAAGAGTACATTTATGGAAATTAATAATTGTGCTATTGTATATCGTGTTGAACTTTAATCATATAAACTGATTAAAGAATTGGATTCATGGAAATGGTTCAGATTTAACAGGATAGAAATAAGGTTATTTGAAACTTTTCGTTGCTTGTTATCAAGAATTCAATTTCTGATTATTATGAAAATTTCTAATTATCCCGAAAACGAGTTGCTGGAAATTGCTTCAGGGTTTAAAAAACACCTGAGTAGTCATCTGTTCTCCAGCAAAAATGCTCAGCTAGAATTGGATCAGGCCATTATTTATAAATTCAAAGCCCTTTTTTATGAAGTACAGGCCTATACATTGGAATCAGAAACTGACAGTATCACTTACAAATATAAGCTGGATCTTGATGCAATGTCAGATCAGGTCAGGAATTTTTTTCTGATCTTTCGTTTCTATCTTCAAAAGGCATTTCCGTATCATTCAAATATATGGGAAGCATATGGTTACTGCGAAATGGAAAAGGTAATCCACAATTATTCAGAATTAAGATCGTTTCTTGAAGGATCGGTTAATTTAATAAATGAAAAAAAGGCCGATTTAAAAGCGGCTAATTGTCCCGATTCTACTTTGGAAGAAATTGTGGAATTGTCCAAGCAAATCAGTGATGAACACGAAGAGTTAATAAAATATCTTGAAAGAAAAGAGCTCCGGAATAAAGCTTATAAAAGCAGGCTTGAAGAGTTATTTAATTTAATGAAGATCATTCATGACGCTGCTATAAAAGGGTTCAAACATGAGCCGGAAATGCTTAAACATTTAACCTTTCCAACCAAAGAACCGGTTTTGGGGGATTAGTCTGTGTAAATTGGGGGATAAATAAAAACATTTAATGACAAGTAATTATCAATTAATAATGTTTAATGTTCTTTGTTTGTGCCTTTACTTATTTTTTCAGCCTGATTCCAATACCGGGTAAATCAAGCAAAGTTACTTTGCCGTTTACAACCTGAGCCCCATCATATATATCGTTGCTAATCAATAAATTGCCATCCAGATCAGCCCAGTCCGCCATAGGCGATAATTGAGCTGCAGCTGAAATTGCACACGATGTTTCAGTCATACAGCCAATCATAACCTTCATTCCCATTATCTTAGCCATATTAGCCATCTTATAGGCATTGCGCAATCCACCACATTTCATTAATTTGATATTAATCCCTGAATAGATCTTATTTACAGAGATAACATCGTTAACTGTTTGAACCGCCTCATCTGCGATAATGGGTAAAGGACTGTTTTGTGTTAACCAGGCAATATCCTCAACCGCGGTTTTGCTCATCGGCTGCTCAACAAAAACGACTCCCTGAGTTGCCAGCCACCGGATCATTTCCAACGCCATAGAACGATCCTTCCAGCCTTGATTCACATCAACGCATATAGGCTTATTGGTAACAGACCTAATGGCGGTAATCATTTCTTTATCGTTGTCGCGCCCCAGCTTAACTTTCAAAATTTTATACACGTCGGCCTCGCGCACTTTTTCTTTAACAACTTCGGGCGTATCGATTCCAATTGTAAAACTTGTATTTGGCGTTTTTGCCGGATTTAAACCCCACAACCTATGCCACGGCTGTTGAACAATCTTCCCGATCAAATCGTGCAAGGCAATATCTACGGAGGCTTTTGCCGCATAATTACCCGGTGCGAGTTTATCAATATACTGTAATATATCTTCTATCTCAAAAGGATCTTTGAAACCAGACAGGTCAACTTTGGAGAGAAATTCATTAGCGGATTTATGACTTTCGCCCAGATAAGGGGGCATACTTGCTTCTCCATATCCAACGAGTCCGTCATATTCCAGCTCTGTAAGCATCACAGGTGTTGTAGTCCGTGAGTTATTTGCAATAGTAAAGACATGTTTCAATTGAAGATCGTAGGGCCGAAAACGCAATTTCATGATGGTAGATTTTCCTGATTTCTTATTTAAAGGGTTATTCACTCCGGCAGCACCTAATGAATTAGGCAGGATTAGCGAACCCGCTGCTATTCCGCTGAATTTTAAAAAATTACGTCGGTTACTCATCTGAAGATTTTTTAGTACCAATTGTTCAGCCTTACCGGCAAATAGCCATTTTCAGGAGGCAAACCGATCACTCTTCGTGCTGCCAGTAAAGTAGCACCAAGAATATTGCTATAATTATCTTTCTTATTATCAAGACTATTAATTCTAACACTGCCTGAAGAGTGTATTAACTCGCTGTTGCCTATATATATTGCGACGTGAGTAACCCGGTAAGGATCTCTGGAACCAAAAAAAAGCAAATCGCCCTTTTGGAGATTATTCCAACCAGAAGTCACATCTACTTCAGCTCCATGCTTTACCTGCTGTGATGCGTCACGTTCAAGAATAATTCCGTTAAGAAAAAAGACAGTCTTGACAAATCCACTGCAATCCATTGCCTTAGAAGATGTTCCGCCCCAAAGATATGGAAAACCCAGAAACTGTCGGCCACTTTTGATCAACTGATCGTTGATTACCGAAACAGTATCTTTCCATTGGTTAAACGAGAACCAATTAATATTTGCGACATATCCTGCGCGCCCATCCGGAAGTAAAATTGAAGAAAAATCCTGACTTTCACTTAGTTTAGCAACAATTGCTCCCGCAACCAAATCACTGATCACTTCAATAAGCTTTGGATCCTTATAGACTTTACCAAAAGATTCGGTATAAATCATCCGGTCTGAATTTCGCCATTTTATCATCTCCGTGAAACTCATTTTCTGCACCGATGATTCGTTAGTCCATGCAATATAATTTTCGGGGGTCTGCACTAACACCCAACCGTTATCTTCTTTTAAAATTCGAACCGGAGTGCCCATAATTGCCTGCGAAACCAACTCGGAAGCATGGGCTGACTTTCCACGCAGGTTGGCTACACTGATATTAATTAATCCCCAGCTTTTTTTTACATTGATGGTATCGGGAAGCAAAATGGCGCTGTCGATGACCGAAATACCTTTACTGCTCAACAGTTTCAACGCCTCAGCTTTAGCCCCCGGAAACAATGATTCACCTTTCAAAGTCATCTCGCCTCCGGCACTTTTCACTAACCGGAGATTGCAGATCCCTACCCTCTTATCTGGAACCCAGTGTTTTGATATAATGTCTATCTCTGCCTGAAGCTGGTCTACAGAATGCTGGTAACACCCGGACAAGAGAGCTAAAACGACCACTACGATAAAAAGGATAAATTTCATGGATGTTTTATATTTATTTATTTTGCTTCCTGTAATGCCTTATAATAGAACAAAAGTAGCATTAATTCAATATTCAACATTCATTTTATAATCCCATTGATCGAAGTAGAGATTTCCGCCGCGCCATTCCACTTCACCACGCTGAAAATCATATGGCTCACTTCTTGCATATTTTTTTGCAGGAACTAACTCACTTCCAATGTCATCATTAACAATCAACCGATAGGCATCTATGCCGCTTATATAGAATTCCTCTTCACGCAAATCACTGGTTTTCTGAAGATTAAACGACATGTCGAGTGGAACCCATCCTAAGCCCTCATAATAAACTTCGCACCAATCATGCAGATTTACATCCCCGGGGTGCATCATCCAACCGCTCTGCCACTTCACAGGAAGGTGCTGAACCCGAGCCATTGTCATAAACAGAAGCGTTTGCATACCGCAATCCCCCCTTCGGTTGGTTAATACATATCCTGGAATATCAGGTAAAATTGAATACTCAAGGGCTCCGGTCCAAATAATATGATCGTTTATCCAATAATAGAGTTTTCTAACCTTTTCAACGGGATCGGAACTGCCCCGGACAATGCTGTCAGACAATTGCCTGATTTTATCTGAAAACACAATTTGAGGATATTGCTCAGAGGTATATCTTTTATAAACGGCTGATGCGGTATCATATGGAGAAATCTTTTCATTCCGAATATCAACATATCGGGCTGCAGACGAATAATTAAACTGAATCTCAAAAACAACCGGCTTACCTTTTATTGCCTGCTTTTCAAGATATACAGATCGTTGCTCCACAGTATCAGGAGCAATAAAATAATGCCCGGGAATCGTTTTCTGAAGGAGTATTTCGCGTTGACGAGCGTGAAGTTCGCGTGGCCAGGGTAACCAGCATCTGACTATTTCTCCATCTGGAACAACATCTGCATTGACAGACAGTCGGTATGTAACCTTCATTTTAACGGGATCGACTGGTCTTCCTCCAGATACAACTGACTTAATTGCCTCTCGTGAATGATTCAGACAAAACAAGTCGAGGTGGTTGGTGACCCCTTTTCCCTTTCTGTTGTGTTTGGTCTCCTCATTTCTGAGAATCAATTTTAAGTTTGGGACAGCACGTTTAAAATAACGCTTTTCACCATCTATCATCCGGTATTCAAGCCAATTTTGCTGTTCCCATCTGATCCTTTCATCCTTTGTATTCGCCAACGATTCCTTTTTCAAACTATGGTTAATGTCTTTCTCAAGCAATGAAAAATCAACCTTTATCCGGTGTGCATGGTCGATAATGGAGTTAAGCCTGATTACTGTCAATGAATCCGGATTTCTACTCTTCAATAAAGAATCAGCCCAATGGGTGGCAAGGGTCAGCCGACCTTGCTGAAAAGCATGTTCAATGTCATCAATTGCGCGGTCTTTCCGCTGCTGACTGCAAGCTGAAATCGCAATAAAAACAGTTAGCAGAAAGCAGTTTAAGTTGATTTTCATCTCTGAAACAGTGAGTTTTTTGATGGCTAAATTGCAGATTAAAGTTAATCATTATGGATCAATTTCAAAGTCAATTTAACTGCTATTCGAATTAAGATTAATTCTAAACAGTTGACATTTGCCCTTACTTAGAATTATTTATGGAATTATTCATTACTTTCGTCATGTATTAGTCATAATAATATCCAATGCTATACAAATACAATTGGAATTAAAGATCCTCTAAATACTTAGTTAATTAATTTATTATCAACAACATAGATAATTTCAAACAATAATATCCAATGACAAGATTTGTTCATAAAATTTATTTATCTTTCTATATTGCCGTGGTTATGGCGGCCATCATTATTATAGGTTATATTGGCTTTTCCTTTTATAAATTACCGGTAGAGGATCGCTATTTTCACCCTGATTATGCCTTGCTAAAACCAAGTGGATTTTTAGGACATGGATTAGGAATTATTGGTTCGTTGCTTATCGTTATTGGCGTTTTTTCTTATATGGCCCGCAAACGAATCAAGATGCTTTCTGGTATAGGAACGTTAAAGTACTGGCTCGAATTTCATATTTTTTTGTGTGCGCTAGGCCCTGTTTTTATTTTGTACCACACCTCGTTTAAATTTGGCGGAATAGTAGCGATCAGTTTTTGGAGTTTGGTTGCGGTTGTCGCGAGTGGAGTTATTGGCAGGTTTATTTATCTACAGATACCCAGAACGATAGAAGGACGCGAATTAAGTTTTAATGAGGTGCAGGATATGAAAGATGAGCTTGCCGAGGAGATAAAGTTTAAATACAACATTGAAATTTACGATCTCAATAAAGAAAATTCAGGAGGGATAAACTCTGCTTTAAAAGCGAATAACCTTTCAAAAAAGGAGGTTCAAAAAGTTAAAGATCTGATACGTACCCAACAAAATCTGGTCAAAAAAATTAAGCGGCTGGATATGATGCAAAATATTTTCAAATACTGGCACGTTGCTCACTTGCCGTTCGCTTTGATCATGTTGATTGTAATGGTCATACATGTAATTGTTGTGCTTACACTTGGTTATAAATGGATATTTTAATTTTATGGATATAATTATCGAAGAAGTTGCCATTTATGGTTCTGCAATACTTCTCATAGCGGGTATTTTAGTAATTTATATCCTAAAGCAAAAGAGAGAGTCGAAAGAAGTTGATGTAAAAATAGCGCAAGCCAAAGAAGATGGGGTGCACGAACCTGTTTCGCTCTATCCTGTAGTAGATCCTTACCGGTGTATAAAGAGTGGTGCATGCATTGAAGCGTGTCCAGAAAAGGATATTTTAGGAATCAGAAATGGCCGGGCAACAATTATCAACGCTTCTCACTGCATTGGTCATGGGGCTTGTTTCCGGGCATGTCCGGTAGAGGCGATTTCGTTGTACATCGGCACTGAAAAACGGGGAGTTGATCTGCCACATGTCAGTCCAAATTTTGAAACAAATGTTCCCGGCATTTTTATTGCCGGTGAATTGGGTGGGATGGGATTAATCAGAAACGCCGTTAAGCAGGGAAATGAAGCAGTTGAAAACATAATAAAAACATTACGAAAAGATACGGAAGCAAACTTTGATCTGATTGTTGTAGGCGCAGGTCCGGCTGGTATTTCAGCTGCTCTTACGGCTAAAAAACTCAATTTAAAGGCTTTAATTCTGGAACAAGATACATTGGGAGGTACTGTTTTTACATTTCCCAGAGCTAAAATAGTTATGACCGCGCCAATGGATTTACCACTTCACGGCAAAGTGAAATTTAATGAAACATCCAAAGCACAATTGCTTGAATTATGGAATTCGGTATTGGCAAAAAATGAGATTATTATTCAGGAGAATTCGAAAGTGGAGGCTGTAACCAGCAATAGTGGCATATTTACTGTTGAAACAATTCATGGAGAGAACTTTACAACCAAAAGCATCTTACTTGCAATTGGAAGACGCGGAACTCCTCGTAAACTAAATGTACCGGGAGAGAATTCTGAAAAAGTAGCATACCGTCTTTTAGAACCTGAATTGATCTCCAATAAAAATATAGTTGTTGTAGGCGGCGGAGACTCGGCGATAGAATCAGCATTGCTTCTGGCCGATCTGAACAAGGTCACAATCTCCTACAGGAATAACTCTTTCGGCAGAATAAAACTTAAAAATGCAGTGAAAATTAATGCCGCGATCAAGGATGGACTGATTGCGGTGAAATTTGAGTCAAATTTGATCTCTATCGAGCCCGATGCGATCCACTACTCTGAAAGTAATTCAAAAGAGGTATTAAAAATGGCGAATGATTTAGTTTACATTTTTGCAGGGGGAGAACTTCCCACTGAATTTTTAAGAAAGATAGGAATTGAAATATCCACCAAGTACGGTGAAGCCATATTAAAACATCGCTAAATCAATCATATTCTATTCGGCTTAATTATAGGTATTTATATTGTTTCTAAACTATGAGCATGAAATTAAAATATTCTGTACTTCTTATCATAACCCTCTTCTGTTTGGGTAGCAATACCTTTGCCCAGATATCACCGGGGGAACTGACCAAAGCGCATGCAGCTCTGGAAGGGGTGAGCAATTGTACAAAATGCCATGCTGTCGGGGATAAAGTGACCAACGAGAAATGTCTGGATTGTCATAAAGAGATCAGACAGCTAATAAATTCAAAAAGAGGATTTCATGTTTCGTCGGAAGTGGCAGGCAAAAATTGCTTTGTTTGTCATAATGACCATCATGGTCGTAATTTTCAAATTATCAAATTTGACAAAACGACGTTCAACCATCTCAACGCCGGATTTGAACTGAAAGGTGCACATGCAAAAGAAGATTGCAAGGCTTGCAATTGCAAATCATGTCATAAGCCGGCATTTATTAAGGATCCGGAGCTTAAGAAAAAACCATCGACCTATTTGGGTTTGGGTAAAGAATGTCTTTCCTGTCATGACGATTTTCACAAGGGTAAAATGGCAGTCAATTGTACAACATGCCATGGATTTGATTCCTTTAAAAATGCAACAGGATTCGATCATAACACTACAAAATTCCCATTAATTGGAAAACATAAAAATGTTGATTGTGCAAAATGTCATAAAACAGAAATTATCAATGGAAAGCAAGTGCGCCAATTGGAAGGATTGGTATTCAATAACTGTACAAGTTGCCACAAGGATATTCATGAAAATAAATTTGGGCAGAATTGCAAGCAATGTCACACAGAAGAGTCTTTTCATACTATAAAAGGAATTGGGTCGTTTGATCACAACAAGACAGATTTCAAACTTGAAGGAAAGCATATGACAGTAGCTTGTAAATCATGCCATAAGACTTCCCTGACTGCTCCAATCAAACACGACCATTGTTATGAGTGCCATACCGACTATCATAAAAAAGAGTTTGTAAAAGATGGCATCGTTCAGGATTGTGATAAATGCCATTCCAACAGTGGATTTGCCGGAAGTACATTTACCATTGAAAAACATAACCTGTCCAAATTCCGGCTTGAGGGAGCCCATCTGGCAACGCCTTGTTTTGCTTGTCATAAAAAACAGGAAAACTGGAAATTCAGAAGTATCGGAAGTCGGTGTGTCGATTGTCATCGGAATGAGCACAAAGGATTCATTCAGGATAAGTACTATCAAAATGAAAATTGCACTGAATGCCACCATGTTGAGAACTGGAAGTCGATAAATTTCGACCATAGCAAGACAAAATTTAGAATTGAAGGAGCTCATATCAAACAATCCTGTACGGCATGTCATTATTCCAAAAACAAAGATGGCCAAAGAATTCAAAAATTTACGGGTATTTCGGAAGATTGTTCAGGATGCCACAAAGATCCGCATACCGGTCAGTTCGAAGCAGGAGGAAAAACAACATGTACAAAGTGCCATGGATCTGACGATTGGAAAAAATGTATCTTTGATCATAATTCATCAAGGTTTAAATTGGATGGAGCTCACCTCAAGGTAAAATGTGAGAAGTGTCACAAAGAAGTTATTACGGCAAAAGGGAAGTATATTGAATACAAAAACAATAAACTATTATGTGCAGACTGTCATCGGTAATATTAGCTATTATGCTATCAATTAGCACAATGGCCAAATCTCCACACGGAGATAAATTGACTATTAAATGTGATGTATGCCACAATAAAGATGGATGGACGATGAAAAGCAATTCATTTGATCATGCTACAACCAGCTTTAAATTGGTCGGTCAGCATCAAACCGTTGATTGCCGCAAGTGCCATATTGATCTTGTATTTACAAATGCAAAATCAACTTGTGTTTCATGCCACAAAGATATGCATCAGCAGACTGTTGGCCAAGACTGCGAAAGGTGCCATACCCCCCTTTCCTGGGGTGTTCAAAATATCAGCAAAATACATCAGCAAAGCCGGTTTCCATTGAACGGACAGCATGCGCAAATCGATTGTTACCTTTGTCATAAATCAGCTTCACTGTTACGTTTTGATCCGATGGGCACAGAATGTGCTGATTGTCATCTAAAGAATTTTACGGCGACAACTAAGCCATCGCACATAGCATCCAAATTTCCGAAGGACTGTTTTTTCTGCCATACCGAGAGAGGATGGCAACCCGCTAAATTCGATCACAATGCTAACACTACATTTCCAATTTCAGGAGGCCATATTGGCGTTGATTGCGCAAAATGTCATACAAAAGGCTACGCGGGAATATCCAAAGATTGCTACAGCTGTCATTTAAATGACTATAATACCTCGGCAAGTCCGGCTCATGCTGCGGCAAAATTCTCAACAGATTGCAAAACCTGTCATACCGTAAATGCATGGAAGCCATCGACTTTTAATCATAATACAAGCACCAATTTTACGCTTCGTGGTGGTCATATCGGAGTGGACTGTATCAGCTGCCACTCCAAGGGTTTTGCTGGAACTCCAATGACATGCGTCAGCTGCCATTTAAATACTTACAATACTTCCAAAAGTCCGGCGCATGCTGCTGCGAAATTTTCGACCGACTGCAAAACCTGCCATACTGAAACTGCATGGAAGCCCTCGACATTCAACCACTCAACGAGCACTACTTTCCCTTTAAATGGCTTTCATAAAAATGTAGATTGTATCAGTTGCCACTCAAAAGGGTATGCCGGAACTCCCACCACTTGTGTGAGTTGTCATTTAAATAATTACAACGCAACCACAAGTCCGGCACATGCTGCTGCGAAATTTTCGACCGACTGCAAAACCTGCCATACTGAAACTGCATGGAAGCCCTCGACATTCAACCACTCAACGAGCACTACTTTCCCTTTAAATGGCTTTCATAAAAATGTAGATTGTATCAGTTGCCACTCAAAAGGGTATGCCGGAACTCCCACCACTTGTGTGAGTTGTCATTTAAATAATTACAACGCAACCACAAGTCCGGCACATGCTGCTGCGAAATTTTCGACCGACTGCAAAACCTGCCATACTGAAACTGCATGGAAGCCCTCGACATTCAACCACTCAACGAGCACCACTTTTCCGCTGACAGGTGGTCATTTTGGCGTCGATTGCATCAAATGTCATGCAAAAGGTTATGCAGGAACTTCCACAGTTTGCGCCAGCTGTCACCTCAATGATTTTAATGCCACAACAAGCCCGTCGCATGTAAGTGCAAAGTTCACAACTGACTGCAAGGTGTGCCATACTTCAACAGCCTGGAAGCCATCCACCTTCAATCATACCACCGGCACCACTTTCCCATTAACGGGAGCTCATGTAGGTGTTGATTGTATTAAATGCCATGCAAATGGCTATGTAGGAATTTCAACAGCGTGTGTGAGTTGTCATTTAGCCAAATATAACGCCACAACAAATCCGGCTCATGCTACTGCCAAATTTCCGACTAATTGCGAAGCGTGCCATTCTAAAACAGCCTGGACTCCTTCGACTTTCAATCACGATGCTCAATATTTTAAAATTTACAGTGGAAAACATAATGGAAGATGGACTTTATGCAGTGAATGCCATACCACTCCAACCAATTATGCTGTATTTAATTGCCTGAATTGTCACGAACACGCTAAAACCACAATGGATTCGGCCCATAAAGGTACAAGTGGTTACGTATATAATAGTACTAATTGTTTGTCGTGTCACCCAAAAATATAAGGAATTGCACACAATTCGAAGAGACTTTTATTTAAATATCAAAAAATTGAAAATATTATTATTCATTTTATTTTTTATCAGTCTGAATTCCAGCTTATCCGGACAGACAAATGTCACGCTTTATAAGGGATCCATTACCTATATAAGTGCTCAAAATGTGTATGTGAAATTCGAAAATACTGAAGGAATTCATATAGGTGATACACTATTTATTTCTCAGAACAACGTGCTTATTCCAGTTCTGACGGTGAGTAATCTTTCTTCTGTTTCATGTGTGGCATTACCAATCGGTAAATATTCACTTTCTGTTTCCACCTCAATATTTGGGAAAAAAATAGCAACAAAACCCGCAGACGAAACAATAACCAAAGAATCAAAGGAGGCGGTGTCAGTGAATGATCAGGCAATGAAAGCGACGGTTCAAAAGGATATTAACGTGAAGCCGCGTACAGACGGACGGTTGGCTCTCTCCTCCTATTCCAATAAGTCAAATTCGATATCTGATCAAAGGTATCGCTATAATTTTTCTCTGAATGCGGAGCACATCAGTAATTCCAATTTTTCTACCGAGACTTATCTATCGTTGACACATAAATCGAATGAATTAAATCAAATTGGCAAGGATATCAATAAATACTTGAAAATATACAGTTTAGCTTTAAAATATGATCTTAGTAAGACAACAAATATTTCATTCGGTCGTAAGATAAATATGAATATGGCCAATATTGGAGCTGTAGATGGTCTTCAGTTCGAGACAGGTAACCGCAACTTCACTTTTGGGGCAATTGCGGGGTCGAGGCCTGATTATTTCAATTATAGCTTTAATCCGAATCTGATGCAATTTGGTGTATTCGCAGGACATAACATTCAAAGCGATAATGGAAATATGCAAACTTCGCTGGCTATTTTCGACCAGACGAATAAATTCAAAACAGATCGTCGGTTTGCCTATTTACAGCATAGCAACTCATTGTTGAAGAAATTAGATCTCTTTTGTTCTTTTGAATTTGATTTCTATACGCTCGTTAAGATGCAGCCTACGACAAATTTTGATCTTACAAGTACTTATGTTTCTTTAAGGTATAAGCCATGGAAAAAATTATCCCTCTTTGCTTCCTATGACGCGCGAAAGAACATCTATTATTATGAAACATTTAAAAACCAGATAGACAGCATTATTGACCGTGAATCAAGACAAGGATTTCGCTTTCAGCTTAATTATCATCCGATTAAATACATCAGTTGGGGAGCATCCGCCGGATATCGTTTTCAAAAATCAGATCCGACGCCCAGTATAAACGGTAACAGTTACTTAAGCTACAACCAAATCCCGCTAATTCTTACATCACTGACAATTAATGCTACGCTTTTAAAGTCAAACTATGTCGATGGAATGGTTTACGGTGCGTCGTTATCGCGTGACATTTTTTCAGGAAAAGTATATACTGAGCTCGAATACAGATTGGTCAATTACACCTATAAAAATTCGCATATTTCGCTGCGGCAAGATATTGCAGCCCTCAGCCTGTCGTGGAGAATTGCAAAGAAACTGACATTTTCCTCTAATTTTGAGTATACCCACGAGCCTGACAACGATTTTCAACGATTATACATTAGCCTGACCCAGAGGTTTTAAGGAAAATACCCCGGCTTAGATCAAAATAAAAATCTTAGATCAAATCAGTTGCTTTTTGTACTGCACTTATCATTGCCAGGTAATTTTCGATTGGAACAAAGGAGGGGATGCTATTTCCTGATCCAAGAGCATATCCTTTAGAACCGGTAAACTTTAACAGATTAGCAGACCGACGGTAAATTTCTTCAGGACTTGACCTGATCAGAAAATCCATATCAATTCCACCTAAAACCGAAATACGATTACCCCAACGTTGCCAACCTTTTTCTACCGGACAAATATTGTCCTCCCACGAATGTTTTGCGTCATATTTAAGTTCATCGATGATCACATCCATTATCGTTTCCAGATTTCCGCAAGAGTGAAGAATAGCCGGCTTCTTATTCATATGAATTGTTTCAACGATTTTTTTATGCCAAGGAAAGAGATAGCGATGCATAGAATCCGGATCGAGCATCGTTTGGGTTTTAAATCCCCAATCATCATTAACGATCAGTGCGCCAACCGATTCAAGGTTTGAAACGATCTCATAAAATTTCACCAATCTAGATCCTACAGAATTAAAAACATCCTGAACGAGCTCTTTATCGTCAAACAAAAGGTAGCACAATCGCTCATAGCCAAAGAGATTAATCACATTCTCAAGTACTCCACCCGGACCGGGAGCAATAAACTTCATTTGCTTATGGAGTAGCGGGGCGTAACGGCTGAATGCTGAAAAGTCGCCTGTTTCGGGATCAGGCCAGGGATAAGCTTCATAAGTAGAACGATCAACAATCATAAATCCCTCGTTCTGAGACACTGTTGCCTTTTGATCATGCGCCGCAGTGGCAAAATTCATGGCACCATAAAACCTTGAGGGAATTGTTACATAATCATAACCCGCATTTGTAAATGCTTCAATAGTAATTGCAAAATTCTCATCCGGATTTTCAGGATTGGTATTTTTACGGCCAGCCAGGTATTCATTTAACGGACCGTTAGTGAAGTATTCGAACAACACAGGCCGGTCAGGGCATTCACGTCGCAGCACCCGCAATAACTGGCTAAAATCAGGCTCGTACCTCATTGCAATGTTCAACGATTAATGTTCAATGCAATTTGTTTAATTCATCGTACAACTCCTGTAGAATATCTGTCCTGACATTAAGATCACTGATTTTATTATTTTCGCGAGTAGGATAAACTCTGTTAGACAAGAAGATATAGATTAATCCATTAGCAGGATCTGCCCAGAAAAATGTTCCCGTGACACCGGAGTGACCAAAACTTTGGGGCGATGCTCCTGGACAAGGGTAGGCATGCGCTTTATCCATTTTTTGATTACCGATCAATGGTTTATCGAATCCCAATCCGCGCCGGTTATTGTTCTGAGGATATTGGATTCGGGTAAACTCCTCAAGGGTAGCCCTTTTTAAATATTGTTTGCCTCCATAAGTTCCGAACTGAACATACATCTGAACTAACTTCGCCAAATCATTAGCCGAAGCGAACAACCCGGCATTTCCGGAAATTCCTCCAAGAACCGCAGAAGCCTCGTCATGTACACTGCTGTGAACCAATTGCTTACGAAATATCGAATCATACTCGGTTGGAACGATCTGATCATCAGAAAATTTCTGCGATGGCAGATAAGTAACAGTAGTAGCACCCAGAGGGCGATAGAAATTCTGATCAAGGTAATCCGTGAATTTCATCCCAGCAAGCTTTGAAATAACCTCCGGCGCGATAATAAATGAGAGACAGCTGTACACATATTGTCCGCGCGTATCGAGAGGAGATTTTCTGATTGATTTATAAACCTTGTTTTTAAATTTTGAGTCAAGATAAAGTCCCGGGGCAACCTGAAGGTCAAACTGATCGTTTTGCTCTACATTATACCATTTGTGCGACAACCCTTTTTCTGTAACAGACTGTTTCCAAAAAGGCATATACGGAACCAATCCGGCCTGATGAGTCAGTAATTCACGGACAGTAAGATTGCTCTTATTGGAAGGATGCAAAAACCCTTTTCGCCAGTCACTCCAATATGTCGAAAATTTTTCATCAAGCAGATATTTTCCCTCCTCGTTGAGTTTCATGATTGCCGGCAGTGCCCCGGAAACTTTAGTAACCGAAGCCAGATCGTAGATATCGTCCAGCGATGCAGGAGTTCTGTTTTCATAGGTGTGAAATCCATAAGCTTTTTGAAAAATTATCTTTCCATCTTTGGCTACCAAAACATTGCAACCGGGAAAAGCGCGCTTCTCCAATGCATTGTTTACTATCGAATCGATGCGGTGATTTAACATAACAGAATTCAATCCTACCTCTTCAGGAAGTGTATATTTCAAGCGAACAAGCTGGCCGATGTCCAGACCATCTCCTGCTTTATATTTCTGACCAAAGGAAACAGGCAACTTGCCTTTTGCTCCGATACCTCCAAAGATCAATTGAGCTGCCAGGTTCTGAGTATTAGTTGTATTTTGATATGCGACCAATAATCCTTCAGGATTTCCCAACTCATTTAGTTCATTAACCGCCTTTGGATCTAAAAATAAAACAACAACAGAATGGTTCACCGGAGAAAGGTGACCAAGTAGTTTTTCGATGTTTTCAGTTTGACCGGAAGCTG
Source organism: Mariniphaga sp. (assembly GCA_037133495.1). Classification (GTDB taxonomy): domain Bacteria; phylum Bacteroidota; class Bacteroidia; order Bacteroidales; family Prolixibacteraceae; genus JAAFHB01. The sequence goes on along the minus strand of JBAXOA010000003.1, from coordinate 18,732 downwards.
CAGCCTCATTTTTATTGGCAGTGAGACTTTTTTCATCGGGTAAAGAATGGATTCCTGTTATCACCAAATTATACCCGGCTAATTTTTGTAGAACTGCATTCGTCTCAACAGCGGTAAAATTCGAAGAAAGATTAAAATAATCGACTTTTGTATAATTATTCAACATTTTCTGAAACGGAGTAACTGCCCCCGAACCTACAGAGAGCGCGGCAATCCTGAGCGTATCTAACCCCTGGAACGGAATCAGTTGATTTTTATTCTCCAACAAGGTCAATTGAGCTTCAATAAGCTGACGCTGTTTAAATTGTACGTTTGCAGAACTGAATTCTGTATCCGCTTCACGAACAACAGAAAGTTTTTGTTGCGATAAATCAAGCAATCGCTTTGTCTCAAGTATGTTGCTGTCATCAACAATATTCTGTGCCTCTGATTGCAAGGAAAAGGACAGTATTAGCAGAAAGAAGAGATGGGAAAATTTATTTGACAAGCCGGCCATTTTTTAAATTTTGTATTATTGTAAGACATTGATTATTTATCATTGTTCAAACGTCAATCCTGAAATTTTTAAACCTGGACTTTGACTGGTTTAAAAATCAGGTTTACCTATACTTTAATAAAAATCTTCTTTTTATAAAGCACCAATCCAATCAACCAATAAAAAATAATATGAGTGAGTGCAAATAGCAATGATGAGATTCGCGGATCTGTTGTAAGCGGCATAAAAACATGCTGATAGAGCCAATTATATCCATTAACAACGTTTCCGTCAGCCTCAGTTATATGAATCAGACGGCCTATAATTCTGGCATAAATACCAGATAAAGCGAAAATCATCAGTGGATTCATCCCGAACACTACAAAAAAGGAGGTCCATCCGGTGTACCCTTTAAGATCTATGACCCAGATTAACAAAGCCAGAACGAGGAGCGCCCAACCGGCTGAATAGAGCACATAAGAGCTGGTCCACAGCGGTTTATTGATTGGAATCAGCAATCCCCAAAGATATCCGGTTACAATCCCGGCCAGTCCATAGCCAGCTAAAATCCGGGGAACCTTCATCTTTGTAGTTTGCCGTATAATGCCTCCTGTCAGATAGCCAATAATAACTGTTGCTATAGCCGGAAAGGTGCTTAACAATCCTTCAGGATCAAAAGTAACTCCAAATCCATGGTATAAATGACTGTCGCCGACCAATAATTTATCAAAAGGAACAGCTGCATTGCCTTCAAGTGAATACGGATCGTTACCTCCAAAATAATAAAGTATTCCCCAGTAAAACAAAAGAATAGCAGCACCCAGATATGGAAGGTATTTCCTTTGTACAGCAAGAACAATTACGGAACCAATTCCATAAGCCAGGGCAATTCGTTGCAAGACACCCAAAATTCTTAATTTAGAAAAATCGGCCATCCATTGCGGAAAAGAATTTAAGAATAATCCTATCGTAAAAATCAGAAGGGTACGCTTTCCAATTCGCAAAAGCGATTCTTTATTAAGCGAGTTGTTGTATTTTGAAAACGAGAAAAACATTGATACCCCGACTACAAAAAGAAAAAACGGAAACACAAGATCGGTAGGTGTGCAACCATGCCATTTCGAGTGTTCCAATGGCGAAAAAATATGAGCCCAGGTTCCGGGCGTATTCACAGTAATCATTGCAGCAATAGTGATTCCTCTCAGGACATCAAGGGCCAGATAACGCTGTGATGAATTCATAATTTCAGTTTTTTTGTAAGAAGCGAACAGGATTACTTTCCTGATTTGACAAGCTGACTGCTGTCACCACATATTTAAACCGGCGTGGATTGGTACGGCTATCCAGTGCATAAGTGACTACGTTATCGGTAGTTGTTAAAAAAATACGCTGAGGTTTTTTGATATTGATCCGTTGCCATTTTTTAAACTGATAAATCACAAATGACTTGGTATTGACACCCTTTTCCCATGACAACTGCAGCTTTCCGTTATCAGCAGAATACTTCACATCGGCAGGATCCTGTGCAACAACAGGCTCTATTCTTGCATTAACCGGTGTGAGGGCAGGATAACGGTAATAACTACTGAGCAATTTTTGCTGAATATTCAGCGGATTTTTACGCATGAATTTTGCAGAAAAGTACATACTTCCGGCGATTTCAGGATATTTGCGGTTGAGTTTAACCTGCCTGATAATTTCATCGGCACTTTGCCACGACTTTTCTTTAGCTTCCGGATCAATTTTGAATGGTGCTTGTCCGATATAGAGCTGTGTTCCGAATGTATTACGGCTCCACCATTCGGCGATAACAGCATAGTCGGCTATCGTTTTACCAATCTCCCAATAAACCTGAGGCGTAACATAATCGATCCATTTCTCACGCTGCCATTTAAGAACATCAGCAAAAAGATCATCATAATTGGTTTGCCCTGCTTTGGTATTCGAACCGGCGGGATCTTTTGAGCTATTCCGCCAAACGCCGAAAGGAGAGATTCCGAATTCAACCCATGGTTTGATGGATTTGATGCTGTCGTGCAATTGTTTGATAATCAGATCAACATTATTCCGGCGCCAGTCGTCGCGCTGATTGGCTGCATAGCCTCTCGCATATGTCTTAAATGATTTATTATCAGGTATTTCCAACCCATCAATCCGATATGGATAAAAATAATCATCCATATGAATAGCGTCGATATCATATCTTCGGACGATATCGCTTACTACTTTTGCAACAAAATCGCGCGTTTGAGGAAGAGCAGGATCAAATATTTTTGTCTTTCCATAGGTGATAAACCATTCAGGATGAGTATTTGAGAGATGGTTTGGAGATGTTCTGTTGCTATTGATATCTGAAACGGCACGATAAGGATTAATCCAGACATGGAGATCAAGGCCTCTTTTGCGGCATTCCACACTTGCAAACTCCAGTGGATCGTAATAAGGCTCAGGTCTTTTACCCTGTTTCCCCGTCAGCCATTGCGACCATGGTTCAAAAGCGGAATCATAAAAAGCATCTGCGGCAGGGCGGATCTGAAAAACGACGGTATTCATATTGTATTCTTTGCATAAATCAAGCAATTCAATGAATTCCTTTTGCTGCTGATCTGATGATAGATTAGAAGCTGAAGGCCAGTCGATATTTGCAACAGTTGCCATCCAAACCGCCCTCATTTCCCGTTTGGGATATTTTGCAGCATTTAAATTGATTGTTAAAAATAAAATAAGACCAGACAAGGTTAGTTTCTTTATACTATTCATTTTTTGATTTTGTAGTGTTTAATCTTTTTTTTGCAGTTTGAATTTACAATATTACTTCAAAATTTCGATCTCTGAGTCTTATACCCGAACCTTTTACTGGTCTTTCTTTTTAATTCCAAACTTAGGATCAATCTTCAAAAAGGATATGGCAATCATCCCGGGGATGGCACAAATCAATACATAAATAAAAAAATGCTGATAACCCAATAACTCTTTCATATAGCCTGAAATCATCCCCGGGATCATCATTCCTAAAGCCATCAATGAGGTTCCAATAGCAAACTCGGCCGTTTTAAAGTTGCTTTCCCCTACAAAAGAAAGCATATAAAGCATATATGCCGTAAAGCCAAAACCATAGCCCAGTTGCTCTGACGCGATGGCAAAAAATATGGTGACATCACCCGGAACAGGCTGAAATGTTGAAAGATAAATATAAACACTGATGGGGATATTCATTGCCAGAGCCATCAACCAAATCATCCGCTTTAATCCAAATTTTGAAGCTACAACACCTCCCAGAATACCTCCCAGGGTAAGACAAATCATTCCCAAGGTTCCATAAGCAAAGCCATATTGAGCAGAAGTTAAGCCAATACCTCCGCTGTTTCTTGAGTCAACGAGGAACGGAGTTGCAACTTTGACGAGCTGAGCTTCACCAAGCCGGTAAAATAAGAAAAAGATCAGTGCCGGAATAATACCGGGTTTCGTAAAAAAGGAAGAAAATACAGCTCCATATACTTTGAGACTGACTTTATTTTTTACTTTAATTTCAGCAGGCCGAGGCAAAGCCATCCTGTGATAAAGTGCAAGTAACAATAAAATAACCCCAATTATTCCCAGTGAAAAAGTCCAGCTGAAAGCAATATTTCCGGCTGTTGCACTGAACTGCGATGTAACCTGTGCGGATAGGTTATGATCAACCTTAATAACGGCGGCAACGGGCTTGTTCCAGTTCGAGGCGTTAAATTCAAATCGACCGGTACTTTTCTTTGACAGATCAATATCTTTACTTCCAGATTTGCGGGTAAGGTTGACAACAATCGTTTCATCCTTTGAAGGTGAAGATGAGAGAGCAAGAAAAATCATTGTAGAATCAAGTGCGGAGCTCCCCTTCTCAAAGCGCGGAACCTGTATTTTTTCGGGGAAAATGATTATTTTGGGCGTTCCACTCTGTTCCGGATTCTTATAATTTCCCGGATCAACAGGGTGAAAATCAACGGCGCTAACTGCTGTTACTTCGAACGAAACCGGATCCAGGCCGGTATTTTCCTGAATCAGACCTGCAATTAAAGGGAGTACTCCCAATGCTGTTAACATCGCAAAACGGTAAAAAGTGCTTCGTATTCCAACAAAAAAAGCTTGTTTGTGCTGGTCAAGAGAAAGCATATAAAAACCATCTGCAGCAATATCATGACTAGCCGAAGAAATGGCTATAACTCCGAAGAGTGCGATGGAAGCGGGAAAATAGAATGGAAGTTGCATTGTAAATCCAACTGCAATAAAGGCAGCACCTAATATAAGCTGGGTCCATAGAATCCAGTTTCTCTTGGTTGAAATCACATCAATATAAGGACTCCATAAAGGTTTGATCGCCCATGGAAGGTAGAGTAAACTGGTCCAGAATGCAAACATTGCAATGGATACGCCCATTGTTTTATAAATCAGCCCGGAAGTGATCATCACAATGCTGTATGGAATTCCCTGATAGAAATAAAGACTTGGAATCCAGGCCCATGGGTTGCGGGAGCTCTTTCCCTGACTATTTGCGGTCATATTTTATTGTTATCATGGTAATTTCTCGAAAGAATATCCTTTTTTTGATAAATTCTGAATAATCTGATCCAATGAATTATAAAATTTATCTTTTCGATCGGGGTGAGTTCCAAGATGGATCAGAATAATTGAACCGTTTAGTCCGTCAGGATCAGATAACTCAAATTTCATTAATTGCTCTTTCAGTTGCCTTGAAGAACGGTAATTTGGCATCTCAGGTGTTGTATAATCGGCATTTGTTCCAATACCCGGAGTGAAATTTATTAATTGCATCTTGCGTTCCGCAGTCCAGCGACTAATAGTCTGGTTATACCATTCGTAAGGCGCGAGAAAATACTTTATATCGGCATTAAAAACTCCAAATTTATCCAGATGCAAAATATTGGCGGTCATATCCTCATCAAATTGTTCTTTCGTAACAAGCAATGAATCCCGCTTTTCCCATGCAGCATACAACAAATGCTTGTCTGAATGTGGCCCCAGATAATGATGATCGGTGACGATTTGTTTTACTGCACTTTCAAACCGCGGATTTCTCAAAAAATTACCAGTCAGAAAAAACGATGCTTTAATTTTTTTCTTTGACAGACAATTCAGGATAATATCTGCTCCTTCTCCATATTCGTCAGCTGAAAAAATCAGGTAAACCGACTTTCTGGTCTTATCGGCTCTGACCAATGCTCCCGACGCATCAATCGTTGTATTGGCAAATTTTTTCTCCCTGATTCCCTCTTTCTCAAGCGATGAGAGGTAAAAACTCAGACTTGCAGTCCCATCCATGGTCGGTTCATTCGAGGTATAATCACCCATATCATCGTGATAAACTGCTATTCCATTCTGAAAAGGCTGGTAAACATCCGTTTTCAATAATTCAATACCGATATGGTTGTTAAAGATTTCGCGGTAAACCGGGCCATCGACCAATCCACCAAATGTTGTTTCATTTTTTAGATACGTAATTGAAGAATGCGGCCATTTCGGTGAATCTCCGTCGGCAGGCAATCCACAAATCATACTTGTTCCCCATGGATTGCAACCGAAAAGCCAATCACGCAATGCAGCTTCCATTTCCAGGTAAGTTGAATCGGAACTTGCCTCATGATAAAGTCTGGCTTGTGTAATTGCGGCAACATTCAGGTTATTGGAACACCAGATAAAAGGAATTCCATTAAAAAACGGATCGTTTTTGCCCCTTTCATAAATTGTTTTTAATCCCTCTCTCATAAATCCGGCATACAATTTTGAAGTTGTTGTATTTAAGTTTGCCAGATTTGCATGACCCATATTTACGAATGGATAAAACTGATAATGCCTTGCACTGCCTTTTTCAATCCATGGGCTGATTGGCTCGAGCTGACCCCAGTAATTGGCCTGTTTCAGAAAGTAATCGTCGCCGTTTAAACGGTAAAGTTCGAAGGCAGCCAATTCCAAATCGTCGGTATAATTATCCTCTTCGTAAAAATATGGCGATACGACGCAGGCTGTTTGAGTAACACCCAAATCAGTCAAGCCGAATTCATAGGCCTGTTTTGCTTTGGCAGCCAGCAACTTACTAAATGTCGCATCTGTTTTTTTAAATACACGGGAACCGAGTGCAAAAGCGGAACTGAACTTACCTGCTGCCGAGGAAACCCCTGTTGTACGGTTTTTATATTTCGACAGTCCTTGCACTTTACCGGTCACAAAGTAAACCGGACGATACAATCCTCTTCCATACGAAGCAGTATCCGCGTTTGGCAGGCGAAATCCTTTGTGGTCACGGTCATCGGCAATCTGATTATACATCTGACCACTATCGGGATTCATTTTGATCAGCCAATTCAATCCCCAGCGAATCTCATTTAAGATATCCGGTACCCCATCGGAACCGGGCAGCCCCGCTGCATTGTAGTGGTCTCCAAATATTTCCGGATTCTTAGAATAGGCAAAGAGCATCTGATAAACCGCATTCGCTGAAGTAGTTACATATTGCAAATAATCTGTTGCGTCGTGCCAGCCTCCTTTCACATCAATTATCTGTCCCGACCGGGTTGGATGATCCACGATGAATCCGTCATACGTATGGCACGAATCTTTCAGGTATGGATTATACCCGCAACGTTGCTGACGCATGTAATTCAGGGTATAATCGGAGCTGCCTTTATAAACATCGGGAGCAATCATGAAATCAGGTGAGCGAGAATCACCGGCCCGAAGAAAGTATTTACCCTGGTTTGAATAACCGGAAAAATTGAGCCGGGCAGCACTCTTCATTCCCCACCGTTCGCCGGAGTAACCGATGGCCTTCCCTTCAAATACCACTTTGCCTGAGGTAACCTCAACAAGCTGAAATTGTGGTGTCAACAAAGGCTGATCTGCAATAAAAACCGCGACTTTAACTGAATGAGGCAGATAACCTAACTGGTTGATCCTTATCCAGGAAGATCCATAGACTCCCGTAGCGACTGATAAAAATATTATTCCCCAAATTATTCTGCGTATCATATTACTTATCATTAATAGTTTCGAGCCAGATTGGCACCACGGAAATAGTGCAATAAAATTTCCTGATACGAATAACCCCTGGCACCCATCACTGCTGCCCCAATCTGGCACAGACCTACACCATGACCCCATCCGGCTCCGGATAAAACGAAATTCACCTCATCAGACGTCACTTGTTTTTCAACGATAAAAGCTGCGCTATATAAATGTGTCTTAGACAATGTCTTTCTGATTTCCAACTCTTTGCCAATGATCATTGTTCGGAGGGTTCCAATAATTTTCAATCGGATCAATCTGGATGAAACACCACGTTCAAGAGGAATCAGATCGACTATTTTTCCAAAATCCACCCCTGTACGAAATTTGATTAATTCACTCAGTTCATCCTGTGAATAGGTAACTTTCCATCTGAAAAAATCGTTGGTCTCCTGGTCATAGTCATTTAAAACCTGCTTCAAAATATCTTTATCTGATGAATTACAAAAAGCGGAAGGATTACCCATAATCCATTGTCTGGCAGATTCTTCCTGATTTAATACAATACTAAAGCCCTCAGGGTTATACTCATTATCAATATTTTTTTGCAAATAAGGATGATTGACCGGTTCCCATACATTTTCAAAAATCTCGGTTATGCCACCGCAGCATTTCGAAAAACGGGCATCGCAAATCGTACCCTCAAAGGCAAGAATTTCACCTCGAGTTTCATTAACAGCTTTCTCGACAATAGGTGTAGTTTCGCGGGTAATACCCTGATAACGTTGACAATGATCATCAGCACAGACATCAAAAAGAATATGATCCTCACGATCGTACCATTTGACCAGTTCATCTTCTGTTCTAAATGTGGTCTGATATTGCTGTTGTGTAGTTTGAAGACTTCTGTTTTTTTGAATCTGTGCCAACAGCCAGCTTCTGGAAATTACAGCATGTGCTTTGAGTAATTCCATCGAAGAGGTGGCGCTCATCTCGGCAGAAATTACACTTGTGAGGTAACTCTCTACACTTAGCACATTGATTGCATGAATAAGATCACCATCACACATAAAATATAATCCACCTTTAAAAAGCTGGTCCTCTTTTCGTTCCCAATGGAAATTGATTCCAATGGTAACATCATGGAGTAAAAAATTTCCGGTTTTCAAATTGGAAGGGATGAGCTTAAAAATGTTAATTTCATTCCAGCTTTCAGCTCCGCACTCCAGTAAGATACCGGTTTTTGCTCTGCTGGCCTTACACTTTCCGGTAAGTATTGCAGTGGAATTTGGGAATTGATAGCTTCCAATAAGGGTAAAGAAGATCTCCTTCCCGGCCATGATCCCAACTTTTATCTGAGGTTCTTCCATTTAAATTCTTTTGCAAATTTATTAAAGCTGATTAATGAGGTGAAGGATAGTAGCTGAAGGAAGAGTAACCTGACCGAAAATCGCTGTCACATCCATAGCCATAATTTTAATAAAATCCTCTTCACGCGGGGTTATCATTACTCCTCCCATATCGACCGAGGCCGGACTGAGCAGGATTTGTCGCTGACCGGTTTCGAAATAATGCGATGGACGATGCAAGGTTCTGGGAATAATATGAATGATCCATTCTCCATGATCAAAAGTTGCCAGAATATTGAGCATCGGCTCAGTTTCATGGGGTTGGAATTTTGCCAATTCACTGTAGATATTGCTAAAACATTCTATCAGGCCTGATTTAATCTTTCCCTTTAGCGTAATAATTCCACGCTGATAATCAGGCCAATGAAAAATATTCACGCCGCTTAACCGACGAATATCAATGCAGCATTTTCTATTCAGAAAATCCTTTCCTATCGGGAGGAATCCTTTTATTCCGGCTTGAAAGTGTAAATGATCAGGAGCTGATGCGCCACATTTAGGTCCGTTATAAAAGATCACAAAATCGGTCAGTCCGGCAGCAAGATCAAGCATATTGCCGAAGTTTTCAGCAATTAGCTGATCGGAGTGGCACCTTGCCGGAATTGTGAGGTGCTCGGGAAATATTGGAAACGGATTGACCAATACCAGGTAATCATCGTTAAAAGCCAGACTGCGTTGTTGAACAGGAAGGTTTTTCTGACACAAAAAGCAAGGGCGCGCTTCAATAGACTGAGCATCAAGTTTGGCCGATGAGGAAACAATTCGCTCAGGATTAAACTGGATATCAATTTGATAATTTTCGAAATAAAAAGTTTTCACCCTTACCTTTTTGAGACTCGCATAGTTCTTTGTTGCCAAATCCCAATCACTAACCTGCTCGTGTATTAATTCTCTTGCTTTTTTTGAAAACTCCATTTTGAGATGCTGATTCTGCATGTGAATTATTTTATTCTTTACCCATGGAAACCATTTCCATTATTCGCTCACACTTTCGCCAATTGTTGACGGGCCCAGAATTCAAGCGTTCTAACCTTATCTTTGTAGAAATTATGGGCATTCATTTTTACGAAATCCAATGATGAATCAGAGTTTTCGTCCCATCGGCGGCACAAATACAAAGGTTCGTAAATTCGTCCGATCTGATAATGCCGGCTTATGGCCAGTCCCAGTGCATAATCTTCACCATAGCTAACATTGGGCACCTGGATCTCCCGAAGCACAGGGGTGTAAAAAGCACGTGGCGCCCCTAATCCATTTATTCTCAATGCATTATTTCTTCCATTTTCAGGCGTCCATTCCTTATGATCGATAAGGCCAGGGGGAATCTCCTCTAATTTGAAATTAACCATCTGATACGACCCCACTACCATTGCGCAGTTTTGTTCGTAGAAGGAAGTCACAATCCGCTGGATTACAAGATCATTAATATATAAATCATCACTATCGAGCTGAATGGCGAATTTGCCACACGCGGCATGATTAACAGCTTCATTCCAGCATCCTCCGATTCCAAGATCCTTTCGCTCCGGAATAAGATGAACAATCCTGTCATCACAACCGGCAAAAGATCTGATCAATTCTGTAGTTCCGTCTGTGGAATGATTATCCACAATAATCAGGTTAAATTCAAATTCAGTATCCTGACTCAACACTGATTTGATGGCATCAGATATAGTTTTGGCCCGGTTCCAGACTGGAATGATTACGGAAGCTTCAGTTTTAAAGTTACCAACTGAAAATTCAATGGTTTTAAAATTTGGAGCAAGCCATGCATTTGTAATTTTTAAATGAGCTGAACAAGCTTTCTCCATCTCAATTTGCTTGAATCTGTTTCGGGGATCAACATAATCAAACATTTTCTCCCCCGATTTGCGCGTATCAAGCTCAAGTTCAGTATAGAGTAATTCAGGTAAATGAACGAGTCTGTAATTTTGTGAAACCTTTAAGCGAAGATCATATAATCCGGCTAATTCAAATTCGTCATCCATCCGAAGTGCAGCATCGACAAAAGCATCTGTGCGATAAAGCATTAATGAACCAAAGTCAAAATCATCACGTAAACTGCCATCCTGATAATCAATAACAGGATGAGATTTTAATACTCCTTCTTTCTCCTCGTAATAATCTGAATAAACCATTCCTGCCCCGCTGCTGGTACTGGCTTGTATCATTCGGTGTAAAGCATTTTGCCCCAGATAAAGTGGCAATGTTTTAATATAGAGCAGAATAAATGGAGTTGTAACCTCTTTTGCAAATGCTTTAATTGCTTTTGTTGAATTTATATTATGTGACAATATTTTTAAATGATCGTCCGCGCCGGTACTGGCATCCATTTCGCCGACGAGGATAATCTTTTCAACAATGCCTGTTTCTCTAAGCGTTTTAAGTGTAGGTTCGAAGTCAGTTCCAGGCTGGACCGGTAAAAAGCAAGTGATCATATTTCTCATTTTCGATTTTTGTAAATTTATTTTGATTCAAAGAAATTAATAATTTGTTTCATCAGCATAAAGCGGTCCGGTTCGGTTAATATTGTTTCGAAAGGAAAACCCATCGCAACAACCCGGTAATTACCATTATAAACAACACCTGCACTGACATTATTTTCGCCATACCGAAATGCTGTTATGGCATTTTTTCCGGAGGGTTCAATGCCATCCGGTGCCTCAACACTATAAATTGCAGGGTTATAATCAACATTGAAATTCCACTTTCCTTTGAGCCATTTGCGGGCATAATCAGTGGTATAAAAAGCTCCTCCCTTAGAGGCATGACCCGTTCTCCAGATAAAATGGAGAACATTTTTTGCAAAAACAGCGGCTACTGAGTCATTATTCTCGCCGATTTCCGATCCGATATAAGCGCCGGAAATAAATAGTTTACTTCCACTCTTCGTTAATTGGGAAATCTTTGAAATAAATGCAGGGGTATAAATTTTAAATTCGGTGGCCAAAGCATCCTTTAATCCAGGCGTAGATCGCTCTTCGCCCAAAATAAAATCGGTAGCAAAATAGGGCTCCAACGCAAAAGAAGGCTGACAAAAAACCTCATCGCTGGTTGAGACAAAAGAATAACCTGACTCCATAATTGCCTTCCCATGGATCAAAGGATAGTCAAAACTATTTCCCGGAATAACTTTTCCCTCCATATCGCCGGAACTTGCTCCCCAGCCGGGACTATCATCATCGAGCCATTTTGATTTGCGGTCGAAATCGTATTGATTTCCTACAAAGCTGATATCCTGATTATCGGCAACTCCCTGATCTTTCCAGAATTCAACCCCTGCTGTGACGCCGTTATCAAATATTGCAGGAGCACATATCCGGTCAAAACCATTAACAATCAAAATATTGCCTTTGCTCTTGCTTTTTAATCCGGCAGATAAGATTTCGCTTGAAAAACTCTCGCCACCTGCATTAAGTGCGGTAACTTTGAAACTGTAAATATGGTCGTATTGATCAAGTTTTATAACGAGCGTCGTATCTTCAGTCACCACGCCATTATCGAAACCATTATTATCAAGACGTTGATAAACTTTGTATTTAGTTGGTACGGCACCTGGTTCCAGAGGATCAATGACTGGCCTCCAGCTGAGAAGGACAGAATTAGTTCCGGAACGTTTGATCGAAAAATGATCAACAGGCAAAGGTTGTACAACATAAGGACGATTTTCCTGAAATGCCAGGTACTTCAACATTCCTTTGTAGATGGCACGTCCAACATAAAAACGAAATCGGGGATCTAAACCAAAGCGCATATCTGCAATATTCTGATGCGATAATAATTCCAGCAGCATAGTCGGAACATTTGGACGCCACGCCTCCGAATATTGTTTATCCCATAATCCACGCCTTGTCCACTGTGGATTAAAGAGTTGCCGGATGTCATCAACCAATTGTGTCTGAATAATATCTGTCATATCACGACTCGCCATACGCGATTTTCCATTGGGGAATACACCCTGACCGGCCATGGTGCTGTAAATACCAAGAGTTCCAATAATCGAATCATTCGGGGTAATTCCGGCATCGGTATGAAAAGCGAAGGCCAGATCGATTGGAATATTTAAACCGTTAATATTACGATGATTGGCCGGAACATTAGGCTTCCCCATCAGGTAATTAACCCATTCGCCACGCGATTGATAATCGTCGTTATAATCGTTTCTGTCTTTATTCAAACTGTAAGTAAGCGTATCAGGGAAACCGGCGCTTTGCAGATAATACCGGGCAGCTTCAAGGTAACGTGGCTTGCCGCTTAACTTAAATTCAAATTGTCTGGAATCATTTTTTAATACCTGAATATCAGTATTTTTTATTTCAATAAGCGATGGCTTGTTCAGAATAAGTTCTTCAGAAGGGCGGCGCGCAATGTTCCCGGTTCCACCTCCAAATTTAACACCGTCAACAGAGATAAAACCAGGATGATTGCCACTGCAACTAACAGTGACCATTCCGGTTTCCGGATTTTTCCCTGAATTAAAATCGAATGTTCCTAAATAAATCCATGTTCCGCCCCCGATTCTCTGATTCACAAGAAAATCTGTTTTACCTCCGGCATGAAAAACAGAATAAATCACTTCTGAAGAGAAAGCGTCATCATTTTGGTAGGATACCGATACGCTGTACCTGCCTTTTGTGCCAAAAGAAGGGACAAACTGAATGGCTTTAGAATCGCTGATGCACCTAATCCGCAACGAGGTTCCCAACAAAAAAGGGTTGTCGCCGGCAATCAAAGTATCCTTCATCAAAAAGCCTTTCTCAGAACAGTCAATGGATAATTCCTGTGGTATAATTAATTCGGAACCTGTTGTTGAGAGATCATTGTCAACGATAACTTCATGCGATTGCCAGTCGCGCTCACGGGGTAAAAAAACAGTCGCCCCGCTGTTTTCGAGCATTGGCACAAGGTAAGGCAACACATAGCTCATCGTTGACATATCCTCAACCGTTCCAAACAATCTTGCGCGCTGCCACTCCCACCGGTCCAGTTTCGATTCGTAATACCATCCGTGACTATCCCAAACAGCAATATTATTGTTGTAAAGACCGGCCAAGGATTGCTCTTTTCCAATTTGGCGCACCACAGGTATGCGCGTTATGCTTTTTCCTGAAATCCGGTTATTATCAACAGGAATATTTGTCCTGAAAAGATTAGGCACCAGCTCTTTCAACAAATGGTGATCGGTATAAATCTGGGTGGCATATTTTCGGAATTTGCGACCCAGCGATACTTTTACTGAATTTTCAATTGACACAACTTCCTCCTCCCTGACAGGGATGTACGAAAGTGGATTAGTAAAGAAAATCTGAATTGTCTTTTTGTCCTGTATAATCGAAATGGAATCAAACCGGATACGACCAACGTGTTGCCATTCTGGAAATTGCTGCTCCATCTTTTTTAAGCGGCTTGCAGCTTTTAATGACAACCGTTCTGTATCTGCAGTTTGCGAAAAGCTTATCAATGGAATCACTGAAAAGATCAAGACAATAAAGTACAACTTTAACCGGCTAAAATTTCTCATCATAAGTTCTTAAACTTCTCATCAAAAATAAAGTTAATTTTAAAATTTGTACTTTTGTCTTACGCCTCTTAGAATTGCAAGAAATTTGTTGCATTATTTTAGTAACGCTGGTTAAACATTGATTTGATTTTTTTAGGCCCTTTAAAATATTGATCACTTTGATATAAAGGTAAAAAAAAATCACTTTATATTGCAAATAAAAAATAACAGCTCATGATCTTAATTGCAGACAGTGGAACTACTAAAACTGAGTGGTGCATTATCGCTGAGGACGAACTCAAGGAAACTATAATAACATCAGGAATAAATCCATTTTATCAATCAGCCGAAAATATCTCAAGCTTATTGAGAAAAGAGTTTTTATCGGTAAATAAGTTCAATTCCATCTCCTTTTACGGCGCGGGGTGCATCAATCAGGAAAAACAGGAAATCGTTAAATCAGCACTTTTACAAAGATTTGAATCGGAAACTATTTTAGTTGGGAGTGATCTGTTGGCTGCTGCTCATTCGCTGTGTCAGGAAAAACCGGGTGTCGCTTGTATTTTAGGAACCGGTTCCAACTCCTGCTATTACGATGGCAAAGAAATAGTTGCCAACGTTTCTCCGTTAGGATTTATGCTTGGAGACGAAGGAAGCGGGGCTGTACTTGGGAAAAAATTAATTGGTGACATATTAAAAAAACAATTGCCACAATTTCTGATTACCGAATTCTTTGAAATCTATCCAACAACTGCGGCTGAAATAATGGAAAATGTTTACAAGAAACCATTTCCAAGCCGATATCTGGCCGGCTACAGTAAATTTCTTTCAAAAAATATCGGATATCCCGAAATTGAACGGATAGTACTTACAGGTTTTCAAGAGTTTGTGACTCGAAATTTAATTCAATATCCTGAAATCCATCAAGCACCGGTTCATTTTACGGGGAGCATAGCATTCCATTTTGAAGCTCAGCTCCGAAAAGTCATTGAAGAGAATGGACTTATATTGGGAACCATAGAACGTGTACCCATGAAAGGCCTCATCAAATATCACACCAGCAAATTAAATTAACAAATTATCCTAATTAATAAGATGAAAAACACAGCGAAAAATAAAACCAGTGTAACGGAATCCCCGTCAAATTTCGATAATCTCGACAAAATGTCTGTCGAAGAATTGCTTACCAATATTAACGAAGAAGATTCCAAAGTCCATATCGCAGTACGCCAGGCTATTCCTCAGATTAAAAATCTGGTCGAACAGATTGAAATAAGAATGAAAAAAGGAGGACGTGTTTTTTATCTTGGAGCAGGAACGAGCGGAAGGCTGGGAGTTTTGGATGCTTCTGAGATTCCGCCAACATTTGGAGTCCCTGAGAATATGGTGATTGGGTTAATAGCCGGCGGAGATATTGCTTTGCGCAAAGCTGTAGAAGCAGCCGAAGATGATCAGGATAAAGCATGGGATTCGCTTCAGGGTTTTAATATCAATAATAACGATGTCGTTATTGGGATTGCCGCCTCAGGAACCACTCCTTATGTAATCGGTGGCATCAAACATGCGCGTAGTAATGGAATTCTAACCGGATGCATTACCTGTAATCCGGGAAGTGAAATTGCAGAAGTAACAGAATTCCCTGTAGAGGCGATTGTCGGGCCTGAATTTGTTACTGGCAGCACCCGTTTAAAAGCAGGAACAGCTCAGAAAATGATCCTCAATATGATCACCACCACAATCATGATTAAAATGGGAAGAGTAAAGGGAAACAAGATGGTGAATATGCAGCTCACCAATAAAAAACTGATTGAGCGCGGAACTCAGATGATTGTTGATGAACTTCATATACCCTCTGATGAGGCAAGAAGATTATTATTGATTCATGGCTCAGTCAAAAAAGTGACCGATAGCTTTCAGCATTAAAAAAACGGAATCATTTCTTATCTTTGAAATATTATTGCATTGTTTTAACAACATGGAATATTAGACCTTAATCTTTTTCGTATGAGCGCTAATCCACTTTTTCGCACAAAGACAATAATTTTAAATGAGGGGAAACCGGAAGAGAAAAGGAAGGAGCTGCTCGATTATTTTCACAAAACCTTTGATATTGATGAACAGTTGTTTGAAGTCTTTGCTGATCAATCGGCAATGTATCAAAAAGCTGATCCTTTGCGGCATCCGCTGATTTTTTATTATGGACACACTGCTACATTCTATATTAATAAATTAATTGTCAGCAAGATACTCACTGAAAGGATTAATCCGCGCTTCGAATCGATGTTTGCAATTGGCGTTGATGAAATGTCGTGGGATGATCTGAATATGAGCCATTACGACTGGCCAACGGTAGCAGAAGTGAAAGAATACAGGGACAAAGCAAGACAATCAATTGACCAGCTGATAAAGACAATACCGTTCAATATGCCAATTGGCTGGGATAATCCACTATGGATTATCATGATGGGCATTGAGCATGAGCGGATTCATCTCGAAACTTCATCGGTTCTGATACGCCAGGTTCAACTCCAATACCTCAGACCAATCTCAACATGGAATCTTTGTTCAGATGCAGCACCCGCTCCGGAAAATGCATTAATTCCCGTTGAAGGAGGTCCTCTGAAAATTGGCAAGTCCCTCAATGACCCGCTTTATGGATGGGATAACGAATATGGGAAACATGAAGTAGTCGTGCCGGCATTTAAAGCCTCAAAATTGTTATGTTCCAATGGAGAGTTTATGCAATTTGTCGAAGCAGGCGGCTATCGAATGCAGCAGTACTGGACTGAAGAAGGGTGGAACTGGAAAAGTTACAAAGAAGCACAACATCCTCTTTTCTGGATAAAAAATGGGGCAAAATGGCGCTTACGACTGGTTTACAACGAGATAGAGCTGCCATTAAACTGGCCAGCGGAAGTTAATTACCTCGAAGCCAAGGCCTTTTGCAACTGGAAATCTGAGCAATCAGGTCTTCCCATCCGCCTTCCATCTGAAGATGAATGGTCCTTACTTTACAAAAATGCCAAAATCCCTGATCAGCCTTTTTGGGCAACTGCTCCCGGGAATATCAATATGGAGCATTTCCAAAGTCCATGTCCTGTCGACAGATTCAGATTTGGTGAGTTTTATGATTTAATCGGAAATGTCTGGCAGTGGACTGAAACGCCAATTAATGGGTTTGAAGGATTTAAAATTCATCCGGTTTACGATGACTTTTCAACGCCAACTTTTGATACCAAGCATAATCTCATCAAAGGCGGTTCATGGATTTCGACAGGTAATGAGGCTATCGGGAACGCACGTTATGCCTTTAGGCGCCACTTCTATCAGCATGCCGGTTTCAGATATGTTGAATCAGCAAATGAAGTGACTATTCCAAAGGATACTTACGAAACAGACCCGGAAGTTATTCGTCATTGTGAAGCACAATATGGAGGCGATTTTCTTGGAATTAAAAATTATTATCAGCGGATTGCGGAGATTGCTATTGAATATGCAGGGAGAAGCAGAAAAAGTGCGCTGGATCTTGGTTGTCGGACAGGGCGCACAACATGGGAGCTGGCCAAAGGTTTCGATACCGTTACCGGACTTGACTTTACTGCCAGAAATATCAGGGTGGCTGTTCAACTTCAGGAAAATGGAAATTTTAAATACGTTTTTCCGGAAGAAGGCGAACTATTATCCCACAATCAACTAAATATCAACACACTTGGATACGGTGATCTTGCCCGTAAAGTCACATTTCTTCAGTCTGACGCATCAAATATGAAGTCGGTTTTCGTTGGTTATGACCTTGTACTGATTAACGATATTCTTGATCAAATGTACAATCCACGGCACTTCCTAAGAGGTGTCCATAAACGTATGAATGAAGGAGGCAGATTAATTGTTGCCACCGGATTTGACTGGAGCGAAGAGTGTACCATACGCGAGAACTGGGTTGGCGGTCATCGTAAAGCAGGAGAACAGATCTGGGGGCAAGACGATCTTGACGCTTTGCTAAGTGAAACATTCCTTAAAATTGAGGGTCCGATTACGATCCCTTCGGTTAAGAGAATTAACAAAAGAAAGTATTCTTATAATAACATCGATGTCTCAGTCTGGGAGAAGAAATGAGACAATGGTCAATGAGAAATGGTCAATGGTTCAATGGTTCAATGGTCAATGATCAATGATAAATGATAAATCAATGTCGTTTAGTTAAGCTGACGTAAGTATTTCTATCCCTGAAAGGGGGAAATTTCAATAACCGTGAGTGAAACTCACGGAATAAAACTAAGGCCATAAACTCAGCCCCGTGAGATAAAGCCATTTGGCTTTGCAAGTATTTTAAAATGTTTTTTAGCATATTTTTG
>JBAXOA010000002.1:0-92435 GCA_037133495.1 Mariniphaga sp. | reverse complement strand
GACCAAATCAAGCGGATACTCCTGCAAGTACCAGATGGCCTCTTTCAAATCAATATTTTTAGCACCGGCAAGTGCAGTCATGATATTCCACAATCCCTCTTTTTCAGGTCGTTCTATCTCCCAGTGGTCAATAATCGCAGCTTTGTATTTTGCTTTCAGGGTGTCGTTGAAAGCGTAGCGGTACAATCCCCAGTAACCACAATAGTACATCTCGTCATCCGAATGGTTCCAGCCGTCAGACAATTCGCGGCTTAACATATCAGCATCTTCCGGAGCACTTTTTACTTCCTTCATTGGTTTCATAAGATTCTCAAGATACCCGTATTTTGACATCAGATTGAATGCCGCTTCCTTATACTTTGCCTTTTTTGTAAAGTGCCAGGCTGTTTGCAACATCCCAATAATGTTGGAAGAATTGATTTTACGATCACCTACCATTTTAGGCCGGGCATTCACATATTCAGGATTCCATTTTCCCCATTGGGTGGGTTTACCGTTCCAGTCGATCATGTAAAGATTATTTCTCACCACATGTGCCATAAGGGTATCAATCAGCATAATAGATTTATTGCGTAGTTCCGCTTCGGGAACCAGCTCTGCAATTGCGGCAAAAGCAAAAATATGACCGATTGCTTCATCACTGCTGGTAGTCGATTTCCAGTCCCATTCAGGATCCTCAGTGGGTCTCCATGGAATACTGTTGTTATTGTATCCTGATCGTTCGAATGAACGTGACGGAAATCCGGAATGAAGCGGATTGATCGTGTACAGGCGTTCCAGCGCATCAAGTGATTCACGCACATTCTGCAAGGCCTCATCCGATTTGGTGACCGCATAACGGAAAGTTTCCCCGGCCAGGTACATCGAAGTCCACAAACCATCGTTGTCCGAATTTTCCAGACTTCCTGATGTAACATCACCATCAGTCATTCCCGAAAC
Organism: Mariniphaga sp.; assembly: GCA_037133495.1. Classification (GTDB taxonomy): domain Bacteria; phylum Bacteroidota; class Bacteroidia; order Bacteroidales; family Prolixibacteraceae; genus JAAFHB01. The sequence goes on along the minus strand of JBAXOA010000002.1, from coordinate 91,496 downwards.
GGTGGCATTGAACCCAACACGGATATGACGGTCGCGAACCTGTTTCTCGAAAAACATCGCTTTGTCGTACAAGGTCATTGCGTTGAAACAGATCTTGCCCAGCCCATTATTGGTAAGTATCAGCACCGAATTTTCCGGTCCTTTGGCAATAGTTACAATAGTGTCCGATGGCACCCAACGCTTCGAGGCATAGTAGTTAAACGTGCCGTCTTTGCGCAGATTCATAGCTCCCCATGTGGAACCAAACCAGATTTGTCCATCAATCTCACTTGCTGAAGTTATTTCGGTCCACGGCATTTTTTGATGGATTTCACCAATCTGCTGCTTCGTTTTTCCATCAATTTCAAAATATCCGTTTGAAGTTCCGACAATTAATTTGCCCGCTGACGGCGCGATGCAAGTAATATTGTTGCTTTCCTTTACTTTTTTAAGCTCCTTAATGTCAGGAGATAAAGCCCATACAGAAGCGCTTCCCAGAATCCAAAAGAGATTATTGACAGCGTCAAACTTGATGTCTTTCACCGCCTCGCCGGAAAGGGTGCCTTCCCAAAGTGTTTTTGAATCTTTTAATAAATTCAGGGTTTTACCGTCAGAGATTAAAAAGCTAAAATCTTTTCCACCGGCAAAAATTCTGGCACCCGGCATAGTATGGCGGGAGAATAATTTCCCGGCCCATGCATTGCTTAACACGGCTTTGTCATCGATATAAACCAGCTGATTCTGATAGGTTCCGATCCCGGCAATTTTCTTGTCAGACGTTGGACGATCCTGCCGATCGGTGACCAGAGTACCCGGATACAAAAACTGTCCGTCGCGCGTACGCATCAGGCCCTTTGAAGATAAAATCTGGATATAACCGTTTCTGTCGGATACAACATTGCTCAGTTTGATATTTTTATCAGCCAGATTGTACTTAATACTAAAATCCTGAGTGAAAGATTTGTCCTGATGCTTTTCAGCACCTTGTGCAAAGGTCTGATTTGCGAATAAAACAAGGGTTAACACTAAACCCGCAAAGGTCATTTTCTGAATGGTAATTTTCATTTCAGTTGTTTTTATAATTGTAATTTTTCTTTACGAAAGGCTTTTAAGTAATAAATAAAATAATAAGAAGCGCCACCAAGGCACAAAGTCACCAAAAAGGCACCAAAGGCACACAATTGTGTAATTCTCAATTCCTTCCGTCAGCTGACAGACCTAATTATTTCTTCTTCGGAGCGCTGATCACACCCAGGTAACGTCCCATCCAGTAAGGCAATAACCAGATATCTCCGGCGCTCTCTTCGCCGGTTCCGTTGCCCCCGTTTTTGTCAATATTGAACATGTTGCCGTTATGACGTTGAACAGGCCGCTCGTCGGGAGGAAGAACTTCTTTGAGTGTCTGCTGCCTGAAATTTGGCGCAATCGGCTCAATGTCTTTGCGTTGACTGTTCATAATGTCCCAATTGATCAAATCCATGGGATGCTCCTGAAGGTACCACACGGCTTCTTTCAGATCGAATTCATTGGTAGTCATGGCTGTAAATATATTCCAGGCTCCCTCTTTTTCGGGTCTTTCGATCTGCCAGTGATCAATGATCGCCTCTTTGTACTTCGCTTTCAGTTCGTCGTTAAGGGCATAGCGGTATAACCCCCAATAACCGATAAAATACATCTCGTCATCGGAGTGATTCCATTCTGACGATAACTCTTTGCTCAGCTCATCAGCGTCGGCAGGAGCTTTCCCGATCGATTTCATCGGCCGCATCAGATTTTCGAGGTATCCGTTTTTATACAACAGCTCCAAAGCTTTTTGCTTATAGATCTCTTTATGGGTAAAATGATAAGCCGTTTGGAGCATCGAAGTGATATTGGAAGCACAAATTTTCCGGTCACCGACAAATATTGGGCGTGCATTGACATATTCGGGATTCCAACGCCCCCAGGTGGTAGGTTTGCCGTCAAAGTCAATCAGGTATAAATTATGATCGACAATATGCTGCATCAATATATCGATGAGGTGAATAGCCCTCGATTTCATAGGTTCTATGTTAATCAGTTCGGCCATTGCTCCCAAGGCAAAGATATGCCCGATTGCTTCGTCGCTGCTGGTGGTCGATTTCCAGTCCCATTCGGGATCTTTGGAATGCTTCCATCTGTCGGAATCTGACAATCTGTTCTGATCGCCACGACGTTCAAACGACCGTGCCGGAAAACCAACCTGATTGGAATTGATCGTATAAAGTCTTTCGAGGGCCTCAAGTGACTCATAGCAGTTCTGCAGCGCCTCATCGGATTTGGTGACGGCGTATCTGAAAATTTCGCCCCCCAGGTACATCGAGGTCCACAGACCATCGTTGTCGGAATCTTTGAGGTAGCCCGTCGCGAGGTTTCCATCCTTCATCCCTTCGATCGAAGAATTAAATCCGTTGCGGATATGACGTTCACGAACCTGTTTTTCAAAGTACACTGCTTTCTCCTCAAGGGTCATTTGTTTAAAGCAGATCTGACCCAGACCTTTATCGGTGAGTACCAATACTGAATTTTCAGGACCTTCGGAGATGAATTTTACCTGATCACCCGGCAACCAGCGTTCGCCATTGTAATAATTATATTTACCATCTTCGCGCAGCATATATGCGCCTAAGGAAGTGCCGAACCATACCTGACCTTTGATATTCGCCACACAGTTAATTGTTGTACAAGGTACCTTCCGGTGGATAGCACCGATTTGCTTTCCTGTGGAATTATCGACCTCCAGGTATCCGTCCGTTGTCCCGATAATGGTTTTGGCACCCTTATCAGTCAGGTCGAAAGCGGCAAAACCGGAACCTTCAAAAACAGTTGTAAGTTTTTTCTCCTTGAGTGAAAAGGTGCTCAATGTTTTAGTTCCCAATATCCAAAACAGACCCTTGGCGGCATCATATTTGATATCAATGATTTGATCATTAATTTTTCCGGACCAAAGTTCCTTTGAGTCTTTGATACATCTTATAGAAGTGCCGTCAGATACCAGGGAGGTAAAGTCAGTACCCACTGCAAACGAGGTGGCATTGGCCATCTCGTGTTTTGAGAATAGGGAACCCGCCCAGGCATTTCCAAGCACCGCTTTATCGTCGAGGTACACAAACTGATGCTGATATACACCGATATTCACAATTTTTTTGTCTCCCATCGGACGGTATAACCCGTCTTTGACGATGGTTCCCGGATAAAGAAACACTCCGGCAGTGGGTTTAAACAGACCCTCAGCCGACAGTATCTGAATGACGTTATTCCTGTCGTAAAAAACTTTCAAAAGCGGTTTTCCTCCTGCCGGACTGTAATATTTTATACTATAATCCTGACTGTAAGGAATATCCTTATACACAGGTTTTAAGGTTTTCCCGGTCTCCGCCAGTAAGGTATTGACGCCTAAGAAGGTAAAAAAGGCCACAAACAGGGTAATATTTTTCATTGTTATTTATATTGAGCTTTTACAAAAAAAGGGTGCTGTCGAATAAATCAACGGCACCCCTTTTACTTCTATTCTTGTATTCTAGAAATGATTATTGCAATAACCACATTTTAGAGAATTCATCATCTGTAGCAGGAACAAGCGTCGCAACACCTTTATTGTAAGCGGCAACGTTCTGTCCAGGTTCATTTCCCGGGTAACGGTAACGATTCGGGAAAGTATAAGTACTTAACAGACCTTGAGTGAAAATATTAGGCAATCTTGTTCTGCGAAGATCAAGATAAGCTTCTGCAGCTACTGTAAAGAGTGCAATCCATTTCTGCTCAGCGATTTTAGCAAGTTTACCTGGGTTGTCACCTGGCAACGCGATGCTGGACTGTGCCAAATAAGTTGTGATTGCAGCATCTGCCACTCCCCAACGTTTCATTGAAGCGGTGATACCGGCTCTGTAGTAAGTGTCAGCACTTCCGGAAACAAATCCTTTTACGGCAGCTTCGGCAAGAATGAACTGAACTTCGTCCTTGTTCATGATCTGAGCTCTTAATAACGCATGGGAATTCTGTTGGAATAATTTAGAGTACTTTGAAACCTTGAAATTTCCATAAGCACCACCTAAAGCTGTATTCCAATGACCATTGCCATTTTTAAAGTCGCCCATCATACCTGCAATAAAACCAGCATAAAGAACATCTTTGTCCAAAATATTTGGAACCTGAGCAGCCATCACAGAATTAGTTAAATCGAGGTATTCCCATGTTGAAGTATATGTAAATCCATTGGCGTCAGTTGTAGAAACAACCGTACCATTTAAAGCCGGATTTACTGTCCATGGATTTTCGACAGGTGCGAACCATACTTTTTCACGCGGATCGTTTAAAGATGTCATTTTATCAACCAATGTTTTGCTTGGTCTTCTTCTTTCGAATTCACCACCATTACCCCAATTGTTCGGACCACCAACCCATGAGTTAACAGTGCTGGTTCCAACATATGCGATTGAGGCATTCATGTCGGCCGCATCCGTTAAAATAGGCAACGCAGCAGTCGCAGCTATTTGTGCACCTGCATCCGCCAATTTCGCAGAGGCACGCATCAACAACCTCAATTTAAGAGAGTTGGTGAATTTCAGCCATTGAACTTTATTTCCACCAAACATCAGGTCATACGTTGGACTAACTACATCTGTCCCGGCGGTAATGTCGGCGCTCGCAGTAGCAAGCTCCTTCAACAGACCGGCATAGATTGCGGATTGTTTGTCATAAACCGGATACAAGATACCTTCACGGCCTTTTAATGCCTCGCTGTAATATACATCACCATAGAAGTCTGTCATGAATGAGAACAATAAAACCCTGAATGTGGTGAAGATACCAACGTGTGTTTTGGAACCTCTTGATTCAGCCAGTTTAATGGAAGCATCAATTAATTTCAAAATATCCATTGCAGTGTACATATCAGTAGGAAGCGATTTGAAGCCCTGATAGTTATTGTCAGATCCCTGATAATTTCGTTCACAGTATTGAACCGCTCCCGGAAGTTTGGATGCTCCAAAGCCCATATCCTGATAGAAAAGGCTGGTCTTCTTAATAATAGACGATAACAGATAAGGGTCATTTAATGACTCAACCGCATTTTTTTGCTGAAGCGCATCGTATTGACGCAAATCATCTTTACTACAGGAAACAATTCCTATGAGTAAAAAAAGTGCTAACGCTTTTGTTAAATATGATTTCATATTATTTATATTTTTTATAATGAAAGTCAACTGTTAAAAATCAAAACCAAGTTTGAATCCAATAGAGCGGACGCTAGGTAATGTTGCCCTAAGAATACCCTGATTTACACCGACTCCGGAGAATGCAGATTCGGGATCTTCGTTACGTCCTGAAGCATTCCATTGAAGAAGGTTTCTTCCAATCAATGAAATATTCACATTATTGACCTTTAGTTTGCTGGTAACACTATTTGGAAGTGAGTAGGTCAGCGAAACTTCTCTTAATTTGAAGTTAGTCGCATCGTAAACTCTGGTAGATGTGAAATTCCAGATAACATCACCATAACTATTGTATGGGAACTGGTAGAATGTATTCTTCAGATCGGCACCGTTGACGATATAATCGGCATCGGTTGGAGTACCACCAGCGAAATTAGGATTCAAGAACACCCCTTTTGCATAACTGGCATCTTTAACCTCATCAGTACGCTGACCATCATTGTTGGCATTGATGTTGGCATAGATACTTGAACCGGCAGCAGGCCACGCCATACCACCAAGGGAAGCATTACGACCACCCATCCACCAAGGGTTGTTTGGTCCTGAGCCTAAAGTAGTAACAGCTCTACCGTTAGATTCCATATACTGCTGATTAACAGACACGTACTTGCCACCTTTGCGGAAACTGCTCACGATATTCAAAGAAAACCTTTTGTATTTCAAAGTGGTATTAAAACCAAGAATGAAATCAGGATTGTAGTTCCCTAATTGGGCACGGTCCTTTTCGTTGGATGATTTCTGGAATTCACCACCATCACCGTCAAGAAGAGGCAGTCCGGCGTATTTTCCAGTTTTCACCTTTAAGATTGGGTTTTCCTCGTAGATATTTCCGATCTCTTCGCCTTCAGCAATTTTAACTTTGGTCTTGCCATCATAAGAACCAAAGATATAACCGGCAGGAGCAAATTTAGGAGATAAACGGAGGATATGGGCTTTGTAATGGGTAAAAGTTGCAGTAACATCCCAGTTCCAGTCTTTTGTCCGTACAGGATTTAATGTCAATCCCCACTCATAGCCTTCATTGCGAACATCACCTACGTTGGTAGTCATTCCTGTAAAACCTGTACCCTGAACCACTGGAATACTTCCCAGCTGATTGTTCTGGTCTTTGCGGAAATAAGTAAAATCGAACTGAACGCGTTTGCTTAACATCCAAAGATCAATACCTGCTTCTTTGGTAATTGATGCCATTGGTTTGATATCAGGATCAACCAGGGTAGCATTAATATTGGCAGTTTTCACTGTACCGGACCAGTCTGGTGCGTCAAAGCTATAAGTATCAATCGGACGTTGTTTTGTCAGACCATTACCAACATTTGCCAAACCTAAACGAACTTTCAGCAAATTAATTGACTCAGGCAATTTAAAGGTTTCGGAAGCGATCCAAGCCAATGAAACAGAAGGATAGAAATAATTAATCTGCTCCTCTTTTAAGTTTCCTTTCCAGTCATTACGACCGGTCACACCCAAAAAGAGTTGTTTGTTCCAAGCTACATCTGCAGTACCATAAGCACTGTAAGAAGGACCTGCTCCCCAGCCATACCCTGCGGTCAAACGACCTGGAAAGACATTGGCCATTGAGAATAATCCCGGAACAGAAAGCGAACCGGCAGTAATAGCGTAATTATTTGAATTGCCGTAAGCATAGTTTACACCACCAACAGCAGTGATATCGAATTTACCCAATGATTTATTATAGGAAAGGATAGCATCAGAGTTAAAACTTAAACTCTTATCAAGAGTAGACTGGTACATACCATCGCCGCTTGCGCCACGGTTACCCATAGCTTGTTGGCCAAAAGACTGACGGTATTCATAGTTTTCAACTACATTTTCCATTCCTGAACGCAATACGAATGCAAAGTCTTTGTTGATCTGATAATCCAGCTGCAATTTACCAAAGAAATTGTCACGGGTAAAACGGTTGATTTTTTCGTAAGTTGTCCACCATGGGTTGGTTTCAGCTTTATCAATTCCATTGTCCTTCTGAATGGCGCCATTCATCTGGATTCCATCAAATCCGGTCATCCAGTAATTTTTCATGTCGGCCAATGGCTGAAGGTTGGTTGGAAAATTGAATAAAAGACTGTTTAACACACTGTTAGATCCAACAACGTTTGCTTTATTCGGTGAATAAGTACGTGTATAATTGGCATTAGCCGAGATCTTAACTTTATCGGTCAGTTTATATTCCGAAGCAATCGTGAACGATTTCTGGTTTGTTTTGGTATTTGGCATCACACCATTGTTGCCCATATTGCTGAGCGACAGGCGGAAAGAACCTTTGTCATAATTACCGTTCACATTCACGTTGGTGGTTACCGTGCTTCCTGTGTTCAGGTAAGCTTTCATCCTGTTTTCTTTGGATGATTTCATCGGACCATTATCCCATTTCTGAGTTTTGGTGTTCCAGAAGTCGCCGGAGAAAGATCCGTCAAGAACAGGACCCCAGGTATCGGTATTGTCATACTGCCATTCGTAGGTACGTTCGCCCTGTCCAAATAGTTGCTGCTCTTCCATAAACTGGTAAGGAGAATCCATTGTAGCGGCCGTAGAGAACGAAACGCCAATTCCTTTTTTGCCACCTTTACCCGATTTTGTTGTGATCATCACAACACCATTACCTCCGTCAGAACCGTATAATGCGCCTGCACTACCGCCTTTCAAAATGGTAATATTTTCAATGTCTTCAGGGTTTAACTGCGAAAGAATGTTTCCGAAGTCAACACCGTTTTTTTGCGTAAATGTCTGGTTACCTACCGGAATTCCATCAATTACATACAAAGGCTGTCCTTTGACAGTGACGTTGGCGTCACCTGCAGAAGGCAAAGCCGTAGTGCCACGGATATTCACCAATACAGAAGAAGTAGGATCACTACTCAAACTGGTCAGCACAACCCCGCTCACTTTACCGTCAAGCGATTTCATAAGGTTAGTGTTACCACCTTTTACCAGATCATCGGATTTTACTTCACTGACAGAATAAGCCAGCGATTTCTTCGCTTTTGTAATACCCATAGCTGTAACCACTACCTCGTCAACACTAATGGTTTCGGATGCCAGTGAAACATTAATGGAGGTTTTGCCATTTACAGTAATCTGCTGGCTTTCCATTCCAACGAATGAAAAAACCAAAATAGATTGGGCGGTAGGTACGGTGATGTTGTATTTACCATCCATATTGGTAACAACCCCAGTCGTTGTCCCTTTTACAACGATCGTTACCCCTGGAAGTAATTCTCCGGAGGAACTCTTCACAATACCGCTCACTTTAACCTGGGCAAATGCGTTACTCGTAAAAAGAACACACAAACCCAATAAGAGCATTTGAAAGATTTTTCTTTTCATAGTTAATTAATTAATTTATTAATAAAAACTCAATATAAAAACCACTTCCGTTCGGTAAGCTTCTTCATGAGTACCATCAACGGTAAAGTTTTCTAAAAAAAATAGATTCAAAGTAGTGGAATTTTACTTATTTTGCATCAAATATTAACATCCTGCATCATATTTTAACATATCACATTTTGCTAAACCGATTTTGAATGCAATTAAAGTTAAAATTCTATTCCAAAAATATCACAAACTAAATATGCAAATTGAATACTAGGCCTAACAAACAGGTCTTTAAAAATAAATATCTTCGTACTTCATGTACTTTCAACATGGATATTGCCTTAATATTCAAAAACGGTAGTTGGCACCACCCATTTCGCTGTGTATATTAATAGCTATCAAACCCAATAGAATAATTAAAAATACAATTCCAATAGCATATTTAAACCACTTGTTACACGAGATTTCCTTAACCGGATGCTCAAAAAAGGAAGTTAGGTGGTTTCTTAATAAAATGAGTACGACACCAAAATTCACTAAATACAAGAGATGGTTAAGTGGAAAAATTCCCTTAAATGCTCCTGTGACACCGAAGCTGATGAATATATAGGAACCCCAAAACCCTACAAAAAGTGTCAGAACCTCTTTTCTGCCGATGCTATTTTTTGTTGCAATAACCTTTATCCACCCGGTTATCACAACCGCAACAACAACGGTAACGGCGATTATACTACCAGTGAGCGATCCATTGTCAGGTTGCAAAGCATCTGCCGGAGCAGTTTTGAATACCTTCATCAGGTTAGAGTTCGACAAAACAAGGTAAGGAACCAGACCAAACGCCAGTAAATATGCCGTATTGTTTTCCCATCGTTTTGGTGCAGTGGGTTCTTCGGGCCATTCAGAACTGAACACACCGTATGCCATGCCAGAGCCTCCAAAAAAACCGATACTGTATTCCATTACATTCCACATATTGAACTGTATAGCCAGCACGTCACCAAGGATCTGAAGGAAATTTCCAAAAGCAAATCCAAATCCGGCACCCATCGCAGCATAGTAAGCGACCCTTAACGGTGACGTATGATTGTTTCTTACCATAAACCAAACCATGGCAAGTCCTGCACCCAGACAAGCAGCCCATGCTTCCGAACGGGGTGGAGTCATCAGAAATTCAAGTTGTTCAATCAGAAAATAATACCCTATTAATCCTCCGGCAGTCATTTCCGCCATCAGACTTCCCCAGTTGACCCGCTTTTTCTCTGAAGAACCAAGTGTTAGTCCAACAAGACCCCCACCCAACAAACCAAATAATCCACCTATTACAAAAAGCATCAGTAAACCATAAGTAGCATTCAGTAGGTCTGTAGCCCGTCCGTAACCAACTACCATTCCATAACTGATCATTCCGCCGGCGCCCCATCCAACCGCGGAACTCAACGCGATGAGCAGCGCCTTGGCGTACCAATCTTTTCGCTGCGCGACCAGCACCAAGGCTAATGCGCCAATTCCAGCAGCCCACGCCGCACCCCGTTCATGTCCGAACTGACCCCTGATCGCCCATGCTGTACCAAACGCCATTCCGACGATTAGGATACTGATCCATTGTTTTTTCATAGTTTAAATTTTAAATTTAGTAAAACTGTGAAACACTTTGTTCTCACTGTGACACCCTGTGCAACCTTTATATTAAAAAACAAACCTCTTTTACCCGATCGGATTAAAGATCCACAATATTCCTATCGCAATAGCCATTACAGCACCCGTTATAGAAAACCATTTAAGGAATTGCTCCTTCTTTTTCACTTCAGACCGATGAGCCACTATTCCCAGAATAAATGCAAACACAACCATTGTCAGAATTGTTCCCGAAGCAAAGGCAACAATATAAATCACCGAAGCCAGAAGTGTCGGAAGCGCCAATGAGGGCAAAAGTGCAAATAAATGACTAAACCCGGCAAAGCCATGAATCACTCCGATCAAAAATGCGGAAAATGCGTTTTGCTTAACCATACCGCTGTGGGAATGTCCGTGTCCGTAATCCGTCGGATGCCTGTCGTGTACAACAAAACCTTGATGGTTAGCATTTTTGTGTCCGTCATGAGCATGATCGTGATGATGCGCCCCATCGTGCGAATGCCCAGGATGATTGTGGTGGTCATGGCCGTGGTCATGGCTGTGATCATGTCCGTGATCATGAGAATGCTGAGCTGCCGGTGTTACCGGATGGGTATGTTTATGAATATGTGCGTATAAAAACGGTTTGTAATGAAAATGGCCATGAGGCTTGTAACCATGTGAATGCTGAAGGTACCTCTTCATCAAAGCCCAGCCTCCGATGCCAATGAGCAAAAAGCCAATAACTGTATCGCTGTGTCTTGAAATTGCTGCGATGGGTAAAAATTCTTTGAACAACACAAATAATACTCCGATGAGCAACATCCCGGTTGTATGCCCCAGCCCCCATGAGAAACCGATCATCCACGATTTTTTTCTGCTGTCGATAGCAAGCGGCGTAACAGCTGCAAGATGATCGGGACCCGTTGCCACATGCGCGATACTTGCAGCAAATCCGGTTAGAATAGTTAGCATAGGGATGAATTTAGGAATAAATAATTGACAACAAATATATATACATTTACATAATCTAAAAGGAAAAACGCATTGGTCAGAAAATCTTTACAGATCGTGATTACCGGTTTAGTTCAGGGAGTTGGTTTCCGCCCCTTTGTATTCCGCACTGCCATTCGGTTTCATCTTACCGGGTGGGTGCAAAACACCAATGAAAGTGTAAAAATTGAGATTTCCGGAACTCCTCAGCACATAGAAGGGTTCCTTATTTGCCTCAAGGAGGAAGCTCCGGTTGCGGCGATCATAGAATCGATTTCGTACTTTGAAACAGAACCAAAATCATTCCACGGGTTTACGATCCTTGAAAGTCACAATATGTCAGATGAAATCACCGAAATCAGCCCTGATATTGCCGTTTGTGATGAATGTCTTCAGGATATACTTTGCCAGGGTAACCGGATGGATTATCCCTTTGTGAATTGCACCAATTGTGGACCACGCTTCACCATTATTCAGGATCTTCCATACGACCGGGCAAAAACGACCATGAAATCATTTACCATGTGCCCCGATTGCCGAAAGGAATACGACACGGTCACCGACAGAAGGTTTCATGCCCAGCCCACAGCATGCAACATTTGCGGCCCTCATTATGAATTATTTATCGGGCAAAACCGGATTAGCGACAAGATTTCAACTGTTGTAGCACATGTTGCCCAATGTATTGAAAGCGGAGGAATTGTGCTTATCAAAGGTCTGGGAGGAATGCATCTTGCCTGTGATCCATTCAATGAAACGGCTGTGAATAAGCTGCGCACCATTAAAAACAGGGAAGGAAAACCTTTTGCTGTTATGTTCCGGGATATCGAAACGCTGAAGCCTTATGCAAAAGTGGGGGCTGAAGAGGAAAAATCAATTCTTTCATGGCGAAGACCCATTGTTTTACTCGAAAAAAAGAACATCTCCAGTGGACCAATTCTGGCAGAGAGCTTAAATGCCAGGTTGACAATTCTAGGTGTCATGCTCCCTTATATGCCTTTTCATCACTTGTTATTTCAATCTTTAAAAATACCTGCCATAGTGCTGACCAGCGGAAATTTCAGCAGCGAACCAATTTTAACAGATAACAAGGCAGCACTGGAACAGTTTTCACTTTTGACAGATGCAACGGTGCTCTATAATCGTGAAATTTTCAATCGCACAGATGATTCTGTAGTCCGGATTATCGGTAATCAAGAGCGGATTTTACGCCGTTCGAGAGGCTATGTTCCTTCTCCTGTACGCACCGCGCTAAATACTGATGGTATTGTTGCTTTCGGCGCTGAACTGACCAATTGTTTTTGTGTGGGAAAAGGACAAAAAGGATTTATTAGTCAGCATATAGGTGATTTACAGGGCTTAGAGACTACCCTGTTTTATGAAAAAACACTTTCGCAGTTTGTGCAGTTATTCCGTATTAAGCCGGCATTATTGGCTGTCGATATGCACCCGTCCTATATTTCAACCAAAACAGGACTGAGTTTTCGCGATTTTCCAGTTGTACCTATTCAGCATCATCATGCCCATATTGCTTCCTGCATGGCAGAGCACCGGTTGGATGAAAAAGTAATTGGCATAGCCCTCGACGGAACCGGTTATGGATCCGATGGAAACAGCTGGGGTGCAGAATTTATGGTGTGTGATCTGAATGATTTCGAAAGAGTTACGCATTTCAAATACCTTCCGTTGCCAGGAGGAGATATGGCCGCAGAGGAGCCATGGCGGATGGCTGTTTCCTATCTGTATAAAGTCTTTGGTCCTGGTTTTCGTGATCTTGAACTGCCTTTCCTGCAGAAGATTGATCCGGAAAAAATTCAGCTGATCATTCAAATGATTGATCAGCAGATTAATTGCCCGTTAACATCAAGTGCCGGGCGGCTTTTTGATTGTATTGCATCTTTACTTGATTTGGTGCAGGTGTCATCGTTTCAAGCCGAGGGCCCCATGCGTCTGGAAGCGATAGTCAGGTCTGATTGTTCCGAAAGCTATGCTGTACATTCTGGCGAGACCGTCAGTTTCGATGAAACAATTCGCGAAATCGTTGAAGATATTCGACGGGGAACCGGACATTCGACCATTTCAACAAAATTTCATAACACAATTATATTAGTTATCTTTGATTTTGCAAAAACTATCCGTATAAACAGAGGAATCAACAAAGTGGTACTTTCGGGAGGTGTATTTCAGAATAAATACCTGCTGGAAGGAGCCATCGCAATATTAAAAAAGAACAATTTTGATATTTATTCACATGCAGCAGTACCCACCAATGATGGAGGAATTGCACTTGGGCAGTTAGCTGTTGCAGCTAAAAGAAGGGAGTTGAAATGTGTTTAGCTATACCTGCAAAAGTAATCAGCGTCGATGGCGCCACCGCTATGGTATCTATTGAAGATGTTGAATATAAAGCAAGTCTGTTATTGTTGGATGACGTAAATCCGGGTGATTATATTATGCTTCATGCCGGTTTTGCGATTGAAAAAGTGGATGCGGCGGAAGCGGCATTTACGCTTCAGCTGTTGATTGAGATGGAGCAAAACAGGCCGGAGTGAAAAATAGGCTTTTAGGCTGTTAGTCCGTCAGCTGACGGATAGGCTGTAGGCTATTAGGCTATTAGGCTGTTAGGCTGTAGACTATTAGGCTATTAGGATTTAGGATTGTAGGATAACAAAAGGTAAATAGACGATATGAAATGAGGGACCATACTAAACTTAGGGCATTCGAACTTTCAGACGAACTGGCACTTTTGGTCTATAAAATATCCGTTGGTTTTCCAAAGGAGGAAATTTATGGATTAACGTCTCAAATGAGAAGATCGGCCGTTTCTGTTCCTTCTAATATAGTTGAGGGTTCTGCTCGCGAGAGCCAGATTGAATATCTTAGGTTCCTGGAGATTGCCTTTGCATCATGTAAAGAATCGCATTATCAATTTACGATTGCTTCAAGATTAGGTTATGTTGGTGATCCTGAAATTGAGGCAGGTGAGCAAAAATTTACAGAAACAGAAAAAGTCCTTTCAGCCCTAATTCGATCCTTACGTAAAAAATAAAATCAATCACCTAAAAGCCTATCCGTCAGCTGACGGACTAATTGCCTAAAACCTAAAACCCTAATCGCATGAAATACATTGATGAATACCGGCAAAAAGAGCTGATTCTCTCAGTTTCTCAAAAGTTAAAGTCAATTTCAAAGAAAGAGATTGTATTGATGGAGGTATGCGGAGGACATACGATGGCGATTCACCGGTTTGGGCTCGTCTCATTGCTCCCTTCAACTATCCGGCTGATCTCGGGTCCCGGTTGTCCTGTATGTGTTTCCAGTCAGCACTTTATCGATAAAGCAATGGCTTACAGCAAAATACCCGGAGTTATTATTACCACTTACGGCGATCTGATTCGTGTTCCCGGCTCAAACACATCGCTCGAAAAAGAAAGAGCCAACGGAAGTGATATACGGATTGTATATTCAGTCCTTGAATCACTTGAAATTGCAAAAAATAATCCCGACAGAAAAATCGTTTTTTTAGGAATAGGATTTGAAACGACGGCCCCATTGACTGCAGCAGCAATCCTGCAGGCGAAGCGTGAAAGCATCTCTAATTTTTTCGTGCTTAGTGCTCATAAAGTAATGCCTCCGGTGATGAAAGCGCTGGTATCGGAAGGGGTAAAAATCGACGGTTTCATTGCACCCGGACATGTAAGTGCGATCACGGGCACAGCTATTTATAACGATCTTGCCACCGTTTGTCGCTTAGGTGTTGTGGTATCAGGTTTCGAACCGGTGGATATGATGCAATCTATTCTTATGCTAACGGAACAAATAGAGGCCAACACACCCAAGGTGGAAGTTCAGTATCAGCGTGTGGTTCAGAAAGAAGGCAATAGTCTGGCAATGAAAACATTGAATGATGTTTTTGTACTTCGCAACGACAGCTGGAGAGGTCTTGGCATCATTCCTTTAAGCGGGCTGCAGATCAGGGAAGAACTTTCAGCCTTTGATGCGGAAAAACAGTTCCTGGTTGAAGTGCCTGAATCGACCGAACCCAAAGGGTGTATCTGCGGTCAAATCCTCCGGGGATTGAAAACGCCTGTGGATTGCCCTTTATTTGCAAAAAAATGCACACCTTCTGATCCTGTCGGAGCTTGTATGGTTTCGGGCGAAGGAACGTGTGGCACCTATTATAAATATCGCGCATGACACAAAAAGAAGCTAAAGTAATGCTCAGCCACGGAAGCGGCGGCAAAATGATGCACCAGCTGATTCAGGATCTGTTCATCAGGCACTTCAGTAATCCCATTTTAGAGGAACAGACAGATGCCGCAATTTTAAAGGTTAATTCATCGGAAATTGCCTTTACCACCGACTCATTCGTAATCGATCCGCTGTTTTTTCCGGGAGGAAACATCGGGAAACTGGCAGTTTGTGGCACAGTCAACGACCTTGCCGTTTCAGGAGCCGAACCACTATATCTCAGCGTTTCGTTTATTCTAGAAGAAGGCTTTCCAATGCATGAACTTGAAATAATTGTTGAATCGCTGGCAGAGGAAGCAAAAAAAGCCGGAGTGCTGATCGTAACCGGAGATACAAAAGTTGTGAACAAAGGGAAATGTGATAAATTATTTATCAATACTGCCGGAATTGGCCGTGTCAGCAAAGAGAACAGCCAGATCAGCAAAGCGCTGAATATTAATCCGGGAGATGTAATTATCATCAATGGCACGATCGGCGATCATGGCATGGCGGTGATGAATGCGCGCGAATCGTTTAATTTTAAGGCATCCGTCGAATCCGACTGTGCCTGTCTTAACCACCTTATCCGTGAAGTGCTTGATCAATTTTCTGTGAAATTCATGCGCGACCCTACAAGAGGCGGTGTCGCCACCGTATTGAATGAACTGGTTGAAAAAATTCATCTTGGAATCGAAATCGATGAAGCCACCTTACCTGTCAACAATGGTGTAAAAGCCATGTGTGAAGTGCTGGGATTCGATCCCCTGCATATTGCCAATGAAGGGAAAGTGATCATTGTGGCTTCAGAACAAGAAGGACTGAAGATTGTTGAACTTCTAAAAAGAAATAAATCAGGATTGAAAAGTGCCATCATCGGACGGGTGGTAAACGACCATCAAGGTAAAGTAGTCTTGAAAAATGAAACCGGTGGACGCAGGATCAATGACTCATTATCCGGCGATCAGCTGCCGCGTATCTGCTAAAAATTTAATAATTATGCATGAATTTTCACTGGCAATGGAAGTGATTAGCCTGGCTGAAAGGGAAGCACTGAAAAACAAGGCTGAAGCGATTCAGGAGATCACCATCGAAGTGGGCGATTTGAGTGGAGTTGAAGCAGATGCCTTTGAGTCAGCACTCGGATTGCTGGTAAAAGATTCGATCCTTGATCAGGCAAGTGTAAATATCATCAGAACTCCGGGGATTGGAAAATGTAATGCCTGCGATCACGATTTTGAGATGAATTTCCGGATGGCTACCTGCCCGAAATGCCAATGTTTTCCATCTTCAATCAGCGGAGGTGACGAATTTCGGGTAGTATCACTGCTCGTTGATTGACAAATACTTAAATTTTAAATTATCAGATTATCCCTGACAACTTTTAAATAAACTATTATGTGCGAAACTTGCGGATGCGGCGACTCAGAGGAATTAAAAATCTACAATCGCCATCATGAACATGATCACAGTGGCAGCCATGATCATAATCACGACCATGATCACGACCATGATCATTCACACTCACATGAACATGGAGATGATCATCATACACATTCACATGACCATTCAGGCCGCAAAATGATCAGTCTTAACACGGATATTCTTTCAGAGAACAATAAACTGGCACAGCTTAATCGCAGATTTTTTGAGGGAAGAAAGGTCCTTTGTTTGAATTTGGTCAGTTCACCGGGTTCAGGAAAGACCAGTATTCTTGAAAAGACGATTAAAGCCTTGATTTCATCCCGGAACATAGCAGTGATTGAAGGTGATCAGCAGACGTTGCTTGATGCCGAGCGGATTGAAAAATCCGGAGCACCTGCCATACAGATCAACACTGGTTCAGGCTGTCATCTTGATGCCCGAATGGTGGAGATGGCTTTACAAAAGCTGGAGGTCGAAACAGGATCGATTTTATTTATAGAAAATGTTGGAAATCTGGTTTGTCCGGCTATGTTTGACCTTGGGGAGTTCAAGAGGGTTGTTGTAATCAGCACTACCGAAGGAGAGGATAAACCGCTAAAATATCCGTATATGTTTCAGACCTCGCACCTGTGCATCATCAATAAGTCGGATTTGCTTCCTTATGTTGATTTTGATACGGAGAAGGCGATCAGTTATGCCCGTTCGATCAACCCGAATCTGGAATTTATTCTGGTATCCGCCAAAACCGGCGAAGGGATGGATTTGTGGTATGAATGGCTAGGGAGACAGCCCTTCTAAATATCAATAAAGTGGTTGTTAATCGGTCACATAACCTTTAAAGCAATTAGACAATGCTTTAGGTTTAAAAAGAACCAGAGGTGCAGCGCACCGTTGATATTTGTAGTAGTAGATGATATAATCACAAAAGGTACAACGTACCGGAATATCATTCCTGATTAAACACATCATCGAAGAAAAAGAAAACATATTCATCTTTAAATTCAACTTCGTTTTTCTGGAGTAATTCCAAATATTCTTCGCGAAACATCCTTTTCTGATGATGAATTTCCTGTTGTTTTATATACTGGATTACTACATCTATTTGGGAATGAGAATGTGTAAATGCACCGTATCCCCGTTGCCATTCAAATTTGAACTTTGAAATACTGTTGTTCTTTATCCATGCATTACTTGATGTTTTGATTTCCTCCACTAAATCTGGAATCAATTGGTTAACATTATAGCCGATAAAAATATGGATATGATCAGGCCTGGCGTAAACAGATAAAAGCTTGTGTTTATGATTTTGGATGATTGCAGTAATGTACATCTCTAATTCAGTTTTCCACTCTTTTTGAATAAGTGCATCCCGATTCTTGACTGCAAATACAAGGTGAACATAGCATTTGGTAAATGTATCAGCCATATATTAGATTATTACGGTACGTTGTACCTTCTTGGTTGGTGACAATAAAATTCCTACAAATATTGCGGTGCTCTGCACCTTATTATTCTATGAAAGCAGCAGATTTGCAAAGTATTAACGGAAAAAATATTTCGGAGCCGAAACGACCTCATCCGTTTTTACGAAGCTTCTCCACCAAATCCTTAACACACTTAATCGCCTCCGGAATAGCCTTTTCAATCTCGGGAGTCAGCTCCATTCCCATCTCCTGAAAATCTTTGACTGATATGGCGACCAGATGAATTTCAGGCATATTTCCCAGAAGAAAAGCAGCATCAAGCAAGTCTTTAAGCCCAATCTCATGAGCGCTGAGCTGCTTTGGAAAATCCTTAGCATATTTTGGGTGCAGCACTCTGACATGTCCTGCCGGAAAAGAATCGAGCGCTGCATCAATGACGATCACCTTTGCATACGATTGAATAAATCCGAGCAGATGAAATCCACCCGTTCCACCATCCATCAGATCAGCAACCTTAAAGCCTTCACTTTCTAGCCTTGCAATTACCTGAATTCCAACGCCCTCATCATTCATCAATATATTTCCTATCCCAAGTACAAGGATATTGTTTTGTGGTATTGTCAAAATATCAATTTTAAACGAAAATTTCATTAAAATGAAGTGACCGGGTGACTGTTCTGTAATTGACGAGTCTCCCGGTCACTTTTTATGCAGCAAAATCTTCACAATTACTCTTTAGGACATTCTTCTGTTTTAGCCTCATGGCGCTCAATCACATCTTCCTCGATAAATTTCCAACCTCCGATCATCGATGAAGTTACTCCCCGACGTTCGATATAGTCATGATAAAATACCAGGTACACATGAACGATGGCAAAGATTATGAAGCCCCACATCGAAATGTGATGAAGTTGTCTAACGCTCATATCACCGCCCAGAAAAGGAACGATCCATGCGAATAATTTTGGAAACGAAGACTGACTCATAGCCGAATACATTCCAAATCCGGTAAGGCACTGCAAAAGAAAAATCAGGAAAGTGATAAAATAAATGAAACTAGCCAATGCATTATGACCGATTGAATCTATTTTTTTGTGTGTAATCTGCAATACATCAACTTTTATCACGTCAATAATTTCTTTCCACTGGCAACGTTTAAGCGGAATAAAATTAGTCCAGCGTGAGAATTCATTTCCGTAAAATCCCCAATAAGTTCTGAATATAAAATTGAAGAAAAATAGAAAAGCACTTACAAAATGAATAAATCTCACTGTTCCAAACCAATAATTAAAATAAGCTTCAGTTCCGCTCATAAATGCAGGAGGATTGCCTATCACAAATCCGGTAATAACCAGCGAAATAACGCATAACATATTAATCCAGTGATAGAAACGGACAGGCAATTCCCACACATACACTTCCCGCAAGGGTATGGATCTGCTTCTCATAGCTTAGTAAGTTTTAAGATCGTGAAGAGTAGTTCCATTTTCATCGTAAACATGCACTGCGCAGGCAAGGCAAGGGTCGAAGGAGTGTATGGTACGAAGGACTTCGAGTGGCACTTTTGGATCAGCGACCGGCGTACCGATCAGTGATTCTTCGTATGCAGATCTTTTTCCTTTTGCATCGCGTGGTGAAGCATTCCAGGTAGTTGGTACAACCAATTGATAATTGGCAATTTTCTTGTCTTCGATTACAATAAAGTGAGACAAGGCTCCACGAGGTGCTTCCACCATTCCGATCCCTTTGGCACTCTTCGGCCAGGTTGATGGTTCCCATTTCACGTTATTCTGAGTGCGGGTATCTCCATTTTTAATGTTGGCCAACAGTTGCCCGTACGATTCAAGTGCCCAGTCGCAAGTTAATTTTGTTTCAAGTCCGCGGGCTGCTGTCCGTCCAAGAGTGGAGAACAACGCGGTCACCGGCACATTCAAGGCGGCAAGTGTGCTTTCGATGACAGCCTTATAATCAGCGCGTCCTGAGGCATATCCAACCAACATTCGGGCAAGCGGACCAACTTCCATCGGGTATCCTTTCCAACGAGGTGTCTTAACCCAGCTGTATTTTTTGGATACATCGAGATGATCGTAAGGAGGTTTTGGACCTGTATAATTCAGGTTGGTCTCACCATCCCAAGGGTGTAATCCTACGGCATCGCCTTTCGAATAATTGTACCACGAATTATTTACATATTCCTGTATCTGTTGCGGATCATCGGCTTTGATCTCGTGAATTTTACTAAGATCACGGTTCAGGATAACGCCACGGGGCATTTTAAAGCTATCCGGATTGTTGTAACCGTTAGTCGGAAAATCGCCAAATGACATATAATTGGTTAATCCACCTCCGATGGCGCCCCAATCGCTCTTGTAGTAAGATGCTATTGCAAGCAAATCGGGGATATAAACCTGATTAACAAAGGTTTTAGCATCTTCGAAGAGTTTCCCAACCATCGCGAGCCGCTCCGCATTCACTGCATTGGCTTCCTCTATATTTATGGAACATGGCACCCCTCCAACCAGGTAATTTGGATGCGGATTTTTGCCTCCAAAAATAGTATGCACTTTCACCAGTTCTTTTTGCCATTCGAGGGCTTCGAGGTAATGCGCCACCGCGATAAGGTTCACTTCAGGCGGAAGTTTATAAGCAGAATGACCCCAATAGCCATTGGCAAAAATGCCTAATTGTCCGCTTTCAACAAAATTTTTAAACCGTTTCTGAATATCAGTAAAATAACCAACAGAACTTTTTGGCCAGGGAGAAATACTTTGCGCAATCCGTGATGCTTCAGCAGGATTAGCTTTTAGTGCGGAGACCACATCCACCCAATCGAGTGCATGGAGCACATAAAAATGAACGACATGATCCTGGATATACAATGCCTGTGCCATGAGGTTGCGAATAATTTCGGCATTGGGAGGAACAGATATTCCCAATGCATTTTCAACGGTTCTCACAGAAGTAAGCGAATGGGTAGAAGTGCAAACGCCGCAGACACGGCCAACAAAAGCCCATGCATCGCGCGGATCGCGCCCTTTTAATATCGTTTCAATGCCTCGAACCATCGTTCCTGCACTAAAAGCATCTGTGATTATTCCATTATTAACTTCAATTTCAACCCGTAAGTGACCTTCAATTCGGGTGATGGGATCTATAACGATTCTTTCAGCCATGGTGATTATACTTTAGGGTTTTCAATTTTGGAAACTGTCTCAGGGGCATTAGATAACTCTTTGTTTTTACGGATATTGGTGACAATAGCATGACCAGCTACACCAACAGCAGTAGCAATACCAAGTCCGAGTCCAATTTTATCGGCTGTTGTTTCAATTCCGAATCCTGCAACACTTGGCAGATGCTGATAGAAAGGTCCGTTATCCCAAAATCCTTCTTCCGAACATCCAATGCATGGATGACCAGACTGGATTGGATAACTTACACCGTCATTCCATTTAATAATACCACATGAGTTATAGGTAACAGGACCTTTGCATCCCATTTTATAAAGACAATAGCCACGCTTTGCACCCTCGTCGTCAAACGATTCGACAAATAATCCGGCGTCAAAATTTGCACGGCGATAGCAGGTATCGTGAACACGCCGTGAATAAAAAGCCTTAGGTCGTCCCAGTTCATCGAGCTGAGGAATACGATCAAAAGTAAGCAGGTGAACAACTACTCCAGCCATAACATCGGCAATCGGAGGACAACCCTGGACATTAATAACCGGTTTGCCGCTGATCACTTTATGAACCGGCTTGGCCCCGGTTGGATTAGGCCGGGCAGCCTGAACGCAGCCTGCAGATGCGCAGTTACCCCAGGCTACAACTGCCTTGCAATTGGCAACAGCCTCTTTCAAAATCTGAAGAGCGCTCCGGCCTCCAATGCAGCAATATGCCTCATTTTCTGTCGGTATCGAACCTTCAACCATCACAATGTATTCTCCGGGAAATTTTGCCATAACCGATTTATAGGCTTCCTCAGCCTGAAAACCGGAAGCAGCCATAAGCGTTTCCTGATAGTCGAGCGATATCTTGTCTAAAACAATATTGGCAACAATTGGGTGTGATGCCCGGATAAAAGATTCGCTGCAACAAGTGCATTCCTGAAAATGAAACCAGATAACCGGAAGCCGGGGTTTTGTCTCAAGCGCTTTTACAATCTGCCCTACGCCACTGGATTCTAATCCTAAAAAAGCAGCCATTGTTGTGCAAAACTTAAGAAAATCTCTACGGGACGTTCCATCCCCACGGACTTCCTCATAGAAGGAGAGTTGTTTGTTTTCCATAAAGAGGTTGATTTTAATTAGTTCACTGACTGTAAATATATGATCATATTCTCCCTTTCCAACATATTTTTTATCCGGGAAAGGCAATTTATAATCTTTCTAAATAAGTGATTATCAGAAGACTAAATCATCTTTTATGTAAATGAGGGGGATATTTCCAATTAAAAAACAATGATTTTATTCAGCAAAGACTACTTGTATATTATGTAATTACCGGTAATGTAATTATCTGTTTTTATGATTAATTTATGCAGTTTTTGATCAAAATTATAATTGACTGAATCCTGAAGAAAGATATGATCCAGTGCAACTTTTTTCGGTTTTGAAGGAATATTAATATTAAGGATATGTGGTTTATGGATATTTTCCAGTATGACAGAAATTTTTTCAGAATCGTCTGTTACCGTTACGGTCGTGCTGCCGCTTTTATCTGGATGATAAACAGTAAATTCATTTTTACCATTCGGGTAGATCAGAAGTGTCAGGTAGCCTGTTGAATTTTGATTTCCGATTCGGGTATATTCACGTTTAATATCCATTGGAACGATGGCACCTTCGCGGATATAAACCGGATATTCATCGAGCGGAAACTCCCGTTCAAAAGTAATGGGTCCTTCGATTATCGCCTTATCATCAAAGAAATACCGCCATTTTCCTTCAGGCAAAGTTACTTTATTCTTTAATTCGTCCTTATAAATTGGAGCTACAAGAAACTGATCTCCAAAGAGATAATGATATTTGCCTTCTACCGGACGCTGCAGCACTTTTCCGCCATTGTGAGCCTTCACAACATAAGTGTACATATAGGGAACCAGTTCGGTATGCAGCCACGAAAACTTCCGGATAATTTCCAGTTCCTGGGCCGATCTTTTCCATAAAGCCCTTTCGCCATGACCTCCGTTAAGAAACAATCCACAGAAAGCGGAAAATTGTGTCCAGCGGATATACAGACGCGGAGGAATCGTCTTCCCTGAGAACCCGGCTACATCAGAACCAATAATATTATAACCCACCTTTGCACTAGCCATAATATTTTGCATTGCCAGTTCTATACCATCGATACCAGCCATGGCAATATCTTTATTTTGCAGGTCCTCTTCCGTTATTTTTCCGGTTGACTCCCATGTATGCTTCTGATCACCAACCCAATTAACCGGAGAAGCATCGATCGGAGCAAATCCTTCAGGATGATACCAACGGTCGATGGCACGAGACATGGTTGCAAATTCCGGGTTCTGAGTGAGACCGTGTAAATACTCATCGCGGTAATAATGATCCATATAGGTTCGTGCGGTCATCAACCCCGACCGGGTCATTTTATAAAACAATGGAACCGGTCCGATCATGGTATAAAAAAGAGTCGCTGTTCCGTCTAATTTCCATCCATCTATGCCATAATCAAATACCTTTTGTTGCATCCCGCGCCACCACTTCATAGCCTCAGGATTGGTGTAATCAATAAAACCGCCCTTCCCTTTCCACCATTTGATCTGGTCGCCTTTTCCTGCGAGATAACCTTTCTCTTTTGCCTCATTAAACCACGAATCTGATAGTTTAATACGGGTATCCTGACTTTGACTATTGACCATAGTAGTCATCCAAAGCACCACCCGGTAACCGTTATTCTGCATTTTTCCGAACCACTCTTTTGGTTTAGGATACAACAACGTATCTATCACAAAATCATTATATCGCAAACTCCATGGACTGTCTAAAATAACTGTACGCACAGGAATATCATTTTTGGCATATCCTTCAAGAAGGGTGTCGATGCGCGATGAAGTATTTACATCGTCTTCCCACAGCCAGCATTCCAAAGCCCAAGGCGGTGTCAGGGGAGGATTTCCATGACGTTGAGCATTAAATGGAGTTCCGCGAAAAGGCCAGGCAAAGCCGAAATAGTAAATCAGTGCTAATATGGAGACAGTAATTATTCCGTATTTCACAATTTTTCTTGATCTTAATAGTCCGGACATAGCGATAAGTAATTTGTGTTAAGAATAGAAATTGTAGTTATTTTATAAATTCAAATCCGAAAATCAGTACAGAACTATTAACCAAAGTGTGAACAATTGCACTGTAGAAGACATTTTTTGTTTTGAGATAGGTGTATCCATAAGCCCAACCGGCGATACATGCGAAGCCGATATAGATAATTGCATGAGAATGGTAATGAACAAGACCGAATATTACACTCGTAATTGCCAGACCAGTGTAAACACCTGAATCACTCTTCTTTGCTCTTTCAATAAAAAAGGCGGCGGTAAATATTAAGATAGTCATTAAAGCCGGGAACCATTGCATCCCGCCCTTCAAAGTGTAGCCGACAAGTAATGCCATAGGAATTGAAATAATCAGTCCGGAAACCCAGAAGATCAGCCACGATTTAGCTTGTCCGATTCTTTTAGTAAGCATATTGAGTAAAATGCCCCTGAAGAATAGTTCTTCAAAAATCGCGGTGTGGAAAAAAGTTGCAATAAGTGTAACCGCTATTTTGTTCAGCAGTGCCTGGTCGATAATTTCATGACCAACATATTTAATAAAATTAACGTTGAATCCTATAATCAGGACAAAAAGGTAAAATACAAACCAAACCCATATTGAAGTCCAAAAAGATCTAATATTAAAAACCGGAAAAAAGCCAATGTTATTGAGGCCTCTGACCACACCGAAAGAATAAACGGCTGAAACAATCAGAACAATCCGGTAAATCGAATCGAAACCTTCACCATTAAAGGGAAGATCACCTGCAGGCTTTACCTCTATAAATGCTGTAGGCAGCAGATAAATTACAAAAGCAGTAAAATCAATCCAATCAATCTTTTGAATGTTTCGTCTTTTTGCAGCAAAGACCAGAACCGGAAAAAAAATCAGGTACGGAAGCAAAGCGAGGATGCCTCGAAGAGGATTTTATCCATTGATCAAGACATAAACAGCATAGAGAGCAATCAGAATTAAAGGAATAACAATCAATCTCTTAACGTCCTGAAGTATCCAGTTTCTTATTTTGGATGACACGGACTCTTTGCCAATGCTAAAAAAGAAATAATAAAATACCACAAAGAATGGCAGTGCGATTACCATATCGGTCATTGGATTCCTGGCCGCATAAAACAGTAGAAACAACAGAGTAACCAGAGCAGTCCAAATAGCACTGCTTTTTAATTCCAGTCGTAGCGTATCTTTGTTTTCCATGAAATTAAGGATTTATTTAATTAAAGTTCAAAATTAATTTTATTCCCAAATCCGCAACGCAAAGGGTTAAAATTCTATGTAATACAAACAATTTTCTATCTGTGTAAAGGTAATTGAATCGCTAATTTTCGCGTTCAAAAGTTAAAATAATAGAACTAACAATAAAAAAGATTAAATATATCTGTTTTTATTTTACTTTTTAGTCCGCGTTTATTATAAAAGAATTATTAATCAATTAATTTAAATTATGAGAAAGCAATTATTCTTTTTGTGCTTTGTATCGATTGTAGGAATGTCGTTGTTCCAATCGTGCAAAAAGGAGGCTGTACCTAATGTGCCGCCTCAGGTTGGGATATTTTACAGTATCGCAGACAAGCAGGTAGCATTTACTGGGCTTACCTTGCGCGCTGCCACTTGGCATTGGGATTTTGGGGATGGAACAACCAGTACAGATAAAAGTCCTGTTCATGTTTATAAGAATGGGGGCTATTACAAGGTTAAACTTGTTGGGACGAGTGCTTCGGGCGAAACTGCTAGTGCAGAAGTCACTACTGCGGTTTCTTTGACCCCTTATTCTCTGCTTACTGGAAATAACACTGCACCAGGTTATGCTGGAAAGAAGTGGAAACTTAGTTCTTCCTATTCAGGTGATGAATTTGTCAACTCAGATGCATCATTTTCTGATGCTGGTCCGGGAATGCTTCCTCCTGGAATTTTCGGTCAGGCTTTTGGAATGGCTGAAGTCTACGAGGACACCTACACCTTTTATTTTGATGGCAAGTATGTGCACGATGTAAAAGCGGATGGTGCTTCATTCGCGGGAATGCTATATGCCTATGTATTAACAGGTGGTGCAGGAATTGTGAATACCGGAGGATCTGATTATGGTCTAATTACCTGTAAGTATACCCCACAGTCGGGTGCTAAGTTTACTTATGTTGAAAAGGAAAATTTCGGTGTTCCCTCAGTTTATGGTCCAGGTGGTGTCGTAACCTACTCAGGGGTTAGCACACTCGATTTTACAGGAACCGAATTTATTGGTTTTATGGATTTTCAACGCAAAGTTATAGTCCAGGAGATCACAGACAACACAATGAGGTTGGTTTGTTTTGCAGCATTGTCGCAAAAATATGCACCAATGAATACACATGCGTTGATTCTGACATTTGATGCTGTAAAATAATAATAAATATAACGCGCTGATAATTAGAGTCATAATTTTAAACCCGAATAAAATTCAATTATGAAATATAAAAACATATTTATAAGAACTGTCAGGCATCTTATGCCTTTAATGTTGGCAACGGCATTATTTATTAGTACTGCATTGCCAGGTTCGGCAGCTTCGGAGCAAACCGGTTTTCAGGGGAACACCGAAGCCCAGCAGGGAGGAACACTTAGCGGAAAAGTTACTTCAGGCACTGACAAAATCTCAATGCCGGGTGTAACTATTCAGGTAAAGGGTACCTCAAAGGGGACTGTTACCAATGCTGACGGAGGATTTAACCTTGATGTTCCCGCAAACGCCGTTCTTGTCTTCTCCTTTATAGGATATAAAACGCAGGAAGTCGCAATCAATGGACGTAATGTTATTAACATTGTCCTGAGTGAAAATATTCTTGCTGTGGACGAAGTCGTAGTAACAGCTTTGGGTATAACAAGAAAAGAAAAGTCTCTTGGATTTGCTGTTGCAAAGGTTAATGGCGACGACATGTCGAGAGTAGTTCAGGAAAATGCCATAAATGCTCTTTCCGGGAAAGTTGCAGGTGTTCAGATAAATTCAACCGGAGGTACCGGTTCATCTGTAAGTATGGTTATCAGGGGTGCCAAGTCTTTGAGTAATGATAATCAACCTTTATTTGTGGTAGATGGGGTTCCGGTTTCAAACACCCTAAATAACGTAGGTGGATTTGGAAGTGACAATCAGGTAGACTACGGAAGTGCTATTTCAGACGTTAACTCAAATGATATTGAAAGTGTTTCGGTGTTGAAAGGTGCCAGTGCAGCAGCATTGTATGGGTCGCGCGCCGGAAATGGTGTTGTATTGATAACTACAAAATCAGGTAAGAAGAACAAAGGAATAAAGATAGATATTACTTCAAATACTGTCTTTGACCAGCCATATAAATTCTGGGATATTTCTAAAAAATTTGCAAATGGTTACTTGCCATATACTCCTGAGGATTTACCGGGACAAACATTGGTTGTTGATCCTTCATCAACTGGAGGAAGTGGTATTCCTCTCGACAGGGGTTATTTCGCTGTACAGTGGAACAGCCCCTTGGATGCTAATGGTGTGCAAGTCCCTACAGAATTGGTTTCACATCCAAACAATGTTAAAAACTTCGTTCAAACAGGTATAACAACCTCCAACGAAATAGCAGTTTCAAACAATACTGAAGCTTTAAACTATCGGATTGGAGTTTCAAATATGTCCAGTAAGGGAATAGTCCCTAATTCTGATTTGTACAGAAACAATTTGACCACCTCTGCAACGATAAAAGTCCGGGACAATATTTCAATTAGTTCCAACATTAATATCAATAAAACATGGTCTAATAACCGACCTGCAGGTAACAGGGGAGCCAACCCATTGCAATGGGCTTATGCAGTACCTCAAAATACGGATATCCGCGAACTTAAAAACTACTGGGCTCCCGGCAAAGAGGGTATTCAACAAAATGTTCCCTATGTCGATTATAACAACCCATATTTTCTCGCTTATCAGGTAAACAACAGTTTTAGCAGGGATCGGATTTATGGCAATTTGAAGGCTGACTGGCAAATTACTAAAGAACTAAGTGTATTTGCTCGGTATGCACTGGATCAAATTAATGAAACCCGCGAATCAAAAATTGGCCCCGGGTACACTAATGAACCAAACAATGGTTCTTACGGAATATCTCAATCTAAAAGTTACCAGAGAAATACTGACTTTCTGGCTACTTATACCAAACAAGTGAAAGACTTTAGTGTATCTGTTTCTGCCGGAGGAAATGAATTGTATACTTATGGACAGGCACTTTCCAACGCTTCTACTGCAGGACTTATTTTAGCAAATGTGTTTACGGTAGGAAATATTAAATCAGGAACTTTATCTTATGGTAGTGGTTGGTCTCAAAAAGCGATCTACAGTTTGTACGGTTTGGCTAACCTTGGTTGGAAAGACAGAATCTACCTCGACTTAACTGCCCGTAACGACTGGTCAAGTACCTTACCTGTAGCTAATCAATCTTATTTTTATCCTTCTGCTTCTTTAAGTTTTCTTGTAGATAAGATCGCGAACCTTGGAGATAATGTCTCTTTACTAAAAATTCGTGGGGGCTGGGCAAAAGTTGGTAACGATACCGATCCATATCAGCTTGTAAACACTTACGGCAATATTGGACAGTGGGGTGGAGCAATCAGGCTGGCCAAATCGGGAACGCTATTAACTCCGAATCTTAAACCGGAGGAGGCCACTTCAGTTGAAGGTGGTATTGACGTGGGATTGTTTCACAACAGACTTCGGTTCGAGGGAACCTATTATGTTGCAGATAACCGCAACCAGATTTTACGGAATATTCCAATTGCAAGTTCTACCGGATCTGATGCAATTAACATCAATGCGGGTTTATTGCAGAGCAAAGGGTGGGAACTAACCTTAGGGGGTACACCGATCAAAACAAACAATTGGAGTTGGGATATCAGTGCTAATCTTACCCGGAACAGGACAACGGTGAAGTCAATTTCTCCGGGGATCGAAGCGATAAAATTCTGGGAACAAGCGAATGGTGGTGCATGGTCTTATATTGGCGATGAAGTCGGAGCAATCTACGATGCCTCAATGTTGGTTGTAAAAGATAAAGCTTCACCCTATTATGGATTTCCTATAATTTCCTCATCACTCGATTATGAATGGCAGCGCGACAAAGAAATCCAGGAACAGCCAGCCGGTGAAAGGAATAAAATCGGTAATTATAATCCTCGCTTTACACTCGGTGTAAATTCAGCCCTGACGTATAAATCATTTGCATTAAATTTCACCATTGACTGGAGATGTGGCGGACAGTTTATTTCACAAACCGAAAGATATGGTCGTGATGATGGTTTATCAGGATCATGGTTAAAGAGTATGATCAATCCAGAAGGAAGAACAGGAAAAGATCTTCGTGATTGGCTGGTTGCAAATAAAGACAAATATATCCTTGGTGGATTCCACGTTGTTGGAGGACCAACCAAAGAGTTGGGTGGATTTGCAGAAAGTGTGACTGGAATTACATTACACGACGGAACATTCGACCCAGGAGTATATGAAGTTTCGGATGGCAAAGGTGGGGTAACCTATAAGGAAAATCTCGGGGAAGCAGGTACCTTATTTCAACCGTATGCCATTAGTAATGGATGGGATTTTGCTAAAGATGCCATGTTTGATGCCGACTTTGTAAAGCTCAGAGAGGTGTCACTTAGCTATAAATTGCCTGGATCATTAGTGAACAGATTGGGAGGGATTAAGTCACTGGCTGTTTCAGTGTATAGCCGTAACATAATGATATGGACCAAGGCAAAAAATGGTATTGATCCTGAACGTGCATTCCAGGTTGAACAATCTACTGAAGGGAAACGGGGTACACAATTCAAACAAGGGATTGAAAGATATAATCTTGATCCATGGGTAATCCCTGTCGGTGTTAAATTTGACCTGACTTTTTAAAAACACTTAAAAATTCGATACTATGTACACTATCAAAAATAAAATCACAGCAGCTTTGGTACTGCTTGCCTTTCTTGCATTTTCGTGTAAGAATCTGGCAGATATGAACATTAATCCCAATGGCTCTGACCCTGCAAATACATCTCCTAACTTCCTGATGGCTACAGTGATCACATCTACTGGCGGGAATGTCATCAATATGGGGTTTGGCGATATTGCAGGTGTGATGCAACATACCCAACTTAATGGCTGGGCAAGTGGTCACAACCAGTATGACTGGAATGATCAAAGTTGGGCCGGAAGTTATGGTACTTTGCGTAATGTAGAGGAGATGCTAATAAAGTCAAAAGCTGCAAAGCTGGATTTTCAGGCTGGAGTTGCCATGGTCTTCAAGGCATATAATTTTGGAATAATTGCCGATTTATGGGGTGATGCTCCATTTACACAGGCGCTAAAAGGAGAGCAAGGATCTGATTATTTCAAGCCAGCTTTCGATACCCAGAGAGATATCTATCTGGGTGTAATTGCCATGCTCGACAGTGCAAATACATTATTTTCAAAACCTACAGCTGATTACAAAGAGATTAACCCCAGTCAGGATGTCTTATATGCGGGTAATGCTGCCAAATGGCGCAAATTTACAAACTCCCTGGCATTAAGGTATTTTTTAAGAATCTCTTCCAAAGAACCTGCACTTGCAAAATTGGGAATTGAGAAGATTACGGGATCTCCAGCTAAATATCCTCTAATTCTGGATCAATCAGATGATGCAGGGTACAATTTTATTGGTCTCAGCCCTGCAGATTCTTGGCCAACAACAACCCAGTTCAGCTCTGATTTATCAAATTTTACTCGGGTTCAAATGTGTTCCACACTGGTTGAGAAACTTGAGAGTTTGAACGACCCTCGTCTTAGAGTTTGGGCTGCGAAAGTTAAGACTCCACTGGTTGTTGATCCTTCAAAACCTGACGACTATGACGAGATCGTAAACGGGAAACGCGTTATTTCACAAAAAATAGCCTCAGATTTTGAGACTAGCTATAATGTAAAGCTTAATCTCGATCAGAATTATGTAGGTTTGCCTCCGGCATGGTCGACCTTCATGTTCTTCTATAATCTAAACCCATCTCAGATGCAAGGCAGTGCTAATCCACATGTGTCACAGTTGGCAGATATGTATTCTACTTCCTCCGGTTCATTACTCAAAGTGAGATTATTATCAGCCTCCGAAGTACATCTTGGCCTTGCGGAAATCGCCCTTAAGGGATGGAATGCTGGTGGGACTGCTTCAGACCATTATAAAGCGGGCGTAAAAGCTTCTCTCCAGGCATGGGGTGTAGGAGGTGATTATGATTCTTATATCGCCAATGTTGGTGTCGCATTTAATAATTCGCTGGGACAGATCCTGGAGCAAAAATGGATCGCAAGCTGGTCTGCAGCTACTGAATCGTGGCTTGATTACATCCGGACAGGATTGCCCAATTTAAAAGCCGGACCTGCTTCAAGAAGGCCGGTACTGCCACTCCGTTTTACTTATGGAAATAACGAGACCCTTTACAATCCTGACAACTCAAAGACAGCGATCGGGAAACTGGAGGCAACAACATATTCCGTAGAAGGTAAAAACAGCAACTGGTCCAAAAACTGGCTTCAACAAGGTACCGGGAAGCCTTGGTAATCGATCGCCAATCTAAGAAAAAGCAGGGATATTGTGAACATATTCCTGCTTTTTCATTTAATTATTTCTTTGAATTCAGCTCCTTTTCAGCATCGGAGGAATATTTTGCATGCCAGGTATTGCAAATATGAGCAGATAGAGCTGATGACAACTGTAATAAAATTGCCATTTTCTGTTCAATTTATCACTAAATATCGTTAGGTTTTCAAAAATATAATATGTTTGTTTGTAATGCTGTTCTTAACTTTAGACCAGAAATGATGCAAATCCTCACTGTTAATTTGGGGTTAAAATAAATTTTTAACAATATTTTAATTTTTTGAAATGAGAAAAATAGTATTCGGATTTTTGATTCTGTTTTGCGCTGTTAACGCATTATTGGCAAGTTCGCTTAAACCAATTACCCCGGAAA
This sequence comes from Mariniphaga sp., assembly GCA_037133495.1. GTDB lineage: Bacteria > Bacteroidota > Bacteroidia > Bacteroidales > Prolixibacteraceae > JAAFHB01. Next base: position 59,001 of record JBAXOA010000002.1, on the reverse strand, counting down.
CAGCACTTCAGGCTTACCTTCATAATTCTGACAAGTCATTTAAATGGGAAGTTCAGGATAAAAAAAAGATCGACGATGTTACAATATACCGGGTATTGTTCACCTCGCAGAAATGGCGCGGAGCTGACTGGAAACATGAGATGTTTATTATGGTTCCCGACATTTTAAAATATAATGATGCCTTATTGTTCATCACCGGAGGTCATAATACAAACACCGTCCCAAGTGTACACGAGTGGACTGAAGACTTAACAACTTCGCTCAGCCACCTATCGAAAACAAATATGAGTATCGTCGCTTTGCTTTGGCAAGTTCCAAATCAGCCCTTATACGACGATCTGACTGAAGATGCACTAATTTCCTACACGCTGCATAATTACCTGAAAGATCATGATTTCAGCTGGCCATTACTATTCCCAATGACGAAAAGTGCCGTCAGAGCGATGGATATTGTTCAGAAATTCTCTAAAAAGGAGCTTAAGAAAAAAGTCGAACATTTTGTGGTTTCAGGAGCATCAAAACGAGGATGGACCACATGGCTGACAGGTGCAAATGACAGTCGAGTAAAAGCTATCGGCCCAATGGTTATCGACGTGCTGAATATGCCTGTTAATATCGATTATCAAAAAGTTGTTTGGGGTGACTATAGCATAGAAATTGAAGACTACGTAAAATTAGGGATTGCCCAGCAGTTTGGCACTCCTGGGGGCAATGATCTGGTAAAAATGGTCGATCCTTATTCTTACCGTAAAACCTTAACCATGCCGAAGATGATATTCATGGGGACAAACGATCCTTACTGGCCTTCCGACGCCATCAAAAATTACATCGACAGTATTCCCGGAGATAATCATATTTGTTATACTCCTAATGCAGCTCATGATCTTGGAGATAAAAAGAAGGCATTCGCCACTTTAAGCGCATTTTTCGGAACCACTGTGACGAATGGGAAATATCCGATTTGCGAATCTACCATTTCTGATGATAACAGAATAATTACACTGAAAATTAAATCAACTCCTGAACTGCTCGTTGATGCTTTAATTTGGAGTGCCGACTCAAAAGACCAGGATTTCAGGGATGAACATTGGTCTGGAGAGAGCTTAAATTCTGCAAATAAAGCTGAAATTATCGTTCACGTTAAAGTTCCAGAGACCGGATTTAAAGCGTTTTATGTGGATTTAAAATACAAAGCACCCTTTAGCGGCACTTACACACAAAGCACCCGTATGTTTGTTCTCAATGATAAAAAATTGTTGTTGAGGACCAACTAATTAATTATCAATTAATAATGTTCAATGATCGTTAGAGAAGAATCGAACCGATCTAAAACTAAATAAAACTTTTCAACTGCAAAAAACCTTGCGCGATGGCATCAGACAGAAGGGACTTTATCCGGAAAACATTAGTAGGTTCAGGAATCATTGCTTCAGGTCTGGCTGTACATGCTGCCTCCATTAGCGTCGATTCGCAAAAAGATCAACAGATAAAAAATTCAAAGTCGCACTTCAATATGTGCGGGTATGCAGCACCTAAACTCGATAAAGTTCGCATTGGATTTGTCGGCCTTGGCAATCGTGGTCCGGGTGCAGTAGAACGCATGTCGTTTATTGAAGGAGTGGAAATTGTCGCATTGTGTGATCTGCTCCCCGACCGCGTCGAAAAGTGTCAGGCGATCCTTGAGAAACATGGTTTGCCAAAAGCCAAATCGTATACCGGATCGAAAGAAATCTGGAAAGAGATGTGCCAAAATCCTGGCATTGATCTTATTTACATCACCACGCCCTGGGCCTGGCATACCCCAATGGCCGTTTACGCGATGGAAAATGGCAAACATGCTGTATCAGAAGTCCCTGCTGCTAAAACGATCGACGAATGCTGGCAGCTGGTTGAAACTTCCGAAAAGACCAAAAAGCATTTTATGATGCTTGAAAACTGCTGCTATGATTTTTTCGAACTCTTAACCCTCAATATGGCACGCCAGGGCTATTTTGGAGAAATTATACATGCGGAGGGCGGATATATCCACGACCTTCTGGAAGGTAATTTCAGTAAAACCAAATACAGCGAGATGTGGCGGTTAAAGGAGAACTTCCGAAAAGGGAACTTATACCCTACACACGGTCTGGGTCCGATATGCCAGGTTATGAATATCAATCGTGGCGACCAGATGGAATTTCTGACGTCGGTGTCATCTGCCGACTTCCAGATGGCTGAAATGGCTTCAGTCCTGGCGGCAAAAGACAGTTTCTACAACGAATTTTCGGGTAAGCAATTTCGTGGAAATATGACCACTACAACTGTACGAACCTTTAAGGGCCGTACAATTATGATACAGCACGACGTTACAAGTCCTCGTCCATATTCAAGAATTCATCTGATAAGCGGTACAAAAGGAATGGCCTGCAAATATCCCGAACCTGGACGGATATCTAAAGAGCATGGATGGGTTACGGATTCTGAGATGAAACAAATTGAAGAAAAGTATACTCCTGAAATTGTAAAACGAATAGGTGAAATGGCAAAAAAAGTTGGAGGGCACGGAGGCATGGACTTTATGATGGACTGGCGCCTGATTGACTGTTTGCGCAACGGACTTCCGCTTGACGAGAATGTATATGATGCTGCTCTTTGGAGTTCAATTGCCCCGCTAAGTGAGCAGTCTGTTGCAAATCGCTCGAATTCTGTTGACGTACCCGACTTTACAAAAGGTGCCTGGAAAACCAATGCCCCCGTTGAACTTACACTGAAAGGCGGCGGAACAACAGGTGTAAAAGCACCTAAATAATATCCGCTGCAAAATAAGGTGAAGTATATAACTATTATCAATTCGAATTGTCATTATGAGAAAAAACCTGATATTACTCATCATCCCCTTTTCACTGCTTTTTCTGACTTGCAATACACCGGGTCGTTTTAAATCGGATGTTGAAACCAGCAAAAAGCCCTGGACCAACCTTCATTTCAACAATGATCCAAATAATTTCCAGTTTGGTATTATGAGCGACCGCAATGGAGGGAACCGGCCAGGGATCTTTGAAGAGGGAGTTAAAAAACTCAATCTGATGAATCCTGAATTTGTAATGTGCGTGGGGGATCTTATTGCCGGATATACCACCGACACATCCATCATCAAAAAAGACTGGGACGAGGTAAATGGGATCATTTCAGGACTTAAAATGCCATTTTTTTATCTTCCCGGCAACCACGACATAACGAATAAAACGATGGAAAAAGAGTGGGAGAAACGTTATGGAGTGCGTTACTATAGCTTCGTCTATAAAAACACCCTGTTTATCACACTCGACTCCAACGATGATGACGAATATAATTTAACCACGAAACAAACCGATTTTGTTCTCAATACTTTAAAGAAAAATTCAGATGTACGCTGGACTTTTATCTTTATGCACCATCCGATATGGACCTATAATACCGGCGGTCGCTTTGAGAAAATTGAAAGTGCTTTACAGAATAGAAAGTACACAGTTATCGCAGGACACGAACATCACTATCATCAGGCCGAACGAAACGGATCCAATTATTACATTCTCTCTACCACTGGTGCCGGGAGTGCCCTGAGAGGCAACTACTTTGGGGAGTTTGATCATATTTCGTGGGTCACCATGTCAGACAAAGGACCGGTAATTGCCAATTTAAGATTGGATGGAATTTTACCACACGATATCAGCAACGACAAAACCGCGGCAATGGCAAAACCAATGCTGGAAAATGCCAGCTTCAACCACCTGATACTTTGCAATAAAGGAGAAAAATTCACCAATGGAACCATGTATCTTTCGTTTAAGAATCCATCGGAATCGGATCTTGAAATTAAGCTCAATTTCTTTCACCATCACCAGCTGCAGATTGAAAAACCTGAAATAACCATTACACTGACTGCCGGGAGTAATCAGGTGATCGAAATCCCGGTTAAAACATTAAAGCCATTGAGCTATGGATCGATAGACCTGTTGTGCTTCGACTGGAAAATGAAATACAATCACCAGGATTATCCGGGATTTGCTTTACAAGGAAAATATCAGGCAACAATTGAGCCGGGAAAAACTGAATACATCGACCGGGAAATCGATATTTTTGTTGAACAGGCTACAATCGGATTTAAGCACTCCTTTCCAGATCTTGTAGCTATGTTCAGAATGAATAACAATAGCGAAGAGGCATATACCAAGCCTCTTGAGATTAACAAAACTGCCAAATTGGAATTTTATCTGAAAAATAATAAAGCAGAATTTTCTGCAGTTGAGCACCGCGATTTTGCAAAAACAACCTTTAATCTGCCGGTTGAAAATCCCAATCCCCTACCCGGTTTAAACTATAAATATTATGAAGGAGAATGGCCTTCGATGCCGGATTACAATAAAATCACCCCAAAATCGGAGGGTGTTACCAATAATTTTTTGGTGCAGGACCTTGCGCTCAGGGCCGATAACTGGGGACTGGTCTATACCGGATTGATCAAAATAGAAGAAGACAATTTCTATCAGTTCATGTTTAAAGCGGATGATTCGTGCCGGTTTTATGTCAATGACAAAGTTGTTGTTGATGAAAATACGCTGGTAAAGGGATCAAACGTGGGAGCTGTTGCACTGAAAAAAGGTTTTCATAAGGTACGAATAGAATTTTTAGGGAAAATTGGAAACAAACGACTCCGGTTATATCTCAAGAAGATTGGTGCTGAGGATTGGGAACAAATGGAATCAGGATACTTTTTCCATACAAAATAATTACTCCTAATAAGACTAACGAATGAACTCCCGACAATTCACAAAATTATTCCTTCTCTGCCTGTTGTTTCTATCCTTTACTGGCATAGCCCAAACAACTGATTTTTCGAATGCCTCAATCTTAATTTCTGAAAAGAAGAATATTCAGGTGCAAAAAGCCGCTCTGGTGCTGCAGGAAGAGATTCAAAAACGGAGCCGGATTACCCTTCCGGTGATGGTTAAGGCACCCTCTGCGAGCCGGCAGTTGATTATTGTAGGTGTTGAAGGGAGGATGGGTATTTTGCCCGAAGGTTGCCTTAAAGCAATCGATCAATTAACCAAAACCGGGAAAGACGGTTATAAAATCGTCAATATAGATGGTAAAACAGTTGTCATAGCAGGACATGATGAGCGTGGCGCACTCTATGGAGCCGGCAAACTGCTCCGAAAGATGGTGATAAAGGATGGCGAAGTGCTGATCCCTTCTAATGTAACCATCTCCTCCACACCGGTCTATCCCATCCGCGGACATCAGATGGGTTATCGTCCCAAGACAAATGCCTATGACGCCTGGAGTGTTGCCCAGTATGACAGCTATATCCGTGATCTGGCAATATTTGGGGTCAACAGCATCGAAATTATGCCTCCGCGCACGGATGATGACGCTACGAGCGTTAACATGAAAATGCCTGCTATTCAAATGATTGTGGAGCAATCACGCATTTGTAAATCTTATGGACTGGACCTTTGGATGTGGTATCCTAACATGGGCAGCAATTATACGTCGCCCGATTCAATTAAGAGAGAACTGGATGAGCGGGAAATAATATTCAGCATATTGCCAAAATTGGATGCCCTGTTTGTTCCGGCAGGAGATCCGGGCGATCTTGAACCTGATGTGTTGTTTAGCTGGCTTGAGAAAGAAGCGGTTATCCTTCATAAATATCACCCCAAAGCTAAAATATGGGTTTCGCCACAGGTATTTAAGCCAAGCAAAGAGTGGTATGGTAAATTTTACACACATGTGAACCGGCAATACGAATGGTTTGGAGGTGTGGTCTATGGCCCTTGGATCAAGACACCCCTGCCAGAGGTAAAGAAACTGATCAAACCTGGCATTCCTATCCGGCTATACCCCGATATTACCCATAGTTATAGCTGTCAGTTTCCTGTTCCCGACTGGGATATTGCTTACGCGATGACATTGGGCCGCGAATGTATCAATCCCCGTCCTGAAGATGAAAAGTACATTCATAACTTATATGCCGGATATGCTCAGGGAAGCATCAGCTATTCAGAAGGGACCAATGACGATGTGAATAAATTTGTCTGGAGTGACCAGGATTGGAATCCCTCAACACCGGTTTTGGAGACACTTAGAGATTATGCACGTTATTTTATAGGATCTGACTACACCGAAGGGGTAGCACAGGGATTGATGGCTTTGGAGAAAAATATAAGAGGACCACTTCTATCGAATGAGCAGGTACAACGGACACTTCAGCAATGGCAGACCATGGAAAAAAGTGCTTCAGACCGTGTTTTAAGCAACCCGCGTTTTCAAAGCGGATTGATCAGGGCTTATTTCGATGGATATACCCAGCGACGTTTAATCTATGAAACCCATCTCGAACGTCAGGCCAGAAATATCCTGGAAAATGCAAAAATAAATGGTTCAGCATCAGCAATTAGCAGTGCCAGAAACCTTCTCTCCCTTGCCAATGAGAAGCCAATATCCCCCGAATTAAAGCACCGCTGTTACGCTCTTGCCGATTCACTGTTCCGAAGTTTTGGGGCACAACTTACAATAAAAAAACACCATGCCATGGGTGGCAGGGGAAATTTCATCGACAATATCGACATTCCGCTGAATGATGCATTATGGATTTTAGATCAGCTTAACCTGATTGAGAAATTAAACAACGAATCCGAACGGCTTGCGGCAATTGATAAAATGTTGCATCGCACTGACCCGGGGCCGGGTGGTTATTATGACAATTTTGGCAATCCTTCGGCCTGGAAACGGGTCAAAGCAAAAAAAACATGGGCTGAAGATCCGGGGAGCCTGGAGTCGCCACGCGTAAGTTTTGGAGTTGGATTAACCGGAGTTGACTGGGTGCATGAAATTGTGGCAAAAGGATTTGAAGGTCAGACCACGCCATTGGCCTGGATGAATCAGGTCAATACGCTTTATGACACACCATTACAAATGGAATATAACAATCTGGATCCTGAGGCAACCTATACTTTGAGGATTGCTTATACAGGCCGGTTCAGGTCAAAAATGAAACTCATAGCAAACGGAGTAATGATTCACGACTATATCCGCATGGGAACCAAACCTTTATTTGAATTTGAACTTCCTAAACAAGTTACACAACAGGGAAAAGTAAATTTTACATGGAGTTGCGGCGATGAAGACAAAGGTGAAGGGGAACGCGGATCGCAGGTGGCTGAAATATGGCTGATTAAGAAATAAGTAACAGGAATAAAATATTGTCGGCTTTTCACGCTGAATGCTAAAAAAAAACAATAATAAAAATCGCCATCCGTCAGCTGACGGACACAAAAAAGGCACCAAAAGTTGAACCTAATTTTTGGTTCCGCCAGTTGTCGGATTGGAGTTTTTCAGTCAGCTGACGGATGGAGGCAAAAAATTAATTTTCATGTGCTCAAAAATTTAAAAATAAAACACGACATCTAATATAAAATCCCTGACGGGATAACGAAACAATTGTTTTTTGCTCCGATTTCAAAACTAAAACTATCTGACATGGCAAAATCATTCTTATCATTGATTATCATTAGCTTGATGCTAATTGCGCCGGCAATTGCACAGCAACTCTCGCCGCAACAAGTCATTCCGGGACAATGGATCAAGTCGTGGCTGATCTGTGGCCCTATTCCTATTAAAGAACCGCTTGATCCTGCCGATTCGTGGGATCATCTGGTTGGTTTTAACACCGATTACCTTACAAAAGCCGGAGGCGAACAAAACCCTCAGATCAAAGCCGGGGATGTTGTGAAATACTTAAAAGGATCGGCTAAATGGAAACTCTATAATGCTCCTGATTCTACCATTAGCCTGGATAAAGTAGTATCCAAAGCTGCACCGGTTTTTGCCTACGCCTATACAGAAATCCAATCAGACGAAGCTAAAGTTTTATTCATTAGCGTAGGAACCAATGACGGTGGTAAACTTTGGGTGAATGGATTGAATATCTGGGATTATCCTCAACAACGTGGTCTTGTTATTGACGATGATTTGATACCTGTAACGCTAAAAAAAGGTATAAACAACGTGCTGTTAAAAGTAGAACAACGTGGTAATCAATGGGGTTTTTGTGTTCGGTTTCTGCCATTCTCAATTCCGAACCTCGTTGAACGGGGCGAACTGTTCAATATCACTGGAGGCGAAGATGGCAAAATCAGTATTACTTCAAAATTCGTTGCACCGGTTTTACAGCAACTAATTAAAAATGTAACTATTAATATTGTAAACAGTCAAAACCAGCCGGTCATCAACGAAAATCGAACGGTGGATTTCTGCAAAAAATCAGACCTGAAATCGGAAGATTATCAATCGTACAATGCTGTCATGGATATTCATTTAATCAGCGGAGAAAATATCCAGAGAAAATATTCCTTTTTTGCAGGAAAGCGTAAAGACTTCAAGCTGTTTTCGGACGGAAAATCAGACTACCGGATAGCCCTGGGTTCAAACGCATCAACCTCAGAACAATGGGCAGCGAAAGAACTTCAGCACTGGATGAAAGAGATAAGCGGAGTGGAACTGCCTATTCAACAGCTTAATGAGCCACTCAAAGGGTCTCAGATTGTTATCGGTTACAATGATTTTATCAAAGAGAAAACAGGAGACGCTGAACCTGCGAATCTGGATGAATCGTTTCGTTACTGCAATAAGGGCTCCGATATTATTATTTACGGCGGAAAGGTGCGTGGCAGCATGTATGGTGTAATGTCGTTCCTTGAGAATGAACTTGGGTGCAGATGGTACACACCCGGTGTGAGTATTATTCCGAAAAGGAATGAATTGTCCTTTAATTGGCTGGATCACTCAGAAAAGCCGGGGATAAGGGTCCGCAATGACTTTTATTTTGAAGCTTTCGATCCAATCTGGGCTGCCAGAAACAGGATGAACGGCACGCTCGGGTTTAGTGCAGTCAGGCAGCAACCCGGAGGAGTCGAAAGCTATTGGTCGGTACATACCTTCTACCCATTAATGCCACCTGAAGAATTTTACAAAAAGCATCCGGAATATTACAGTTTAATAGATGGGAAACGGATTTACGAACGGGCTCAATTGTGCCTTACCAATCCCGATGTATTAAAAATTATTATTGAAAGGATAAAAAAACAAATGCGTGAGAATCCGGAATATCTGATCTACGATGTTTCTCAAAACGACTGGCGAAACCCTTGTCAGTGCGATAAATGTCAGGCAATCGCAAAAAAAGAAGGCGCTGAATCCGGGCCGATTATCTGGTTTGTCAATCAGGTAGCAGAATCGGTCGAAAAAGAATTCCCGGATAAATTTATCGGCACATTGGCTTACCAATATACGCGTACACCTCCAAAGAGTATTCGCCCGCATAATAATGTAGTGGTAAGGTTATGCAGCATTGAATGTTGCTTTGCACATGATTTCAAATCATGTCCCGAAAACAAATCATTTCTGACCGATCTTAAAACCTGGTCGTCGCTGGCACCTCATCTTTACATTTGGGATTACGTTGTTAATTTTAGTCATTATGTGATGCCATATCCCAATTTTAAAGTCCTCCAGCCCAATATTCAGACATTAAGAGAAAATAATTCCATTGGGATTATGGAACAGGCAGCCTACCAAAGCCGGGGAGGTGAATTTTCTGAACTTAAATCGTATCTGATTTCACGCTTGCTTTGGAATCCGGATTGCAATACCGAAAAAGTAATTGCCGATTTCATGTACGGTTATTATGGCAGGTCAGGGGCTTTGATCAGACAATATTTCGACTTATTACAAGGCCGTGTTACACCATCCACCCATATCCACTTTGGCCTATCTCCTGATGACGAGCTATTTTCAGATGATTTCGTGAAGCAGGCTTACATTATTTTTGAGGAAGCGGCAAAGATTGCAGATAACGATGAGGTTCTTCGGCGTGTTGAAATGGCTTCTCTTCCTGTTCTGTACCTTAAATGTAAAAGGACACCCGTACTTTCAAAATATGATGGCACTTATGCCAGATTTTGTGAAATAGCCAAACGTGAAGGGGTTACTTATTATGCAGAGGCAGGTGAGTCGCATCGAAAGGGCTTTCACAAAAATATAGAAGGTGCAAAATAAATAATCCTGATGATAAGAATTCTTCTGTTAATCATTATATTATTTTTTTTCAAAGCTGGTTTTTCACAGTCCAACACTCCATCTGGTCCGAACAATTTTACGATTGGGTTAGGCGTCAATGTTTACTATTTGTCGGCTCACGGCGCAGTTTCAGATGCCCGGATCGGGATAAGCAGCACGACCTTCGGAACCGACAATACCGCTGTCATACAGGCTGTTCTTGACAAAGCCAAAGCTGCTCCGGTAACGGTTTATTGGGATGGGCGATATTCGGTGACAGGGCTGAAGATTTACAGTAATACTACCATTATCGCTAATGCCGGCTGCGGAGCAATCTTAAGAAATCACTCCGACAAATCAATCTTTATCAATGCCGGTCAATCTTTTGGTAATGAAAAAGATTCAAATATTGTGATCAACGGAGGCATCTGGAATGGAAATTATTACAATCCGGAAATACCACGGGGTGCGCAAAGTAAGGGAGACAGCATTAACGGACTCGTCGGATGTTTCAGATTTCATGGGGTGGATAATCTCATTGTACGTAATGCAATACTCTATAAACCTGCCACATATGCCATTGCAGCGTCGAATGTAACCCATGTGTTATACGAAAATATTATCGTGGATGTAGGTCCCAATCCTTTAATTAACAATGATGGGTTGCACATAGACGGGAATTCGCAATATGGCGTAATCCGGCATTGCATTTTAAATACACACGACGATGCAATCGCGTTAAATGCGGATGACCTTTACTTGCGGTGGTTCGACCGGAAAGGAACCCCTTCGGATAAAGTATTTTATACCGAAAAAGCTGCCGGTCCGATTTCGGATATTCTGATTGATGATATCACCCTGAACAGTTCGCTGTTTGGAATACGGATTTTAAGCGGCAAAAGCCGGATCGATCGCATCACCATCCGAAATATTAAAGGCTATACCAAAGGATATGCTGTTGTGATTGACAATTATCAGCACGACCCTGGAATAGTAACGTGGGCCGGGCCGGGCAATATTGGAACGATCAATATTGAGGATGTTGATGTTGCCATCTACCCTGGTTCCATTAAGATGCCGAACGAAAGCATGATCAATGTCAGTACAAATGTAGAACAACTGATTTTAAAGAATATAAAACGGAAATATTTTGCTGCCGGTGAACCAACCATTTTTATAAAAGGGAAAAATACCGTCATTGGAAGTTTCGAAATTGATGGCTATTATAGTCGGGATTCAACAAGAAATTCAACAATCAACCATATTCTGGTTGACGGCGCCGCTATCAATCAGCTGAGCATCTCCAATGTTTCACTATCAAGGACTCAAAAAGAGATTCAAAACAAGAGCGTTTTGATGAAAACACGGAATAACTGCGAAGTAAACTACTTGCAATTCAACAGAATAAATACCGATGGCATCGCCTCGATCCTTTCTAATGATTCCGGCAGACTGAATGTTATCAATGCTTCCAATATCATTCATGTGAACTCCTCTAGTCAATACCCGTTTTTCCTGAATAATGACAAAAACACTATCAAAGCCTTGACCATCTCCAATTTCTATGGCAGTGGGCTGATTGTTGGTGGGAGCAGCAAGATTCTGAGCAAACGGGGAGATGGCTTTTAAGCTGAACCTTTCATCTGCATTGAAAACCGCCCAAAAATATTCGCTTAATAAATTCCATAAAAGATTACTCTGGATGCGACCATTTCGAGGTTAAAGTTATTATATTGCGAACTGTTTGAAAAAAATGTAACACAAATATAAAAGAATTAACCTGATACTTAATCCGGCTGTCGTGTTGGGTATAAGCATTCCTCTTCTGGGGGTTCAATCAGCGATTCTAACATCTATAATAAATCAAAATCAACTATTTTTCTATTTATGAAATCAGTTATCAGTCTTTCAATGCTCGCTTTATTGCTTTTTCAATGTGCGAAAAGCCAGCCGGTTCAGCCTTTTATTAAGCCATCGGATCCAGTTATTCAATCCAAGGATACAAGTTCGACTCTTGATAATGGAATTCTTACACTTAAACTCGACCTTACCAGAGGTGGTGCCATTTCATACCTCTCCTTGTCCGCTTCTCGCCGAAGTATTGTCAACATTGCTGACGAAGGCAGGTACATTCAGCAATCCTATTATGCCGGGAAAAGCGTCGACCGAAGAGCGGAGGGGCAGGCCGCCGGTTGGTCACCGTGGAGTTGGAATCCGATACAAGTGGGTGATTACAATCGTCATCGTGCTCAGATTTTAGCCTTTCAAAAAACCGGAAACGAGCTATATGTCAAATGCATACCTATGCAATGGGACATGAATAACCGTCCGGCCGAAGCAGAGATGGAACAATGGACAACGCTCCAGGGAGCTGTGTTGAAAGTACATAACAAACTGACTGTTCACCGTACCGATCTGATTTATGGTGACAGCATTGTCAACGATCAGGAATTGCCTGCCGTTTATCCCATCTCCGCATTGAAGAATCTTTATACATACCGCGGAAATGCCCCCTATACGAATGCGAACCCTGAAAATCCGACAGTTATCAATCTTTCCAGCGGCTTTTGGGGAATCTACCCCAATGTAACGGAGCACTGGATGGCCTTTCTGGATGATAATCTTTGGGGTATGGGTATTTACAATCCCAGCAGCGACAAGTTTTTAGCGGGATTGGCAGGAACTATTGGCGGAGAGGCGACCGATGGATCAACCTCTTATATCGCACCTGTAAAGCAGGCCATGCTTACTAAAAAATGCGTTTATGAATATGATTACTATGTCATTGTTGGCACCCTTGCGGAGATTCGAAGTGCCGTTTATAAGCTACATTAAAGCAATTTAAACTTCTACAGCCATGAAAAGAACGACCTTAACATTACTGGCAATTTTCCTTTTATTTTCTGTCCGGTCTCAGGTTCAAATCCGGCCGTTGCCGAAACGGGGTTTTGAAAATAGAATTACCAATTACATCGATCAGATGAAGGTGGTTGATACCCATGAACACCTTGAAGGGCAATCAGGATGGATGAAAAGTGGCAAACTTGATTTCATGCTTTTATTGCAGCACTATACCTACGATGACATTCGGTCGGCGGGGATGCCCAAATCAACTTTCGGAAAATTGCTGACCGATTCTCTGACTATCATGGAGAAATGGAACATTTTAAAACCCTATTGGGAAGGAACCTCCAACACCGCCTATAGCCGTGCAGCATTGCTTACAGCGGACAAGCTGTTCGATATCAAAGATTTGAATGAGACAACAGTTGAAGAATTATCTGCAAAAATCAAGAAAGTTTATCAGACAGACTGGTATAGCCAAGTCCTTTATGAAAAATGCAAGTTCGATTATGTTGTTGTCGACGGGGATAATCATACAATTGGCAATCCTGCGACATTCAGGTATGTTAAACGGTTTGGAGAGTTTTTCTTTGCCGTATCCGCGCAAAAAATCGAAACTATTGCCAAACAGCAAAATGCTCCCATCAATAACCTTGATGATTTTGTCGCTGCTCTGGGAGTCGCTTTTCATAAAGCGATGGATAAAGATAATGTAGCGGTTAAAATTGGGACTGCCTACGAAAGAGACCTGTTCTTCGAAGATGTCAGCAAAGATAAGGCAGAAGCTGTTTTTCGTAAAATAATAAGTATGCCGTCAGGGACTGTTCTCCCTTACAACGGAAGTGAGATAAAACCATTACAGGATTACATGATACACCGGATCTTAGACTTAGCCAACGCAACTAATACTCCCGTACAATTTCATACCGGGCTACAGGCCGGAGATGGAAATTATATCGGAAACTCCAATCCCATGCACCTCGCCAACCTGTTTCTGAAATATCGCAACGTAAAATTCATCCTGTTTCACGGAGGATATCCTTTTGGTGGAGAACTGGCTACATTGGCTAAAAACTTCAGAAATGTTTACATCGACCTGTGTTGGTTGTATATCATCTCCCCTTCCTACAGCGAAAGGTATTTGCACGAATGGCTCGAGACTATCCCTGCCAATAAGATCATGGCTTTCGGAGGTGATTTTAGGAATGTCGAAAATATTTATGGTCATTTGCTATTCGCCAAACAAATTGTCTCAAAAGTTTTAATCGCAAAAGTAAGAGATGGCTATTTTAGTGAAATTGAAGCAATAAAAATCGCCCAAATGATCCTTCATGACAATGCCATTGAGGTACTTAAGCTGGATCAACTTTAATAAATATCTTGAATTAAAAACAGAAATGGCAGTCAGAATTACGAATCTCCTTATCTATACTTTTCTTCTTTCCATTCCCGCCTTTTCTCAACCGGCAGGAAGAGTAAATTTTGATGCTAACTGGAAATTTCACTTAGGTGATGTACCTTCTGCAGAATCACCTACATTTTCAGATCACCATTGGAGAAGTCTGGATCTGCCGCATGACTGGAGTATCGAAGGGAGTTTTAAACCCGACAATCCGGCAACCAATTCAGGTGCGTCACTTCCGGGTGGTATTGGCTGGTACCGGAAACATTTTTCAGTTTCTGATATTCAGACAAAACACAGGTTTATAACTTTTGACGGCGTTTATATGAACAGTACGGTATGGATCAACGGACACAAACTTGGCACCCGGCCATTCGGCTATTCGACCTTCCAGTATGACCTGACACCCTTTTTGAATGAAGGGGAGAATGCGATCGCCGTAAAAGTGGACAACAGCGTGCAACCCAACTCAAGGTGGTATGCCGGTTCTGGTATTTATCGCCATGTCTGGCTCACTACCACTTCACCGATCCATGTGAGCCAATGGGGAACCTATGTCACCACACCTAAAATTTCAGAAAAAGAAGCGCTTGTTCAGGTCGAAACCAGTATAACAAACGAGAGCAGGGAAAAGACCACCATTAAAATTGTATCCTCAATCATAGATGGAGATGGGAAAAGAATAGCCAGTCAGGATCAGACGGAACAAATTGGACCAAACGCACAACTGAAAATTAATGCAAAAATCAAGGTTAATACCCCGCAGCTTTGGAGTATTGAGCAACCCGATTTATACAGGCTGGCGAGTGAAATATATGTAGGAAAAGAGCTGAAAGACACCTATTACACCACCTTTGGAATACGATCGATCGTGTTCAGGTCGGACAGTGGATTTTTTCTGAATAATAAATGTGTTAAAGTAAAAGGGGTTTGCCAGCATCACGATTTAGGTTGTTTGGGTGTTGCCACGAACACCAGAGCGTTAACCCGTCAGTTGGAAATATTAAAAAGTATGGGTTGCAATGGCATTCGGACAAGTCATAATCCGCCTTCACCCGATCTGCTTGATTTGTGTGACAAGATGGGATTTGTAGTTATGGATGAAGCGTTTGATGTCTGGTACCTGGAAAAAATGAAGTACGACTATCATATCTACTTTAAAGACTGGCATGAGCGGGATTTAGCGGACATGGTGGTACGCGACAGGAATCATCCTTCCGTTTTTCTCTGGAGTATTGGCAATGAAATACCCGAAAAAAATCACACCAAATACGGAGGTGCAGCCATTGCAAAAGAGCTGGATGGAATTATCAAAAAATACGATAAAACCCGTTTTACTACTTCTGCCTTTGCCGGAGTATGGCGTGCCGACACCACCTTTATGTCAGACAAAGTTGACGTGATCGGGATCAATTACACCGTCGAGCGGTATCCGGAGGAGAAAGCCAAACATCCCAATGGATTTTTTATCGCCAGCGAAACAACATCATCGCTTAGTGACAGAGGCATTTACCATTTTCCTGCAGATTCGGCGATAAGACCAACTCCTGATATGCACTGCTCCTCGTTCGATAACCGCGGTACATACTACGACAGACCTGCGACGATGATCACCCAAACTACCTGGCGGGCAGTCAAAGAAACCCCGTATGTGGCCGGACTGTTTGTCTGGACAGGTTTCGACTATTACGGAGAACCGGCTTATCCTTACCCTTGTATATCATCAAGTTATGGCATTGTTGACCTTTGCGGATTTCCAAAAGATGTTTTTTATTTTTACAAGAGTCAGTGGACCAATGAACCCGTTCTTCACCTTCTTCCCCACTGGAACTGGAAAGAGGGAGCGATCATCGATGTGATTGCCTACACCAATTGTGACGAGGTAAAGCTGTTTTTAAACGATAAGCTTATTGGTTCACAGATATTTGCAAACACAAATATCACCTACCGGTCGTTGCAATGGGATAAAGTGATTAATCTTGGTGAAGGACAAAAATTATCCTTAGACTGGAAAGTTCCGTTCTCTCCCGGCACCCTTCGGGCTGAAGGGTATAAAAACGGGAAACTGATTGCAACTGATATAGTGAAAACGGCAAACGATCCGGGTAAAATAGACCTTGTTGCCGATCATTCAACTATAAAGGCAGACGGACAGGATTTGTCGTACATAACGGTTAAAATTAAAGATCGCCAAGGTACCTTGGTTCCAAATGCCGACAATCTCATCCATTTTGACCTCGAAGGTGAAGGCCGGATTGTGGGGGTTAGCAATGGTAATCCCATCAGTCTTGAATCACCAAAAGGGAAAGAGCGAAGTGCATTCAGCGGAATGTGCCAGGTCGTTATTCAAAGCACTTTCAACAAAGGGAAAATCACTTTAAGGGCATCTTCATTGGGTCTGCCAGATGAAAACATAACGGTGCAAACTAATTAATATTAAAGGCTTAAGAGACTGATTAAATTTCATTTTGTTTGTCAATTTTAATGTTCAACCCATTCCGGGTTGCGGTTTTGTTACTCTCATTTCCCGTGGGTTTGCACCCACGGCTATTGAAATCTAACCCCTTCAGGGTTATTTGAATACAAGTCTGAAGGACTTGAATATGAATAACCTCCGGGGAAACCGGAGGAATTGGAATACAATTAATCAGGAACCCCGAAGTGGGTTCAATCTTGTTTTTAATTAAATTTGAACCGTTTCAAACAATCGGAAAGATTTATTGTCGTAATTCTTTTTTGCTGAAATATTGAATATTAACAATGAAGATTATTAATTGACAATTACTTAAACTACAGTGAACATAAGTGCAAATATTTTTTTTTGATATGAAAACAATAACTTTTATAATCATCCTGTTATGCTGCCTTGTCAACACAAGGGGCGCTGCACAGTCCGCTGGACGAGAGAATTTCGATGCCGGCTGGAAATTCCATCTTGGCGATCTGCCATATGCCGAACAATCATCTTTTGACGACCAGAAATGGCGCTATCTAAATCTGCCTCATGACTGGAGCATTGAGGGAAGTTTCAGACCCGATAATCCCTCCGGACATCAGGGAGGATTGCTACCCGGAGGCATCGGCTGGTATCGTAAATCTTTCAGCCTTTCAGGAATAAAAGAAAAAAAATATTTCATCGTCATCGACGGCGCCTACAAAAACAGCACTGTTTATATCAACGGTCACCCGCTGGGCACACGTCCTTACGGTTATGCCACCTTTCAGTACGACATGACCCCATATATTCAAGATGGAGAAAATGTTTTGGCTGTTAAAATCGATAATTCGAAGCAGCCCGACTCCAGATGGTACACCGGTGCAGGCATCTACCGACATGTTTGGCTTGTTACTACCTCTCCAATTTATGTCAGCCAGTGGGGGACATACGTTTCCACGCCAAAAGTTTCCAGCAAAGAAGCAACTGTAACTGTCGTTACTACAATTGCCAACGACACAAAGGAGAAATGGAATCTCAAAATTATCTCTTCAATTATTGATAACACAGGAAGAGAAGTGAGTTCTCAGACACAGGCATATAAGGCGGGTGGGGATTCTAAAAACACCATCAATACGACTTTCAAAATCGCATCACCAACTCTCTGGGATATTGAAAATCCGAATTTATACCGATTGGTTACCAAGATATTTCAGGATAAAGCGCTAAAAGATACGTACACTACAGATTTTGGCGTACGTACACTTGTTTTCAGAGCCGACAGCGGGTTCTTCCTTAACGGAAAAAACACAAAAATTTTGGGAGTATGTAATCACCACGACCTTGGCGGGTTAGGTGCTGCAATTAACGACCGCGCGATTCAAAGACAGCTCGAATTATTGAAATCCATGGGATGCAATGCCATCCGGTGCAGTCATAACCTGATGGCACCTGAACTTCTGGAATTGTGCGACAAAATGGGATTTCTGGTTATGGATGAGACTTTCGACTGTTGGTATATTGGCAAGGATGCTGCCCCATTCGGCTTTCAGAACTATTTTAAAGAATGGCATGAGCGCGAAATAACCGATATGGTGCTGCGCGACCGGAACCATCCGTCTATTATTTTATGGAGCGTCGGGAACGAGATCAAAGAACAGTGGTTTCCTGGAAGTACGAATGGTGGTGAAATTGCCAGAGAACTTGTAACTATTGTAAAAAAAAATGATCCGACACGATATACCACTTCTGCCTTCAACTTTATACGTGATGCTGAGAAAAAAGGGATGACCGCTGCTGTCGGTGTTGTTGGATTTAATTATTCAATTGATGCGTATGATGAAATAAAGCAAAAACACCCCGATTGGTTTTATATCGCAAGTGAAACCACCTCACAGTTCGACAGCAGGGGCGTCTACCATTTTACACTTGACACTTTGGTGAAGACATTTCCGGATTGCCAGACCTCAGCTTTCGACGATGCAGGAGGCGGAACAACACATGAAGAAGCCTGGCAGGCAGTGAAGGAGCGGCCGTATATGTCGGGAATGTATATCTGGACAGGATTTGATTATATGGGAGAACCGTCGCCTTATGAAAAACTGGCTGTCAGCTCGTATTTTGGGATTTTTGATCTTTGCGGATTTCCCAAAGATGCCTTTTACTTTTACAAAAGTCAATGGACCAAAGAGCCAATGGTTCACCTTCTTCCGCATTGGAACTGGAAGGAAGGTCAGCTCATTGATGTTGTGGCATACACCAACTGCGATGAGGTGAAGCTCTACCTCAACAATCAACCGTTGGAAACCAAAAACTTCTTAACGACTAAAAAATTATCCCTCCGGTGGAAGGTGCCATTCACTCCCGGAACACTAAAGGCTGAAGGATACAAGAACGGCAAACTTGTTGCCACCGATATCATTAAAACAGCTGAAGAAGCTTCAAAAATTGAGCTCAAAGCAGACAGGCCTATCATACAAGCAGATGGAAAAGACCTTTCATATATCACGGTAAAAATTACTGATGAAAAGGGAACTTTAGAACCGAATGCGGATAATCTTGTTCATTTTGAAATTTCCGGTGAAGGGGAGATCGTTGGTGTTGCCAATGGAAATGCAATGAGTCTTGAGCCGGCAAAAGGGACTGAACGACGGGCATTCAGCGGAATGTGCCAGGTGATTGTTCAAAGTACCGGCAAAAAAGGGAACATCCTTTTAAAAGCCACTTCACTGGGATTACCTGAGATGAAACTGATCGTTAATGCCAATTAAAAATGAATGTTATGCAAAGAGTCAACCTTCTTCTTCCATTATTTTTAGCACTGTGCTTTACAAGTGCAATTACCCAGGAACTATCGCTCGAAAGTAAAATTCAACAAGCGGATCAGTTATGGAAGAGCAATCAACTGAGTCAGGCGATTCAACATTACCAATCAATCATTGAGAAGGATTCCATCCCTAAAGAATATCAATCTCTGATTTATCTAAGGCTTGCCCAGGCACAATTTGCTGTCAAAGATTTTAAGAATTGCAGAAGCACACTTTCAAAAATAAAAACACTTGCTGTCCTTCCACCGCATCACCAACTGATAATGGAAGAGTTAACCAAGAAACTACAGGGTATCCCGTTAATAAAACATACTCCGGTTCCTTCAAATAAGAAGGCTGTTGCTTCTTTTTATATTGCATCAACACCCAATAATATAAAAGAGAATGGGCCCGCCAACAATATTTTTCAATCTTTTGAGTACGCGCTGGAAGCTGCCTCGAAGAAACTTCAGAATCCAAATCTGCCCGAAGGACCTATAGAAATAGTCTTCAGTGAAGCTAGTTATAGTCAGGATAGGCCGATTAGACTAAGCGCCCAAAATTCCGGAACAAAAAAGAATCCGGTCATTATCCGCGCGGAATCCGGTAAAAAGATAAAAATCAGTGGTGGACAAGCTTTAAGAAGCTGGAAGAGAGAAGTCAATCCGGATATCCTTGCGCTATTACCAAGGGAATCATCTTCTAAAGTGTGGGTAGCTGATTTAAAAGAAAGCAATGTGAATGGAATCGATAGCCTGGTCTTTGGAGGCTTCTCAAGCCAGCGATCTGCCAGCGGAGGTCCAACTTTCAACACTTTTCCGGTTCCCGAGTTGTTCAGCGATGGCATACCTCAGCCGATGGCTCGCTGGCCAAATGACCGTGACACGACCGTTGCCCTGAAAGATTTTAAAAGCAGCCGCGCATTCCGGTGGGCATCGGAACAGGATGTATGGCTGCATGGTTACTGGTTTTATTTATGGGCCGATGCTTACGAGAAGTTGAGTGGAATATCCCTGAAAGATTCAACTGTTATAATTGCGCCCCCTGTTAATAATTACGGCTTCGCCAAAAGCAAATGGCATGTCGTTAACGCCCTCTCAGAGCTCGACTCACCCGGTGAATGGTGCATTTCCATTGCCAGGGGAAAAATCTGGTACCTTCCTAAAAATGATATCAAACCTGAACGCATTATTTTAAGTATGAGGGGTACGGCAATCCAGGCAGAAAACTGCGATTACCTTACTGTTAACGGATTAGATCTTGAATATATTCGCGGTGACGGGATGATTTTTAAGAATTGCAGCCATTTAATTGTAACTAACTGTTCCGTGAAGAACACTTCCGGCCTTGGAATTAAAATCGCTGGCGGAAAGGCGCATCTGGTCCACTCGTGTATTATTGAAAGTATGGGGCGCGGTGGTATTGATATCAGTGCCGGCGATAAACTGGCACTGGTGAGCTCAGGAAGTATTATTGAAAATTGTAAAATAAGCGACTTATCCAGAATCGACCGCACCTATACTCCTGCCATTGTGCTTGAAGGCGACGGGATTAAAGTGCGGCACTGTTTTTTCGGAAATATCCCGAGCAGCGGGATACGGCTCGAAGGAAATGACATGCTGGTGGAGCTCAATGCATTTAAAAAATGTGTGATTGAATCCGACGATCAGGGAGCGATTGATGTGTGGGGAAATCCTTTGTACCGTGGCAATATCATCCGCTGGAACTTCTTTCAGGACATCGGCATTCCTAATCTGCATATGGCTGCAGGGGTGAGACTGGATGATGCCATCAGTGGATTCGGCATTTATGAGAACCTCTTTCAGCGCTCTTCCAATAACCATTTTGGTGGGATTCAAATTCACGGCGGCAAGGACAATTTTCTGGAGGGCAATATCTTTATCGATTGTCACGCAGCTTTCAGTCAGTCTGCCTGGGGAGATAAACGGTGGCAGGAATCTATTAACAGCAAAGAACATCCGATGTACAAGGCAATGCATACCACCAATTGGCAAAGCGATTTCTGGCAACGCAGGTATCCGGCGTTAAAGCAGCTTCTTAGCGATCCAGATAGAAATTACACCATTGATAACGTGGTTATTAATGCCGAATCTCTATTTCTGAGAAAATCACAAAGGTTTCAGACACTTAATAATCAGTTATTAAAAACAGCTGATCACTTGAAATCAGCAGTTGATTTTAAACCCTACCTAGTACCATGGCATCCTGTTCCGGTTGATGAGATCGGACCGTATTAGTAAGGATCAATTTTCAATTTTCTCTGTCAGCTTGACGGATTAATGTTCAATTAATAATATTCAATTAATCTTATGATATCCAAGCATTTACTGCTATCCTTAGCATTAATGACAGCATCTTTTTCCGTTACTTTTGCTCAGCCACAAGCCGGTCTTTCAGGACAAAAGGCAATCGTCACCTGCGTAAAAGCGGATCTTTCGTGGTACGACCTTCAAAAACAATCAGCTCCGGTTTTACAGGGGCAAGGCTGGTCTGCCGAACAAAATGGAACATACTGGCGTCTTCCAGATCGGGCGAAAGCGCAGGTAAGACCTGCATTATGGTCACTGGCTCAGCAGAGCGCCGGTATTTCGGTTCGGTTTTACTCCAATGCTTCTGAAATTGTGGTGCGTTATAAACTTACAGGGGAGAAATCGTTTCCGCACATGCCGGCCACCGGAGTGAGTGGTCTTGATCTTTTTACTGTTGATAAGACAGGAAAAACGCTTTGGTGTTCCGGAAAATATTCCTTTAAAGATACCGTCAGTTATACCTTTAAAAATCTCACCTCACTCCAAAATGAACCGAAAGGCCGGATATACCAGTTATTTCTCCCTCTTTATAACGAGGTCACATGGATGGAAATAGGATTGCCTAATGAGGCTGTGCTGTTGTGGAGTACTCCGGCAAGCGAAAAGCCTATCGTCGTATATGGGACTTCCATCGCCCAGGGAGGTTGTGCATCCCGTCCGGGAATGGCATGGACCGGGCTATTGAACCGCGAACTTGGCTATCCGCTAATCAATCTTGGATTTTCAGGAAACGGATTGCTCGAGAAGGAGGTCATTAAACTGATCAACGAAATAGATGCCAGGCTTTATATTCTCGATTGTTTGCCAAACCTGGTCGGACGCAAGGCTCTTGAAATTGAGGAGGCGACCATTGAAGCGGTAAAACAAATTCGCACAGCACATCAAACTCCGATATTGCTGGTGGAACATCCCGGATATACTGATGGACTAGTCGACAAGGAGAAAGCAGAATCATACCAGCGAGCGAATAAGGCGTCAAAAACAGCTTTCGAAAAATTAAAAGCCCAGGGAATCGGCAATCTCTTCTACCTTTCCTGCGAAAAAATCGATATGCCAATGGATGGAATGGTTGACGGGATTCATCCCACCGATTATGGTATGAGAGCATATGCTGATGCGTACGAAAAGGTGATCCGTGAAATTTTAAAAAAATAGATTCCATTTTAAATGGGAATTCGCAACAAGATATCATCTGATTGCAATGGCAAAAGAAGAAAGCAATTTGTCTGATATAAAAATGGATTACAATTCGCACGATCACAGTAATTCGGATTTTTTTATTTTACCTCCTCATTCCTGATCTTCCGGTCCGAAGCATTGCTGCGCCCATGATCATGCCCCTGAGCCCGTTCAAGATCAATCATCTGCTGGGGTCTGTAATTTAGAATAAAAGCCCTGCGATTACCTTTTGTCGAATTACCCCGGCTGTAATGCAAGGTATGCCCGTGGTGAAAAATACATGAACCGGGTTTAATTTCGATCGCTATCCCCTCCTCTTCAGAACAATCACACATCAACGCGCCACCCGCCTTGCCCGCAAAACGGTGGGGACGCAAAGGCAGCATATGAGAACCGGGAACATACCACATACACCCGTTATCTTTGGTTGCATGATCGAGTGCCATCCAGCAACTTACAGCTCTGGTATCCGGCATATTAATCCAATACGATGCATCCTGATGCCATGGTGTCGGGGTATTGGTCTCAGGCGCCTTGCTGATCAGCATGTCAAAATCAAAGGCCATGTCCTCCCCTAGCAATTCGCGTGAAATGGAAAGAATCCGCTTATGGTATGACATTTCAAGCAATTGCGGCATAAAATCACTGGGCCACATGATTTGGGTGATCGCCTCACCTTTGCCGGGATTTCCCAGACCTGCTCCCAGATCCCCGCGATTCTTGCCGGTATTTATAGTCCCTTCCAGAAAACTGTTATAGATGTCTGAATAGATCTGAACCTCATCTGGATTAATAATATCTTCAATGAGCAAAAACCCATTTTCGGCAAAGAAATTTATTTGCCGGGCCGATAATTTGTAATTTTTCTGGTTCATAATTAATCTGAATATTTTTGGTACAACAATTTTGATAACGCGACAACATCTTCACCACTCTCGCCGGTCGAAAATTCTTTCACATCTTTTGTCCATCCCATTTCCCATGTTTCCATTTTCTTATTGAAAACCGGGGCATTCCAGGGAGTATTTCCTTTTAATGACAACATCAATTCATCATAAAATAAATTCCAACGAGGTGCATAGAAATCCTTTAATGTTCCCGCCCACTCCTTTCCAGCGTAATTGCCGCCTGCCCATGTCGTGATCATTGTTCGGGCATTCCATTCATATTGATTTCTTTCTTGTGTATTTCTCCCCCAGCGCTTCGCATCTTCCAGCCACTTTCCCAAAAGAAACCGATCATCACAAGCAAGCAGTCGGTCGAGATCAAGGATTAAACCAATCATCTTACTCCATGCACTTTTCAATGCGGCTATATCCTTTTTTGAATAGGCATCCATCATTTCAAGGTAATAGGCATCAGAACGTTTTACAAGCGTTTGACGGGTAAGGTTTACCAGATCAAACCTGTAATTTCTAACCGTTGAAAATACATCGGAGCAATCCAGAAGGGACTTCCAAATGGGTAAAATATTTACTTCCTTAAAAAAGTCTCCGTCATTTTTCTTTGGATCCAGATCTAAAGCAGGCCGGTATATCAGGATGTTTTCAATACGGTCCCTTGAATAAACTGTTTTCCGCAATTGCTCCCAAACGTTTTGAATTTTTTCATTGCTTGCCCCGTAGCGCCGTTTTACAAAATCCTTTATCCAAACGTCAACAGTCGGAATCTCCTCCCTCCACACCATATCCGATTGAAAATCATCAATGATTGGATTCCAGCCTAACCCTTCCATAATATAGCCCACGCCTGCCATTTTTCCGGCCACCTTACCTTTTTGCTGCATTGTTTTCCGAAGGTCGGTGGCCATGCAATCTATGCTGCCGTGCATGGAGACCCTTTCACCAAAATTTTGTATGATGCACCATACCCAGGGTTGTCCAAAAAAAGCGTCATTTTCCAAAATTGATTTTTTTTCCCGCCGTATTTTTCTCTCGCCGTACATCTCAAGGATGAGCAGCTTATCCTTTGGGATGCCACTAAAGAAAGCCTTTAGCTGGGGTGTTTGCCAAAATTGCGCTCTGCTGTCGAAAGCCCAGCTCTGAAGCACCCATATTGCTTTTGGATCATAAGAACTCATTGATTGACAGAGTGATATGCCCATTGTTTTAAGAAAGGTGGTATCATTACTTTTGGGACTCATTTCGATAAATGTGTCGGAAGCATACAAGTGGTTTGTTCCAAATAATTTCTCTTGCTCTTCCATAAAGATCTTGCCCACCTCAATAAAATGAGGGTTAAGAGGATCGATAAAATAGGTTGGCGCGGCGTCAAACCAGTTCAACTCCACCAGCTTGATGGCAGGATTCACCTCGCTTAGCGCCTTAGGGACATGACCTGTAAAGCCTTGCAATATGGGCAACATACCCAGGCTCCGCTCACGCTCCAGAATTTTTTTCTCCAGATCAACATGCTCCTCAATCCATTTATTGGGGAGCGGACCTTCCCATCCGTCAAGGCAACCCATCCATCCAAAAGGGAGGTAACCAGCCCCGACAAAAAATTGCTGCATTTGTTCTGCTGATATCCCCAGACGTTTTCCGGTATTGCTCCACACCCCTTCAAGGCCGGTTACTGAGAGCGGTGCATTGACACCATACATCGCCATAAGATCGATCATACGTTCCCATTGCTTCCAGTCCCACCATGCCAATGAGTAGCTAAAAGCACAGTAATTAAAGTAATACCGGTATTGGTGCGGGGAAGTGATACGCAGCAGCTTTTTTATTTCAGGTAATATTTCAGGCAACTTCAGTTGTTCCGTGTGGAGGCTCACCTGTGCGTTACAGTAATATTTGAGATACCAGTTAAGGCCTGAAGCCATTGACACCCCATTATTCCCTCCGATTATAAGCCGGCCATCGATCGTTTGCAGCTCGAAAAGATCTTTATCACCATCTTTGGGGATGAGTTTGAAATCAATTCTACCGACCAATTCAGGAACCATTCGCGACAGAAGTCCTTTCGATACAGTTATGCTTTGATCATCGGCATTCGTTCCCGATGCTGCTGTGACAGATAAGATGAGCAGCAAAGCAACAGCGAATCTGAATATTTTGGTTGCATATCTGGTGAATACAATGGATAACATGTTGTTATTTATAATCATTCTAATTAATTTTTATTTCCAGCTATTGATTTTTCGTTATCGCCCGTTTGCAACGAGGAGTAAGCTGCTAATGATTTGTAATACTGTTTGTTTCTTCAAAAAAAACAGGTGTTTGCATAAAACAATTTAAGCAGATATCGTGCAATTTTAATTTTTTTAATCCAATAATGGTCGTATTAAGTAATGAGAATAAATTGATGTCGCATTTTAGTTTAAGACCCCAACATCTATGAAAATCCTTTTTGCCACCATCCGTCATCTGACGGACACCAAACCGTCATCCGACGGCACCAAAGTCTACGACAAAGCCTTGGTGCCATTTTTGGTGACTTGGTGCTTTGGTGGCATTTTTTATTTTTAATCTTTAAAGAAGTCGATTGAGAAAACACGACATTATTTCATTCCTATAACTTACTTCAGCATAAATGTCTCTTTTAGGATTATATTCCTCGATGAATTCCCGATCAGCACATCGAATTTGCCGGGTTCTGCTATCCATTTGCCCGACTTTTCATCAAAAAAGGATAAGGAAGATGAATCAATTTTAAAAGAAATTGTTTGATGCTCTCCGGGCATCAGATGTACCCGTTTAAATCCCTTCAGTGATTTTACCTCCCGCTCAACACTTGCCTCCTCATCTGCGATATAGAGCTGTACAATTTCGTCACCAGCTATTTTACCGGTATTTGAGACGGCAACATTTACATTGATTGAATCTTTCACTGACATAACCGGGGAACTTAGTTTTAAGTCCGTCATCTCAAAGGTGGTGTACGAGAGACCAAAACCGAATGGGTACAATGGCTCAATATTATTTTTATCGAAATGACGGTAACCCACAAATATTCCCTCTTTGTAATCCGCCAACGATTTTGTGCCCGGATAGGTTCCAAAATCAGAGGCATCTTCCCTCCTTTTCATGATGGTGATTGGTAATTTACCGGAAGGGTTTACATCTCCGAACAGAATATCCGCCAACGCATTCCCGCCTTCCTGTCCCGGGTAAAATGCCTCGATTACAGCCGGCACTTTATCCACCCAACCCGTCATAAGAACCGGGGTGGCATTATTTAAAACCACGATGGCCCGGGGATTTACTTTGACTATTTCACTGAGCAGTTCCACTTGTTTTATGGGAAGCGTAAGCTCCTCTCTGTCGGTCGATTCACCCTCGAGTTCTTTGTTCAGACCAAGACAGAGTACGACCAGATCGCTCTCTTTAGCCAGTTTTATTGCCTTTTGCAATTGATTGGATTTATCGAGCGAGGCCAGACCAAGTTTACAGGATGCACTTCCCATATTTTCGTAAAACTCGACTTTAATATCATAAAGTTGCCCTGTTTTCAATTGAACCTGTGCCATTTTGAATTTACTGGGGCGTGAATCAATCCAATAATCCAGGATCATTTTCCCATCGAGAAAAAGTCTTACCCCGTTATCTGCAGCAACACCGATTTCGTACCATCCATCTCCCGGCGATTTTAATTTGCCTGTCCAGCGTGCCGACCATTTATTGACAGGTACGATAGCCGAATCCGGGGAACCCATCTTTCCGGGATCCCGGCCATCGCCAAATCCCCAATCATTATCAATCGATCTTTCTATCCTGGTTAACACCGGTTTACCTTCCAGTTCACGGTTACCAAAATATTCGGCCTTAATACCCGGAGTGCCATCAGTTAAGAAATAGGATCCCGGCTCAGCGATTGGAAGTTCCATTCTCTCAATGCTAACACCACGTTCGAAATGAACAGCCGCTTTCCCTTTTGTTTTTGATGAAATACCCTCAAATGGAGAGATACCGTAATTTCCCTGAAGAAAACCACTTCCTCCGCCGCTCATCTGCGCGACATCGCCATTGGGTCCGATTACTGCAATTGATTTAACTTCATCGTATTTGAGGGGTAAAAAGCCCTGTTCATTTTTCAATAATACGATGCTTTTTTGAGCTGCTTCAAGTGCTAAAGCGCGCCTCGCCGGGGTATCGGAAGGCCCATAATCAACAGTAGATTTTTCAAATAATTTGGCTTTGAACATAATGCGCAAGAGTCGCCTTACCTTATCATCCAGCACTTTTTCTTCAACCTGACCCTCTTTTATGGCACTTAACAGCTTATCACCATAATATAGCGCAACAGGCATCTCAAGATCAAGCCCCGAGTTGGCCATTTTAACTGTCGAGCGTGCGCCTCCCCAGTCGGAGACTACTACGCCTGTAAATCCCCAGTCCTGTTTTAAGATATCATTCAGCAGATGTTTGTTTTCACAGCCATAATCGCCGTTTATAGAATTGTAAGCGGCCATAATTGTCCATGTATCGGCTTCTTGTACAGCAGCTTTCATTGCAGGAAGGTATATCTCCTGCAAAGCCCTTTCACTGACTTTAACATCCACATCAAACCGGTTCCATTCCTGATTATTTACAGCAATTACCTTTGTACAGGCAATAATATTTTTACTTTGCACCCCTTTAACAAATTCGACACACATGCGTGAAGTGAGGTAAGGATCTTCGCTGAACAGTTCAAAAGCCCTGCCGCCAAAGGGAGTCCGGATAATATTGATCATTGGCGCCAGGAACATATTGCTCTTCGTAATATGAGCCTCTTCACCCATGTTTTCAGCAATCTTTCGCATTAATTGTGGTTCAAAAGCAGCAGCCAGGTTAATTGTCGCGGAATAATTGGTTGACTTACCAGCGCGATTGGGTCCAATTCCTCCGTCAGTCATCACAATCTCAGGGATACCCAACCGTTCGTTCTTCTTCGTCACAAAGCCAAGTCCCGCAACCAAATCAACTTTTTCCGCCAGGGTCATCTTTGAAAGCAAGCTATTAACTTTTGACTCTAATGCGCTCGTATCATCAGACGACGATTGGCACGATTGTACCAACAGTAAACAAAAAATAATAGCCGTCAACAGAATATAATTTATAGATCTCATAGCACTATATTTTTCAATTGTTAAAATTAAGCTCAAAATTCATTTATTATTGGTACATCATAAAGTGGAATAGTTCGAATATTCTTATAGTCGCTAAAATTCTCAAGCGAAAATCGAATCCCCTTGTCTATTTTCTTTTCTTTTAGAAAAAGATGTAAACTCTGCATTGATCCTCGAACGCCTGATTTCACCTCTATTGGAATGATCATTTCACCTTTTTGAAATACATAGTCTATTTCTGCATTTCCGCTCACACTTTCGCGCTGCCAATAGTAAAGGGGATCATTGCGGTAGTGTGATGATAATTTTGAAAGCTCCAGTCCTACCGACAATTCAGCTAAAGCTCCTTTATTTACAACCTCAAAACTGTCGCTAATCATCAATTCACCAATATTCAACCCCAGCAAACGCTGGAAAACTCCGGTATCAAAAATTAGCATTTTTCTTTTTTTTGGATCAACTTCTGCTCCAAGAGGGATCCCATTGGAAGAGGTATGTGTAACCGGAATTACTAATCCTGCTAAAATAAGCAACTCAATTGCTGCTTTGATTTGCCTTGGATCGCTAGTTAAAGCTGCTTTTGCATATATAAATTTCCCTCCCATTTGCAATACGACTGCTTCAAATGCTTCCTTAATTCGATTTGCAGGCATCAACTTTTTGTACTTCGCAAAATCATCCTGATAAGAAATTATCAAATCGTCAATAATTTTCATACAGGCGAGCATATTACCTTCGACAACAAATTTCGCAACAACTTCAGGCATTCCGCCAATGGCCATAAATCGTTTGTATTGCGCAATTATTTTTTTATGAATCAGGTCGGGTATTGGACTGGTGACTGATGCCTTTTTTAAAGTTTGAGCCATAAGGCTCTGATCACAGGCTATTAGAAATTCATTGAACGAAAAGGGTCGA
This sequence comes from Mariniphaga sp., assembly GCA_037133495.1. Classification (GTDB taxonomy): domain Bacteria; phylum Bacteroidota; class Bacteroidia; order Bacteroidales; family Prolixibacteraceae; genus JAAFHB01. Next base: position 28,958 of record JBAXOA010000002.1, on the reverse strand, counting down.
ATAAAAAGTGACCTGACACGTCCCACTCCAAACGATGGTAACTCTTGCAAAGCAAATTCGAGCAATGACCCTGCAGCTATTAGGTGAAGGTTTGGCATCTTTTCGTAGAAATAGCGTATTGAAGAAATGGCCGGTAAACAACTTTGTATTTCATCAAAAAACAAAAGGGTTTTTCCTTCGATAATTGGGACCAAACAGTATAAGGATAGTTGTTCGCAAATATCTGCAGGATTCAATGACGAGCTGAAAAGAGCATGCAGGTTGCGTTGTGCTTCAAAGTCAACTTCAATGAAATACTCAAACGATTGTGCAAGTTGGCGCACGGCAGTTGATTTTCCAACTTGCCGAGGGCCGCGTATTAAGAGAGGTTTTCGGTTCTCTTCGTTTTTCCAGCTTGCAAGTGCCTGATCAATTCCCCTTGAAATATAGATATCCGTGTTTTTCATAGGGTATAAATTAGTTATATTTGCGGATTACACACCCATTACGACTATTTAAATAGTATTTTTCACAGGCAAAAATAATTAAAATGTTCGTTTAATTGATAAATATTCAAAAAAAATCGCAACTCGAGCATGTGCGGATATGCAATTGACTTTAGGGAGAAACAGTATTTGCATAACATTCTCATATATCAAAAAACGATCACCTATTTGCATTTTGTGATGCATTAAAAACAGATCATAAATCATTCATTATCTAGCGATTGGTTTATTCAATGGCGATACAAAGATTTAGAACGATGTCTTTGCTCCGCGACTCCGTAATTACCTTTATTTTGAACACTTTCCAGTTACGGGTACTCACCGCCACAGTTGTTTTAAAATTGTGTTTGGATTACAGCCAATATTATTCGATTTAATTATTGGAAAACAGCCATTATTTAATAGAATTGGATGCACAAATTATACCGATAGAAATAAAATCCGGATCAACAGGCCGAATGAAAAGCCTTCATTTTTTTATCGAATATTACCGCAGTAAAAAGGCCGTTAAAATTTCACAGGCACCATTCCTTGCCGGAAACCCAATAGTATCTCTGCCGTTTTATGCCATGGAAAGCTTTTTTAATTCGATGCGGTAAAAACAAAAACATCCATCGAAGTATTGAGATAGGAAATACTTTTGTGCCTGCCGGTAAATGGATTACGCACAAAAAATGGAATTCGTTGTGCCTAATTTTACAAAACCCCCTTGCCATTGCTGGCAAATGGGCCAATCCATCTAAACTTTCAAACTACCTGTGATTGATTTATTTATTGATGTCATATTTGTTTCAAATCCCTGCCTAAAAAGTGCCATTTGCCCCGAGTGCTCGGGGTCCTGGCGGTTAACAGCCTTTCGAGCATATCTGAAGGAGCAGGGAATCCTGATACTATATTGCATCATCCCTGACTATATTACAAATAATTCACAGAATCACCTTTACTTTGTTACAAATATTACTTATTTTTACCCTGACTTTGTAGCATAATCAATTTATACAATATGCAGATATTTGAAAGAAATCTTGAGAAGAACCTGAAGATCTGGAAAAAAAGTTCAGGCCGTAAGCCACTTATTCTCCGCGGAGCCCGACAAGTTGGAAAAACAACCCTTATAAAGAAATTCGCAAAATCGTATCAATTCAGTATCTTATTAAATCTCGAGAAACCAACTGATGCTGCCTATTTTTTGAAATATAATGAGGTTAAATCAATAGTAGAATCGCTGTTTTTATCCAGAAATATTTCGATAACCTCTATTGGCGAGACTTTGTTGTTTATTGATGAAATCCAGGAAGTACCGCAGGCTATTCAAATGCTCCGGTACTTTTATGAAGAATTTCCTGATCTGAATGTAATCGCAGCAGGCTCACTTTTAGAGTTTGCAATGAGAAAGGTGAAAAGTTTCCCCGTTGGCAGAGTTGAATTCTTATACCTGCATCCATTGAATTTTGTAGAATATCTGAGCGCTATCGGACATCAGGGAGCTTTGGATCAAATGAGCAGAATCCCTTGCGAATCATTTGCGCATACAGTTTTGCTTGGCCTATTTAATCAATATGCAATCATTGGTGGAATGCCGGAGGTGATAAGCAATTTTCTGGAAAAGCAAAGCATGACGGATCTGCCAAAAGTGTATGAAAGCATTTGGAGTACTTACAGGAATGATGTTGAAAAATATGCGGCCAATGAAACAGAGCGAAAAGTCATCAAACACATTATGGGCACCGCACACATGTATATGGATCAGCGTATTAAATTTCAAAATTTTGGACAATCCAACTACAGGTCAAGGGAAGTTGGAGGGGCCATGAGAAATTTAGATTCTGCTAAAATCATTCAAATTATTTACCCTACAACAGATGTTGAAATTCCGGTTAAGCCGGATTTGAGAAAGTCGCCTCGGTTGCAGTTTTTGGATACCGGCCTGGTAAATAATGAATTGGGGATTCAACCGGAAATGCTCTCATTTGCAGATTTAAGCAATTCCTACAAAGGGGCAATTGTACCTCATTTGATTACCCAGGAGTTGATTTCATTGAACTGGACGAATGATAAAAAGCCAAATTTTTGGGTTCGGGAGAAAAAACAATCCTCATCAGAGGTAGATCTGGTATTTACCTACCAGGATAAGGTGATTCCAATTGAAATAAAATCAGGCAGTATTGGCACCTTAAAATCAATGCATCAGTTTGTTGAATATAGTAGCCATCCCTATGCCATCCGAATGTATGCCGGAGAATTCAATGTTGTTGAAACAAAAACACCTGGTGGAACACCCTATTTGCTAATGAATATTCCTTACTATCTGGGAACAAAACTACCAGAATACGTTGCCTATTTTGTTGAAAATTTCAAAATCAAAAAGAATATCCCATAAAATGGTATGTTGCATTGGAAATCCCTGGCTAAAAGGTGACGATTACAAATCATCACCAGCGACTGCAAATTTTTGGGTTAATCCTAAGGAGCAAGGTATTGTTTTGTAATTGTCTTTAGAGAGATATGGTATTTGCATAACTAGCTCCTATTCCAGAAAAGTAAGGAACTATTTGCAATTTGTGATGCATTAAAAACCGGAGCAAAGAATTACAAGTTGTCCCATGCTTGGTTTATTCAATGACCTTACATGAAGATTTAAAATTTCTGTTAAAAAAGTTTCTACAACAAATCAACACCATCCGCTGTCATGTTTTATGCAGCGCCATTACTTCAGATTCTTGAGCGGGAAATTGCAAATTCCCTGTCAGTTACCCCAGGATAACATATCCGACAGAGCGGTGTTGCTGATTATGGTTTGGAGTCAACTAAGGGATTCTAAAATGTTTTGAGCCCAGATATTAACATCTGCATATACTTTTTCCAATTTGCCATTTGCAGCTCGGAACAAAAGTTTTGGTTCAGCATATTCTACAGAGTTGTCGTATACGTAAAGTCTGTCAACAAGCGGTGCAATAATACTGCAGTTTACAATAGATTTAGTGAAACGACTAATAATTTTTGAAATTGGCACATCATGCCCGCCTTCCATCACGCGGTGTGCAATGCGGGAAGCGTTAATAGATGGATGATCAGTTCCAACATAAAAGAGCCGAATAAAATATCCTGCATCTTTTGCCCTTTTGATATAATCCAGTTTATCTGTTGCAGACAAAACGGTTTCAAATAGTATTCCTTCTTTTTTTAACAGATATTTCTCACGGAGGTCTGCTGCCTTATTCGCGGCTTTAATAACAGCCTCGGGCGAATTCCAATCTCCGAATTCATCTTGAGCAATGTTATCGGGGTTAATATATAAACAATCTTCAATCCATTGGTGCTCTAATATTTTACCAGTAACCGATGTTTTACCCGAACCGTTTGGCCCTGCAATAATTATCAGTTTTGGTCTGTCGATATTCATTTTGCATCAGAATTTAAAGTTAGTTGCCGTTTTTGGGCTACGAGCAACGATTGACGAAGCTGTTCAAAAAATTGCTCATCCGATTTGTTGGCTTTTTTTTTCACTTCAACTGCAACTTCCTGCATTAGTAAGTGCAATTGCTCTTCTGTGGGTTCCGTATCGGATAGAAACTTATAATTGATTTTCATAACCTTCAATTTTATTACAAAAGTAAGCATTTATTGGAGATCCGGAATTGTTAAATTTCCTGATCTCATTCGTAAGTTAAAGAATGTCCTTCGCAAGTGTATGAATGTTCTGAATGAAACTATTCTTTTACAAAGATTTATGAATGATTTTTGGGAGTGGAAATTGCAAATTCCCAGTCAGTTACCCCAGGATAGCATATCCGGGGAAGCGGGATTCATGAAATCAATAATCCGATCTTCGTGGGGAAACAGATTGGCGCAATAGCGTGGAACAACGTTGTCGGGAAGGATCCCGATATAATCCGTACCTGTTATCATCCGTACGATTTCTTCAGGATCGCTCAACACAAAAGGAACATTATTTAAAAATAGCGCTACTGTTTCTGGTTTTCAAAGTAATTATTGGCATCGTAACAAATTAGAAATTAAAGCAATATCGATATCAGAATATTCTCTCAGTTCATTTTTAGCAACAGAACCAAATAAGATTGCTTTTTCAATGCGTATTTCATATTTTAAGCAATACAAAATCAGTTGCCTGTTTTATATATCGGCTTACAAATTTGTAAAACAAAAAACCAATAATACGTAAATTAAATGTCTGATAATTTGTAAAATATAATCCTATCTATTTGTAAAATAATTTTTGCATCTTTGCGGTAAAATTGATTTTACCTCTTAATTACTAACTAATTATGGCATATATAAATCGAATAACAGACATAGAACTTCAGCGCAAATTACAGGCGGCAGGAGCTGTGCTGATTCGTGGTGCAAAAGCATGCGGAAAAACAGAATCTGCAAAGCAATTTGCAAAAAGTATTTTGGAAGTTGATACCGACCCGCAAGTACCCCTGCTGATGGACGCCTCACCGAGCCGCCTTTTGCTTGGTAACCCGCCACGCCTGATAGACGAATGGCAGGAACAGCCCAAACTCTGGAATCTTATCCGCCACGAAGTTGACAAACGTGCTTTACCTGCACAATTCATTCTTACAGGCTCGACAAATCCTGATGAAACGGCAAAGAAACACTCCGGTGCAGGGAGGTTTACAACACTAGATATGCGCACGATGAGTTGGCTGGAATTGGGACATTCGTCAGGAAAAATCAGTTTAAAAGCACTTTTGGAAGGTGGTGGGGTTGATATTTACGATGACGCAACTAATTTGGAATTTGTCATTGAGAAAATTATAACCGGTGGTTTCCCCGGTTTAATAAATAAAAGTATTACACAGGCTACTGACATAAACCGTGCATATATTGATTTGCTTGCAGAAGTAGATATGAGCCGTGTTTCAAATGTGAAACGCGACCCTGCCAAAATACATCATCTGCTTCGGTCGCTGGCAAGAAATACCGCCACAACCGTTGAAACCGTTTCGATAGAAACCGACATTTTTGAAAAAGAGCGTGGCACCGTTTCACGCCCGACGATCTACGATTATCTCGATGCGCTCGAACGTCTGATGATTGTTGAAAATCAGCCCGCATGGAATACACATTTACGTTCTTCTGCTCTGCTCAGAAAAGCTCCTAAACGTCATTTTACAGATGTTTCGCTTGCTGTAGCTGCACTCGGCGCAAATAAAAAGTCATTACTTTCCGACCTGAAATTCACTGGCTTTCTTTTTGAGTCGCTTGCCACACACGAGCTTCGTGTTTATGCGCAGGCAAATGATGCAAAAGTGTATCATTACCGCGATTCTTCAAGTCTCGAAGTAGATGCAATCGTACAAAAATATTCCGGTGAATATGCTGCCTTTGAAATCAAACTCGGAACGGGGCAAATTGACGTCGCCGCCGCCAATCTAACTAAATTTGCCGCTGTGATTGATACAACAAAAACACAGGCGCCTCAATCTTTGAATATTATTACAGGTACAGGAATAAGCTACACACGGGCTGACGGAATAAATGTTATTTCACTTGCTTCGCTTGGGGTTTAAGTATTTTAAAATTATAGTTTCAGGTCTCATTACTGGTCGCAAATAACCCATTGAATCGGTACGCACTCTTGCCGGTAAAAAGTTTAATTTGCTCAATCTCCCTTTTCCTTATTCATCGTATCCAAAAAGAACTGGAATCGGGACTTATGGTATAATTCGGCATGGCATTGCAAAACAACTTACCACTCGTTACAACCTAGTGGGAGCTGGGTTGACGGGATTCATCCCACCGATTATGGTATGAGAGCAGATGCTGATGCTTACGAAAAGGTGATCCGGGAAATTTTGAGCAAATAAATTCCATTTTAGTGACCGGGTGGTTGTTCAGGTCGTGAATAGCCACCCGGTCACTTTTCCAAAGTTAAAATTTACCAATCAAAACAAAAATGGTTGATGGATAAACAATCATTAAATCCAACCCGGCTGATGTTGGATGCCCTGCGAGGGTTCGATATGTTATGGATCATTGGAGGAAGTCACGTAATCGAAGATATTGCAAAGGCAAGCAATCTCGTGCTGGTGCGGATTTGAAATCCGCGCCCTTCAGATATGGAATTTGCCTGATATAAAATGGATTACAAATTCGCACAATCACAGTAATTCGGATTGCAAATCCAAGACTTGATGGCGCAGATTACAAATCCGCAACAACATGGTTTCGCTGCTCAATCTATAGTTCCTCCTCGTACGCCGAATTGAACGATACTTGGTCAATGACTCACCATCCGCTGCCAAGCTTTATGCAGCGCCATTTCTTCAGATTCATGAGCGGGGAATTGCAAATTCCCTGTCAGTTACCCCAGGATAACATATCCGGTGGAGCGAGTTTTTTTAATCCTTTTGTTATTAGTAAGATCTCAGTATTCCGGACAACCTACATTGACATACATAATTGTCATGAATGATTACTTCATGGTCGCTTTTCTGTTTGAACTGTTTAGGCTTCCACCTTTGCCGTTAATGATGCTCTTCACAACACTTTCCTTATTTCCGTTTAGCCAAATAATGACTTTATGGTAAAATCCATTTTCTACTACGGCAGGTGTTTCAATGGCCTGATCGACTATCACCGGGGCATTGTAAAATACATTGTAAATACCTACGCCCCAAGCCTGATGATTTCTGACCTGATCTCCAACTTTGTATGAAGCATATCCAAAGGATTCGCCGTGTTTCCAGGCATCGACCGTTGGCGGATCATAGGGCATTTCGCTTTGGTAAAAATAAACCCGGCCATTTTCGCCATTCCAAATAGTCTGGTATTCCTGAAAATGTTCGTTAAACAAACCATAAATGGTCACATTGTCACCATTCACGATCAAACCGTTGGCACATTTGTTTTTGTCCCAGCCTACGCCCGTACCATGATCAGCTCTCCAAAGCCAAACGTGATCGGCACATACGTTATTACTATTGATTACAAGACAATGCGATGCCAATCCTTCGTGTGGGCCGCCAACACGGAAAAACACATCAAATAAATAGGTGGGATTTGCTGCATGATTCTTTTTCGATCCGGGTTTTCCAACCTGCATAAGCGTCTCAGATGGGATTTTTGCTGCATCAATAAGCAAGCTCGCAATAGTAACACCATCAACATCTGAAACTTCAATCACTTTATTCCCCTTTTCAGGAACCAGTGTTGCCATTCCAATTCCCATCATAACTGTTCCTGAACGCTTAACCTTCAGGCTTTCTGATAAAAAATAAATTCCTGGTGTAAAAAGGATGTGTTTCCCTTTCTTTAGCGCTTGATTAATTGATTCAGCATTGTCAAAATCTGGTTTAGCGATATAAAAATCATTGATTGAAACACTCTTTTCTCCATTGATTTGTTTATCCCAGTCAACACCGATTGAATTTTTCTTTAATGGTGGTATTTTTAAAATATACTTCCCTCCGGAATAAATCCAGTAAGGTTTTTCACGAACTTCTGGTGTTTCTTTGATGGTGGTAACTGGTTTTTCGGGCCAGTTCTCTTTTGGAGCATTGGAAACGCCTACATACATCATGTTCCATACGCCACCGTCCCATTTTTTAAAAACAGAATTTCTGGTTAGCCATTGTTGTTGCGAGCCGGAAAATACCGTCCCTTCAATTTTACAGTTTGCCATGAAACCTCCGCTGGAAGCACCATCGTGCAATTTTAAATTTCCTTTTACAAAAACACGACGCAAAGGAGCCGCTTGTGAAACAGCCCAGGTATTTGTTGAATCGATGGAAGGTACAATTGTTAAATTTTCTGCTGTTCGCCAAAAATTACACAGCACATGACCTTTCGATGCATTAGACCTGACAGCACCAACAATCACCACATCTTCGGGTGAATTCCCCAAACCCATAACGTGCATGTAGTAACCAACCCTGACATCTAACTTGTAGGTTCCGGGTTTAAACAACAGTGTATAACGGTTTTTGGAAAACTCATTTGTGGGAAAGACCTGACCGGCATAAATGGAGTCGATCAAGGTTTGAGCTTCCTTCATATCCATAGACGCATCGAATACAAATGTGTTTTCTCCCAGCAAAGCTTGATTGTACTTAGCTGCAATCGCCTTTATGCTTTCGTGCAACGGAACAGTATGGCCTCGAACGGGTGACGATTGAGAAAATCCAATTTGTACTCCCGGAAAAAGAAACAATAAATTGATTAATATATATTTAGCGTTCATTGGATTATAAATTATTGTACTGAAGCAGTATTGAAAACGAATGCCTTGGTAAGATAAACATTGGTTCCTGTGGCCTCAGGTCGTTTTTCGCCTTTGACCACCAGTTTGACGGTATGTTCGCATGGCTGTAAATTCATGATGTGCCAGATGCTGGTAGTATGTTGTTGATCGGCATAAAAATAATGGGTATCAATTGTTCGGTGTAATTTTCCATCCACGTAAACATCGGCTTTGCCGCCATCTTTATACCAATTTCCCTCGATAGATATGCCGGCGCCGGTGAACTTCAATTCTGCTGAATCGCCTGCTTTTCCGGATACCTTTGATTGTTTTTCTATTTTCTTCTGCCAGGTAGTTATTTCGTGTATTTTCCAATCACCTGTAAATTTCCACTCTTTGGATTCAAAAACAGGTATCATGTTTTTGAATGCTGTGTTCGGATAAGATACTTCAAGTGGTAATGGTTGTGGCTGTTGTAACTTGATTAATATCTCATTTTCAGACACTTTACCTCCTTCTTTTTGAATCAGTTGAAGCGCGTAATTAAAGGTGCTGTTCACGGCTGAACTAAAAGAATAAGTTGTATGAATAAACAACGAGTCACCGACGGCAGTAACACCATCCTGCATCTCTTTGGGTAATCCGCTGAATCCATTTATGACACCAAGCACTGCCATTGCATTGGAAGGATTACAATCTGAATCTTGTCCACACCTGGTTGAAATCTCCATTGTTTGCATCGGATCTCCGTTTCCATATAATAATCCCATAGCAATGTAAGCGCCATTGAGTGTAGCATCTATATTAAAAGGTTGGCCGGCGCCGCAAATGTCAATATTACCCCATTTTGCTTCAAGCACATTCCAGGCAGCTCTCCAATCGGCTGGATATTGCTTGTGATATTGAATCACATCCTGAATAATGGCACGATAAGCACTTTTTTCAGGTATTGATTGAGTCGCTGTATTGATTAATGTTGGAATGTCTGATTCAAAAAAAGCTTCGCAATAGAGCGCTGCAACGAAAATACCTCCATAAACGCCATCCCCGTAATTCATGATATGACCAATTTTGTCTGCCATTTGGGTGGCTACCTGCGGCATTCCGGGGCACATAAAGCCGAGATAATCAGATTCAATCTGAAAATCAATGTCATCGGCGTGCATACTGAATTCGGGACTTCCGGATTGCGGAGGGAAAATACTGTCGAAATAGTTTTTGCGGGCCTGCATATTGGCATGCCACAATCCATAACCGGCCTTGGCAAGTAATTCCTGAAACTTTTTTGCCGGGGCATTAATTCCATATTCATCCATCGCCATTAAAAAGGTTAGCTGAACGTAAATATCGTCCTGCCACATACTGCCTTTAATGTCTTTGGTTGTCCATTTTATCGAATCCTCAAACGTTTTACTTAGCGCTTTAAACTCGGTTGGAGCGCCATAAGTAACGCCAATCATTTTACCTGCCCATCCTCCTGCAATCTTGTCTTTAAGAACTTCCGGAGAAATAGTTTTACTGTCAGTTATGGCGGATTGATTGCACGAAAACAAAGTTAAAACCAATATTCCTATGATGAATAAGTTGTGTTTCATGGTGGTTAATTTTATTGATTGTTATTTAAAATACATATTTCTAACGTATTGACTATTAGTTAAATTCATTTCTTCGGCATTCGTAATGATCTTGCCTTTGATCCTGAGATTTTCAAATGTGATAATCCCATTCCACTTTATTTCTCTCTTTTAACTAAAAAATAGCCTTGGCGTTATCCTGACCAAAAACGTCACTTTTGAAAATAATTTTCTCATTTTAATCTATTCTTTGGTACTACTTTTCATTGATTTGTCATAACCGGCTTGTGTTGTATTTCACCATTTTCAGTGGCCCCATTAATCCTGAAGGTTTTAATGGTAAATCTTTCTTAAGCGCGTTTGATGTACTCCAAATGCTTTGTATCTTTCCAAACTGATTCCAATCGCCTATGAACCGATTGCGGGCTACACCCGCAACGGTAATTTCCAGTTTGTTTTCATCTTTCAACAGTCCTGAAACGACCAGCTCTGTATTGGGCATCCATGCATACGCCAGAAATTTCGCGTTTAAACGGACTTCTGCGGTGGCGTCTATATTGCCAAGGTCTAAAACAACCGAATCGTTTTCTGAGATAAAACCGTTTGGAGTCTTAAATGTGATCGTGTATTTGGCTTTTCCGGAAAAATAGCGGATGGCCGGATCGTCAAATTCGGTCAGCGATTTTAGTTTAGTGATTTCAACTGGCTTAATCACTTCATCCGATATCGGGAAAAATTCAATCGTCGCTTTAAAATTTTCAATTTTTGCTATTTTAGTCTGAACCAAATTCGCTTTGACCATTCGATTGTCATTGGTTGTGAATGCATATTCTCCGCTCAGACTGGATGTAAAATCAAATTTACTTTTTCTGAATGAGGCCTGCGGAATTGCAAAAGTGGTATCTGCTAATTGTTGCTGCGGAAAGATTTGTTTTCCGGCTAACGATACACTTTGGATAAAGTGATCGGGGGCGCCATTTTTAAATACAAAGATTTTAGATTCGTGAGGTTTAAAACTAACCGGTATCCGGGTTTGATTCTTCTCAATGGAATAAATTGAAGGTTTTGTTACAGAACCATTCTCAGGATTCCAGATTTCGGGAGTTTTACCTGTTACGCGAAAAATCAATTCGCGGTTAAGGCTTCGGGCTTGTTGATTAAAAACAAAATAAGCATCAGTATCTCCCAGTTTTTTGTGGATGAACATGATCTCTTTCGGATCGGTTCTGTTAGTCGTAAAATCAGGAACTAAATCAAGCTGTTTCAATACTTCACCAATTGATTTTCCTGAAATTACTTTTCCTTTTCCATATTGATTTTCGGTTGAATTGCCCCAGAGTGAATTGGCCAGCTGATAAAATTCGGTGGTGTTTGTTTTAATATCCGAAACCGATAACATTTCCAGAGGCTTTGGTCCTAAAACGACAACTCCTTCTTTCACCAATCCGGCAATCCGCCTTAATGTAGCAAAATTCATTATCGTAAGATCAGGCAAGGTAAGAATAGGAAACGTCTGCTGCCCCCCAAAAGAAAGTTGGCCATCAATTACTTTCGCTTCCGTCAGGTTATCAAAATTACAGGCATTGGCCTGAAATCCGAAGGGTAAATCATTGGCAATGCTTTTGTTAAAACTGTAAAACTGTGGAAATTGATCGCCAACATAAAACAGTACATCCACAACAGGCTCACCCTTTTGTAGCACATATTGAACTCGCGCCTGATAAGTCATCCAGCCTTGTGCAAATTCCCACCACGGATTATTGCGGTTAAAACTGGCACCAAACCCACCTAAGGTTGCACCGGGTTTTTTGTCCAAAGGCTGATGTACATAACTATGCAGGATCATCTGATTAATTCCCGAACAATAGGCAGCGTCGCCAAAAGGTTTTAAGTTGGCCGGCGAATCGGAATAATCTGCATATCCGGTATAAGCTTCTGATCCGATAACCTGTTTTTTGACGGCCAGGGCAGCATAAGTCGGGAAGTAAGCTGTTGGTCTGATTTCAGGTTTATACTCAGGAGTTCCTTTTGAATTTGGATTTGCCCAAAATTCAATCATTGGTAAATCAACATACTTATTCGATTTTAAAACATCTAGCGGCGGATACATCGCACGGTTACCATAGATAACTTCGGCATGCATTTCCAATTGGTTTCTATGGCATAACTCACTAAACTGTTTGTAATAGTTTAGACTAATCAGGTCGGAAATCGTTATTCGGAAGTCGTGCAGAAAAGCATCTGAAAGCTGCGGATTCCCAACAAATTCGCCACATAAAACGGGAATCCACCGGATGATGTTGTAACCCCTGCGATTTTTAAACTCTTCAGGAAATTTTTTAGTCCAGTTCTGAAACTCACATTCCCAACTGTCGATCAGTAAAAATTTGAATGTGTTGCCTTTGTACTGGCCTGCCGATTGTAGCAATTTGCCGGCAAAGCTGTTGAAATGAGTATTTAGTGCGGTAGTATCCATTTTGTCTACTTCCAAACCAATCCCTTCGGAAGTTGCGGGTGAATTGGTAACTCCGGTGGTGGTATAACCAAACCGGATGATTTGCCAGCGACCTTTGGGTGCTTTCCAATTCAGAATTCCATCAGGCGACATATACCCTGAAAGGTCGATGACCGAATTTTCAGCTATTCCTTTTTCATTGTTTTTTACAGGGATATCAAAAGCACTTTCATTTGCAGGAGTAAGGGAGCCTGTTTTTTCGAGCAAAAATGGAACCTGCGGTGAATAAGCAGGGATTTCATTGGCCCCGAGGATTTCAAGCTCAGCCACATCATAATTTCCTTTTTTGCATTCGAGCTGATAGTATTTTGCCCTAGTATCGGGGAAAGTAAGTGTATTAATTTTATTTACGCCAGGAAATACCAAATCGGATATTTTAGTATATACCTTACCGTCAATGGAGGATGACAGGACAAACTGACTGGTTATCTTCTCCAGATTTTCCCAAGTAAATACAATAGATGTAACCAGAACTACTTTATTGGCAGCGATATCAGATTCAAACGTAAAATCAATCAGATCGCCTTTTCTAATTGCGATTTTGCTTTTCGGATCACCATCAGTAAGTATTGTTCCGGCAGATATCTTGTTGATTTCAATATTTACCTTGGCTTTCTGAAATGAATTTTGTTTTTCTTCAATTGGGTAAGCCACAACTGCCACATCGCGGTAAAAATCATTTTTTGCTACGGGTTGGGGCAGTTGAGTGTTTATAACTTTGCCGCCCTCAACAATTGATTTTGACCATACATACTGTTTCATCGACAATTCCGGCGTAATCCAGGGACCACCGCTTGTACTCCAGCCATCACAATTGTGAACACCAATTTTCAGGTCCAGTCGGTTGGCTTCCTTTAAAGCCCATTGAAACATATCGTACCATTCCGGGGAATTAAACTTGATTTTCACAGGCACATACGTTTTGGGTTGAAACCAGGTTGTCTGATCTCCAATATTCAGTATTGTTGCCTGAGAAACGCCCTGTTGTTTCATCGACTCCAAGTCCTTGGTAATTCCGTCTTTGGTGATGTTCCCACTAATCCAGTGCCACCAGGTATTCACTTTAGTCGAGTTTGGAGGCGATAGAAATTCGGAACTATTTAAGGTATTCTGGGCAAAGCTCATTGATATAGAAAAGAAAAAACTCAGGAACAGAATACCGCTTTTAAATGGTTTCATACATTTTACTTTTAAAGTAAAAAGTGGAGGAGTCATGCAATGCCTCCTCCACTTTAACTTAGCTTTATAAAACTTTATTTGTGTTAATTAATAACCCGGATTTTGAGTTACTCCGAAATTATCAACATCTTCCCATGGAATAGGAAATACTTCATTTTTACCGGCCTTAAAACCTGGAATTTTTGCAACTGCCTGTCCAGTTCTTACTAAATCGTAAAAATATTCTCCTTCCATAGCCAATTCCAATCGGCGTTCATCCAAAATAGCCTGTTTTGTAACTGGTATGCGATGTAAAGCATCACCAAAAGCCCTGTCCCTAACCTTATCCAAATAACCCTGGGCTTTTCCTGCATTTGCAGCAACATTTGCTTCTGCAGCCATTAATAAAACATCAGCAAATCGGATGGTTCGAATATTGTTTCCATAGCATAGTTGAGGTTGTCCGCTCGTCTCGCCTAACATTGGGAGGTATTTTTTACTAAACAACCCGGTATGTTTATATGGCACAGTAGTATAGGTTACATTCAAAGCAGGATTTGCCAGTTTATATGCCTCTATATCAAAACAGGTCGCATCTCTTCTTTGATCACCCGGAGTATAAGCATTATATAACTCTCTGGTTGGTAAATTATATCCTCCTCCGTCTGCATAAGGCATGCCGGCAGCACCTCTAAGTCCAACTACTCCCATTTCCCATACTGCATAATTCCCTTGACCAGAATTTCGACCTGCCCAATTCCAATAAGGGGAATTATTGGAATACTGAACTTCAAAAACAGATTCAGGGCCATTTTCGCCTGCTAACAGGAACTGGCTTCCAAAATCAGAAACCAAACTAAACGGACCATTAATCACATTCTCAAGCATGGTTGCAGCCTCTGGTAACTTATTTTCATAAAGTAAAACTTTTCCCAACAAAGCCTGAGCAGCATATTTGGTAATCCTGCCTTTCTGGGCCGCAGTGGTTGGCAATACAGCAATAGCCGCATTTAAATCAACTTCTATTTGCTTATATACTTCTGCTTTGGGGACTCTTTTCATTTTTCCAAAATCACTAATTTCTACTCGTTTATCTGTAAAAACCATAGCATCTCCAAAATTTCTGACTAGCATAAAATATTCGTAAGCCCTTATGAAGTAAAGTTCACCATACAAAGCATCTTTCCCGGCAAAGTCAATTTTCAGGCCTGTAGGATTCTGATCTTTGCGTTGCACCATATAATTCACTCTGTTAATTCCTTCATAGGTAAATCGCCATAAATTTACAGCCTCTGCATTTTGTGTTGCAGAAGTTAAAGTATAATCATCTATATTTTGAATTATGAGCTGATCTGTAGCACTATTGCCCCCGGATACTGAATTGGTAGTAGCAAGATCCCCATAAATAAGCGGCTGATGAGTAATCCATTGCATTGGGCTATAACAACTCACTGCCATTTGTCTGTAGTCGGCTTCTGTTTTTAGAAAATCCAATTCCGTTACCTTATATTCCGAATGCGGATCAAAATCCAGATATTTATCGCAGCTGGTAAACAGCGTTATAAATAACACCAGCCCTGTTATTGTTTTAATATTTTTCATACTAAATTTTTTAATAGTTTAAAATTTAACACTCAATCCTACTGAATAAGTTCTTGACTGCGGGTATAAACCTAAATCCACTCCCGTATTTAATATGTTACTACCGTCCGATATTTCAGGATCAAATCCAGGATATTTTGTGAATGTATGAAGGTTTTTTACCTGCGTATAGACCCTCAATTGGCTTAATCCCCTTTTCTTTAACAATGAAGAAGGCAAGGTATATCCAACTTCCAGATTTTTGATTTTAACAAATGTACCGTCTGCAATAAACCTATCAGAAGGCCTTGTGTTTTCATTATTATCCTTAAATGTATAACGGGGATTTCTGGCATCATTGGTAGAACCTTCGCCTGTCCATCTGTTTAAAACTGATATAGGCATATTACAGGACACAAAACCCCTGGAATAACCCCCCATATAAATATCATTCCCTACAGAAGCATAAGTAAATACACTCAAATCAAAGTTTTTGTATTCAAATCCCATGTTCCAACCCAGAGTAAATTTTGGATAAGGATTTCCAATTTGTGTTCTATCGTATGCATCAATTTTCCCGTCAGGTATACCTTTAGGGCCGCTAACATCAACAAACTTAATATCTCCGGGAACTGCATTTTGAGTAGGGCTTGCCGCGATTTGAGCTGCGTTTTGAAACAATCCATCCGTTTTCCAGCCATAAAAATATCCTGGAGCAAAACCTTTCTGAAATCTTGTTACCTGGTAATAATTTGGAGTAACTAATCCACCACCTCCAAGTACAGCTGATCCACTGATATTGGTCGCAGTAACTAAATTTTTTGCGGATGAAACTGTAACTGATGTATTGAATTTGAGTTTTTTAGCGCCTGAATTGCGATATGATACTGATAAATCAACGCCACTACTTTTTGTTGAGCCAACATTAGACGAAATAGATGGCAGAGTACCAGCATAGTATGGAATGGGGCTGACAAATAACAATCCATCAACTTTCTTATCAAAATAATCAGCTGTCAAGGAGAAATTTTTCAATAGGGTAATGTCAAACCCAATATCAAGTTGAGATTGTTTTTCCCATCTTAAGAAAGGATTGGCAAATGAGCTTATGGTTGCACCTGAAACTAAACCTCCATCAAACTGATACCCGTTATTATTAGGAGTACCACCACCTTCATAATTAGGGCCACCAATACTTACAGTAGCTAAAACCGGATCTACCTTCTCATTTCCTGAAGTACCATAACTTCCCCTGATTTTCAAGTAATTAATCGCATCCAAATTAAAAAAAGTTTCTTTAGTTACCACCCAGCCCAATGATCCTGCATAAAAATTGGCAAATTTATTATTTTTACCAAAAGCCATTGAACCGTCACGACGGGCAGAAAATGAAGCTAAATATTTTGCATCATAGTCATATTCAAGTCTTCCAAAATAGGATGCATTTCTCCGGGTTAAAGTCTTATACTTATTAGCCTGAACAGCATTCGTATTTGATGTTGAATTTACTCCGGTTGCAGCCACCATATCAGCCCAGTCCCAGCTATTATCGCGAATATCCTCTCTATTCATAACATAACGACGACCTGTTACCTGTGCTGCAGAAATACCAGCCACTGCATTAAATGTGTGCTTTTCTTTAAAAATATAGCTGTAGTTGGCAAATGTTTCAAAAGTATAGTTAAAAGAGCCAAGCACATCTTCCTGTACCCTATTGTGGTTTGTACCTTTTACAGTACCGTCGGCATTCAGAGTACTAAATTCATGTGACGGGCCATAGAAAACAAGCGGAGTAAATGTTTTACCAAGTGATTCCCATTTCACATAACCTAAACGAGAAGTTATTTTAAGATTTTTCAGTACTTCATATTGCAACTCTGCTTTTCCATATAATTTGTCATCATTATATATGTTTTGTGCAGCGTCTATTTGTGCCAATGGATTTACATTTTGTTTCGTTATCAGGTTGCTAAATCCATATTTTCCAATTGTATTGGGTACATTATTTTTAACAGGTACTGTAGGGTCGAAATTTAATGCATTACCTATAACGGCACCGAAACTGCCTTCAGGAACAGTCTTCCTTTGCGTATGCACATAACTGGTATTTAAGATTAACTTTAATTTGGGAGTTAATTCAAAAATTACATTGGCTGTTGCATTGTATCGTTCGAATTTTGATTTATCACTACCCGCAACAATACCACCCTGTCCTAAATAACCACCCGAAAGGAAATAGCTTATTTTCTCACTACCACCTTTAGCTGTTAAGTTATAAGAAGAGACCGATGCTTTGTGAAAAATCTGATCTTGCCAATTTGTACCTTCTCCTAATGCTGCAGGATCGCTGAAGATCTTTTGCCCACCAGAAACTAAACTGCCTTCATTATTCATAGTTGCATATTCAGTTGCATTTAGCATATCAATTTGTTTCACGACCCCTTGTTGCCCAATATAAGTATTGAAGTCAAATTGAGTTTTTTGATTCTTCCCCCCACTCTTGGTGGTAATTACAATAACACCATTTCCACCTTTTACGCCGTAAATGGCAGTTGTCGCTGCATCTTTTAAAACACTGACAGATTCAATATCTGCAGGATTGATAGCATTCAAATCAGTCATTGTTTGTGGAATGCCATCAACAATTACAACTGGGTCAGTCCCGGTAAAAGAAGGAATCCCTCTTATTAATGCCAGTGGTTTACTTCCAGGTGAACCGTTTCCAATTATGGTAACACCTGAAGCAATGCCCTGCATAGCATCTTCAACTCTAACAGGATTTCGTCTCTCAATATCAATAGCTTTAATCGTCGAAATTGCTCCAGAGACTTTAGTTAATTTTTGGGTGCCGTAACCAATCACTACTACGTCATCCAGCCCAATTGTTTCTTCTTCAAGAGTAACATTCAATGATGTTTTACTTCCAACAGCAATTTCCTGAGTTTTCATCCCCACAAAAGAGAATTGCAAAGTCGCATTATCAGGAATATTGGAGAGCGCATAATTACCTCCATTATCAGTGATAACCCCGGTGGTCGTCCCTTTTACAACAACAGAAACACCTGGGAGTGATCCTCCAGATGAGTCGGTTACCTTACCGGTTATCTTTTTGCCTTGTTGCTGTCCATTTTGCTGTATAAAACCAGCCTGATCGGCTTTGTTGGTCAGCACGATCTGGCGGTCAACCACCGTGTAAACTATGCCGGTTTCCTGGAATATGCCGTTGAGAATTTCGTCAATTCTTTCATCTTTTACATCAACGCTCACTTTACGGCTGACATCCACGAGTTTGCTGTTGTAAAGAAAGAAGAACTCACTTTTTTCTTCAATCTTGTTTAGCACCTCTTTGACAGTTGCACCGGACAGTTGCAGTGTCATTTTAGTTGTTTGGGAGTACGCTTCGGATGCCACAATCTGGGTGATGGCAAGGAAGAAGAGAAACGTCGATAGCTTCATAGTCATCCAAATTTTTCGGAGATGAACATTTTTTTCACATCCCCGCATTAAACGGAAAATTTTTTTCATACTTTTGAAATGATTTTAGTTATTACTATTTATCCAGGCAATCTTTCGTCGAAAAAAGATTGCCAGTACGTGTCGGGGCGGATGTAGCCAACATCTTCCCCGATATTTTTTTAACTTTTTTTCTTCATTAGAAATACTTTTTGTTTTGTGAAATCTCCATTTGCAAGTGCTTTCCGATCAGTAATTCGGTAGTCAATGGGGGCAGAAAGTTTTAATAGATTCAAAACCTGCACCAGGTTTTCGTTCCGGAATGTTGCTTTATAGATGTAATTGTTTATTTCAGGATCATTAATCGTAATCTCAACATTAAACCAGCGACTCAGCCTTTTTACTACATCTTCCATAGAATCGTCCCGGAATATCAGGTTGCCATCGCGCCATGCGATATATTTCTCTACTTCAACCTGTTCTGTAATGACTTTTTGCGCTTCTTTCTGATAGATCGCCCTTTGTCCCGGAATCATTGTGCTGTATTCTTTTACAATTTTCCCATTTTCGGAAGAGAGTGCTACTTTTCCTGTGACCAAAACAACCTCCGATTGGGTATCATCCTCGAAACTCACCACATTAAAAGAAGTCCCCAGAACCTCCACCTTCAACTCGTTCGCATTTACCCTAAAAGGTTGTTTCTCATTTCGGGTGACCTCAAAAAATGCTTCCCCTTTCAGTATCACTTCCCGCTTGCTGCCTGTAAACCGGGTGGGGAATTCCAGTTTAGAAGCGGAGTTCAGCCAAACCTTTGTTCCATCTGCAAGCGCAAATTGTGTGACCATTCCTTGTCGTGAGGAGATCGTTTGCATCATCACCTGCTCCTGTGAATTGTTAATTGTCTGATTTTGGATCGTCAGGTAACCGGAATATATGAGTAGAGGGAGCATTAATATGGCGGCTACCCGCTGAAGGTTGATCCACCATTTGGCAGACTGTGGTTGGGATATTTTTGTATTAACTTTTCTTAAGGCTTCAAATGAGTTGAACTGCTCCATCTCATTTAGCAAGATCATGGCTTCCCATGCTTTCAGACTTTCGAGGTAGATCACTTCATTTTCGGAGTCTACATTTCTCCATTCATCAATCATTACACGGTCTTTATCAGACAATTCGCCTGATAAATATCCGGGCAATAACGCTTCTATTTTTTCAATACTAATCTTCATTTTCTAAACTTCTTATTGGAAAAATGCCATGCGCATTAGGTCTGTTCAGTATTAAGACGACAAAAGACACTGGCACACATATAAGGAAATTAAATATTTTTGGTTGAAAGTCAGTTTTGTTTCAATTGACCTTTGCAGATGCGCCTTTATCTGTAGTTCTTTGCCTACCCCGGGTTGCGTTCCCGATAAAAATCGGGATAAACTGTACCTCCTTACCCGGGGTTATTCAGATTTTACCCCTTCAGGGTATTTGTATCTGTAATCGCTTTTTCTCATTTTCTCCCCTTCACCTATTCTCCCCATCGCCCATTCGCCTGTTCGCTCCGTCTTATTTTCGCCCCTTCATTCCCGCTCCATTATCCTATCAACCAAACAATCAGCCATATTGGCAGGAATTCAACCAGCTCTTTTCGGAGAATTTTCAAGGAATTACTGATTTGTAATTCTACAGTGCGTTTCGAAATTCCCAGTTTGTCCGAAATTTCCTGATTCGACAATCCGCTGAGGCGGCTTAATTCAAAGATTTCGCGACAGCGAGGAGGTAATTTTGTCATGCTCTTTTCAACGGCCTGCCGAAGTTCAGACTCTGCAAAATAGTGATCGAACGAATTGTCTTCATTTTCGGCGGCGAATAGGATAAACGCTTTGTATTTTTCGGTGACTTTACGGTGCTTTTCGTTATCGAGACACCTGTTTTTTACTCCGGCAAAGAGGTATGATTTCAAGGAGGTAGTGATTTTCATACGCGGAGCTTCCAACCAGACAGCTACAAAAAAATCCTGCACCAGATCTTCAACAGCATCCCGGTCATGGAGGTATTGCTTGGCAAATGCACACAGCGAGGAATAGTAATAATTGAAAATATAATCGAAAATACCTTTGTCCCTCCGCAGAAGTCCTTCTATCAGCAAAACATCTTTCAATCCCGATTTGTTAGTTCAGGTACAAAAGTAATATAAATCAGAATATGATATTGCCGCGTTGATAATTTGAGCGATTGCAAAACTGAATTGAGTTTTCCTGGCAATTAAGGAAAGCCTCTGCAAGATAAAAAGGAAGACCTGAAAGCCATCTGATTTGCAGCGTAACCTTAAAGAGTATTGCTCGCAGGTTGCTCCCGGGCAGAGCCTGTCTCCTCTTTCTCTTTACAAATAAAAGATAATGCTCAAAGAATTTGGATTACCACATAGAAGAGGCAGGTCGGGCATTAAGCTGATTTTTCATTAGAGAGGGAATCATCCCGGCAGTTTTTTCATCAATACGTTTTCCTGTATTAGCAAACCCCTTGCAAATAAAGGATACCCATTTTTTTGTTTCGATTTTTTGAAGCAAAATGATATAATACACAAAGGCATAAAATTATGCTGTTTTATTGGAATAATGGCAACCGCTGAAGTTTGGCTTTTAGAGTTTCTCCATTTTTAAAAATTCCCGTAAATGAAGGTGATGTATCCCTTTATAGTTACTGACAATGTTAAATGTGTCCATGGTAACAACATATTTAGGGAAGTTATTATCAATTTTCAAAAGATTGCCAAATTCCCGTTCGTGCGTTTTTTCATCAGTAATCAGATAAGCAACCTGCACATAAACTTTAAGTCCATCTTTAATTCCAACAAAATCAATCTCAAGGTTATTCAGTTTTCCCACATATACCTCGTAACCTGATATCCGCAGATGCTGACAGACAGCATTTTCCATCAATTTGTGAATGTCTCTTCCAAAATCAAGCCGTTGCATGCAGTTCCGAAGTCCCAAATCTTCGAAGTAATATTTATCTCCAACCTCAAACTTTTTCAAACCATGAACATCCAACCGTCTTGTTTTATTGATAATATAAGCGTTGCTTAATGCTTTGAGATAATTGATAATAACGCTGGTCGAAATATCAATACGTTGAGATTTCAGAAACTTATGAATATTAGTTGCCGAAAACAGGCTACCTACGTTATCCGACAGATAATCGACAAGAGTCTCCAAAAAATCAACATTTCGAATCCCTTCGCGACTCACAACATCCTTGAGCAGAATGGTTGAATAGACATTCTTCAGGTATTCAAATGCCATTTCATCATTGAGCGCCAGACGCGACAAATAGGGCAGTCCGCCATAGGTAAGAAATAGCTTTAAAGAATTATCCTCATCAGGCAGCGAATGGAAATACAAGAATTCGGTGTAACTTAAGCTATGAATCCGAAATTCAATATAACGTCCTGAAAGATAAGTTGACAATTCGCTCGACAGCATTTTTGCGTTACTCCCGGTACAGAATATATCACAACTGTCAGCCGACTGCAAGCTCCTTAAAACATGCTCAAAACCATTGATATCCTGAATCTCATCGATAAAAAGGTAATTCTCTTTTCCAAATTCAATTTTATCTTTAAGGTAGGCAAATAACTCCTCTTCACCCCTGATAAAACGGAATTCCTCTTGCTCCTTATTGATGTAAATAATATTGGCGTCCGGCTTATCGTTCTTAATTTCCTGCATCAGCTGCAATAGGATATAGCTTTTCCCGACTCGTCGCTGACCAGTAAGCACTTTAATGATTCCTTTCCCAACAAAAGACCTGATGCGATTGCTATAATGGAGCCGCTTTAACAATTCCATGATTTATACTTTTCAAACAGCGCAAATATACTATTTTTATTAAGTATAAACTTCAATTCATAAATATTATCAACTACTGGATGTCATAACTCACAAATAAACCGCACCAACCTGATTGCAAAACTGAATTGATTGATTTACCAAAACCTCAGTAGACGAGATTCACAGACAAATCGACTAAATTTGCAATGAAAGAATCAGAGATCATTTTCAAATAAAAATGAAAGTCAAAAATGCGACATAAATCTTTCCAATTACTTATAAGGTTTTAAAACCGAATAAATTAAACCGTGGCAAGGTTTAATTTTAATGGATAATGAATAAAATACTATCTGTATATTTGGGCTATCTATTGTATTATTGACATCATTATGAAAAAAATGCTTTAAACAACATTTATGAAACGATTTGGTATCATTCTGGGAGGGATCCTCGCGACGTTTTTTCTGATTTTTTTCTTCAGTACCTCGTCGGTAGATAGTACTGCTTACTTTCAGGGAGATTATTTCAAAAAAACCATAGCCCGGATCGACAGCATTAAGGCGAATCAAATTTTTGATAATGATTCGGTTTGGGCAGGATTTGCAAGAGTAAGTATCACTCCTTCGCTCAATAGTCCAGAAGATAATTATCTGGAAGGGAAATTTAAGGAACTTCCGCTTGCCGGATTTGGTGCACGCAAAGGTAAAGCGGCTACAGGAATTCACGACAGTGTTTTTGTTAAGGCGGTCGCGTTAAAAGAAAATCACCGGACGGTGGTGATCGTAGGCGCTGATTTACTCATCATGCCTCCCAATATTATCGATTCCGTAACCGGGATCCTGGCTCAAAAAGGAATCCATCGCTCACAACTTTTTTTCTCTGCAACTCACACTCATTCAAGTCTTGGCGGCTGGGGACCCGGATTTATCGGCGAACAATTTTCCGGCTTGGAAAATAAAAACATAACCCGGTGGATCGTTATTCAAATTTCAAAGGCGGTGACGACTGCCATTGCCGATCTTCATCCTGCACGGATAGGATCCGGTAGTTTTAATGCAAAGAACTACACCCGAAATCGTCTGATCGGTGAATCAGGCACCAAAAATGATGATTTCAGCTTTATTTCTGTTGAACAAACCGGACGTAAAAAAGCAATAATTGGCTCGTTCGGGGCTCATTCAACAACTATGGGATCCGGCAATATGGAGGTTAGCGCCGACTATCCCGGCTACTGGGAACGCAAAATGGAACAATCATCTGCAGATTTGGCCTTGTTTTGCGGTGGTTCGATGGGTAGTCAGAGCCCTTCCGGAGAAGGCCAAGGATTCGACAAACCAAAATTAATCGGTGAATCACTTGCTGATAGTCTGAATGCCCACCTTAGCGGATTAGTTTTGAACAATAAAACCGTCCTCTCGGCTATCTCGTTAAAAATGTTTTTACCTGAGTACCATATCCGGTTAACAACCAGGATAAATCTCACCTCTTATCTCAGCAAAAAACTGATGCCGTTACCTGAAAATGTTTATATTCAGGCGCTAAGGATCGGCAATCTGATCTGGATTACAGCGCCTTGTGATTTTAGCGGCGAATATGCCCTCCAGATCAAGAATGCTCTTGCGGCAAAAGGATTCAGTGCCAATGTTTCAAGTTTTAACGGCAGCTATGTGGGGTATATCATTCCGGGACGATATTTTTACCTCGATGAATATGAATCGAAACTGATGGGTTGGTTTGGTCCAAATATGGGAGAATATACCGTGGATCTCATTCATCGGATGACTGATATTATTATAAAAAACTAAAAATATCAATCCTCTTTTCGATGATAAAAAAAATATTAAAATACCTGCTCCTTTCGGTTTTCGGGATGGCAATGCTCTTACTATTAGCACTTTTTACTCCGGCATTATGGCATTACCTGATAACCTACCCCGACTTTAGCAAACAGGTAAATACTTTTCAACAACTCCGTAAAGAGTCGCCCTTACTCACTAATCTAAATACTTATCGCGGAGTGCTTCATGTGCACAGCTACTTATCTCACGACAGCAAGGGAACTTTAAATGAGATTATCCCTGCGGCCAAGACGGATGGTATCGACTTTATATTTCTGACCGACCACCCCCGTGGCGATATCGATACCATTCCAAAGGGAGTTCACGGATCATATGACGGCGTTTTGATAGAGTCGGGAAGTGAAAAGCAGGGATTTGATACATGGCCGCTCGATTCAACCATTATCAACTGGAAAGTAAACAAAGATACGATCGCAAAAAATATCGTTTCGAGAGGGGGAATCATCTTTTACGCTCATACTGAAGAGCCGCACAATTGGGGAAATCCTGATTATCAAGGCATGGAGATCTACAATTTCCATACAGACACAAAAGATGAGTCGTTACCTCCGCTGATTATAAATTTTATTGTGAACGGGAATAAGTTCCGTCCATGGGCGTTAAGGGAGATGTTCGACGAGCAAACAACTATTCTTGCAAGATGGGATTCCCTGAATATGAAAAGAAAGATTGTGGGATTTTCGGCTGTAGATACTCATGAAAATCAGAACTTCAGGGCAAGATATTTGAAAGATGGAAGAATTCAATGGTTTGGTCCAAACGCTCATGTTATTGACACGATGGAGGTGAAATTCTGGAACAAATGGATTTTTTCGCCACCCGACAAAAGTGGCTGGGTCTTTAAATTTATGGTAGATACCTATATGGATGGATTTAATTATATCACCAATTATGTGCTTGCTGATACTTTATCGGTACCATCAATTGCTAAGAACCTGAAAAAAGGGCATCTTTATACGGCCTTTAAGAGTCTGGGTGATGCGAAAGGATTTTTGTATTATTCTAAAAATAAAACCGATAGCATTAATGCAATCCTCGGTGATTCGATAAAAATAGATCAAGTGAAAACTTTGAACGCTGTTTCACCCCTTCCCGGTCAGTTCAGACTAATTCACGACGGCAAAACGGTTAATATTTCAGATAGTGAAAATTTCCGGTACACCTGGTCAGAGCCGATCGAAAAAGGGGCTTATCGGATCGAGATACACATTAAGCTGAATGGGAAATTAATCCCATGGCTATATTCAAATCCGATCTATATATATTAGTATCTTTTAGTTAATGAAAATCGTAATTATGAAAATTAGAATTTTAGCTTTGATATTTTTCGTGGTCATCTTCGGGGTGAACCTTCATGCCCAAATTTTCAAAGCCGGCGCTGCTTTCAGAAAGGTCACTCCAGAAAATCTGATTCCAATTTCAGGTGGATTGGGAACTCCTGAGATTCCGACAGGAAAAAAAGGAGACCTTACGGTCCGTGCTTTTGTCTTGGAAAAAGGTAGTACCCGAATCGCAATTGTCAGTGTCGATAATCTGGGATGGCCCGCATACCTGGGTGACCGTTCCCGAAAATTAATCAAAGGAATTGCTCCCGAAAATGTATTGATAGGCGCTACACATGCCCATAGTTGTCCTGATGCCTATGGTTTTACAGACGAAAAAGGCAACACCGGGGCCGATCTGAAATACCTCGACTGGTGTGTCATTCAGATAGCAGATGCTGTGAATGAAGCGGTTGCAAAACTAGAACCGGCTTCGCTCCGTACTGCAGTTGGCGAAGCGAAAGGGAAAATTGCTTATAACTATTATGCCGATAAATTATACGATCCACGTTGCGGAGTGATTCAGGCAATCGCGGTTTCAGGTAAAAACAAGGGGAAACCGATTGTAACACTTGTGAATTATGCCATTCACCCTGAGATTCTAGGCACTGATAGGAAACTAATCAGTCCCGATTTATGCGGCCCGTTATATGATCGGATTGAGCTAAAAGCAGGAGGAATGGCCATTTTCATGAATAGCGCTCAAGGAGGAATGGTTACTGCTGATACCCGGATTGGAAACGGGAAAGAGGCCAACGACTGGAACGAATGTATCCGGATTGGCAATCTACTGGCTGATGAGGCTTTACGCATTGTTGAGCCAGCTCCGCTGCAGGAAAATCCTGAGATTTATTGTGCTTCAAAAACAATCCGTTTTCCGATTGATTCGGAGACAATGCGCTATGTAATCAAACACTCGCCTTTGGCATCAGGAGAAAACAAAATAACGGATTTCACTACGGTATCTACACGGCTTAACCTTTTAAATATTGGTAAAGCACAGGTGATCACCATACCCGGAGAAGCATTACCCAATATTGGTTTCTATGTAAAGCGGAAAATGAAAAGCGATCAGCCGTTTCTTTTCGGCCTTACCAACGATGCCTTTGGGTACATGCTGACCAAGGAAGATTTTGGCGGGTTCGAACGGTATAATTACATCAGCCGCACCTCACTTGGCGAAATGACGGGGACTATTTTTGAGGAAGAAGCGATAAAACTGGTCAACGAAAGTCCCGCTCCGGCGAAGTAAGTAATTTTCAATTAACAATATTCATTTTAAATATTTTAATCATTGATCATTACTATTGACCACCATTAATATCCCGACTACCATGAACAACAAACTAATTTACTGCAACTTACGCCTTTTCAACCTGTTGGTTTTGTATGGTTGCTATCTATTATTATCCGGATCAGCCAATGCTCAAATCATGAGTACAAAAGATATTGAACGTACCATTGCTCCCCCTTCGCAATTGCTGGATAATGAAAAACCGGAAGCTAGCTGGATATTGGATTCGGGAACTGAAAACCCACGCAATTACTATCTCTTAGTCAGGAAAACAATTGATTTACAGCAAATTCCAAACGAAGCGAAAGCTTTTATCTCAGCCTTCGCTTATGCCGATGTTTATATTAACGGGAAATTGGTCGATCGCTGTCCGATGAACTGCGACCCCGAATTTCAGGTTTACGAAAAATTCGATCTTACAGGTTATTTCCGGAAAGGAAAAAATACCATTGCGGCTGTAGTTTATAATTTTGGTACCGGAATGCACCACCGGCTTAACGGACGCGGCGGTTTTTTTTTCGAGGCCACTCTGACCCATGCCAAAAACAACATCCTAAAAATAACCACCGACAATTCATGGCTGGTATCCAAAGCCACAGCGTGGGATAACAATACTGCCACGCGCACCCTCACGTCCAACCTGATTGGCTTTATCGAAAAATTTGATGCCCGCCGGATGCCGGAGAAATGGAAAGAGAGTGGTTTCGACGACTCAAAATGGCTGCAGGCCACAGTACTTGGAGTGCCACCTTTGGCTCCCTGGAATAATATTGTTGCAGTCAATCGTCGTCCGCTTTTCCGCGAACAGGTCTATCCCGTTAATCATTGGTTCGCTGGAGATAAAGTAGTTTACGATTTCGGAAAAGAGATCGCAGGAATACCTGTTCTCGATCTGTTTTCCAGTCATGGCGGCATCACACTCGAAATGGGTACCGGAGAGCGGTTGTTACCAGACAGTTCTGTACTTTACACGAAAAGAGTCAACTATACAGATTATTACACGAGCAAAAAAGGTTTCCAGACGTGGAGCCCGCTGACCTGGCGCGGATTCCGCTACCTGAGCCTTTCACAGAAAGACAGTGTAATCATTAAAAATATTTCAGCTATCAATCGTCACACGGATTTTACACGCGAGGGAAGTTTCGAATGTTCGGATCCACAGCTGAACAGAATCTGGGAAGTTGGAAACCAGACAATCCTTCTTTGCGGACAGGATACTTATATGGACACCCCCTGGCGTGAACAAACGCAATATATTGCAGGCGACACCCGTTATCTTCAAAAATATGCCTTTTATCCTTTTGGGATGAGTTCCGAATTGCTGATTCGTTATAATATTCTGTCCGGGGCATGGTCGCAACGCTGGCAGACCGATGGTTCTATCCGTTCGCGATATCCAACCGATTGGCTTTTAGGCGAAGGAACGTCAGCTTATGTTGCTGATTATGAATTTGAATGGGTGATCATGCTAAGCGAATATTATCGGTATTTTGGGAAAGCAGATCTCATCAGACAGGTTTATCCGAATCTAAAAAAACTTATGGCTCATTTCGACCAATACATTGGAAAAGAGCATGGACTGTTGGCGAAAATTCCGGGTTGGATTGTACTTGATCACCCGGATACTTACCCGATGGATCAGCGTGACGAGGTTACCGGATTAAATTGTCTTTATTATGAG
>JBAXOA010000001.1:0-148083 GCA_037133495.1 Mariniphaga sp. | reverse complement strand
CAATAATTACTTCAAACGGATATTTTTTCCGGATGTCAGCCAGAGATACTTTCACATCGTCAAATTCGGCATTATGCACCGGTACCCAAATTGAAATGGGATAGATGTACAAATAGTCCCGGTCTGAAACCAATGTAACTTCAAATTGTTTGCTTTTTTGCAATTCAATAGCAGTTTGCACTCCGGCAAAACCACCACCAAGAATTAACACTTTTTTCATACCATTCGAATTGTAATATTTATCTTAATTTATTATTCAGACTAAGCCATCTGCCGCCATTGTGGACATTGGTAAAACCATTGGAAGTCAATATCCCCTTTGCAGTCGAACTTCTTATGCCTGATTCACAGCAAGTAATTACAGTACGTTTTTTGTCTTTTAACTTGTTCAGATTTTTGAGCAATTGCTCCACCGGAATATTAATTGATCCCCTGATATGTCCGGATCCATATTCACCCTTGGTGCGAACATCTAATATTATTGCACCTTGTTTTACTAATTCAGAAAGATCTGCTTTGGGACTCATGCCCAGTAATTTTTTTATTGCTGATAACATTATTATTGTGGTTTAAATTTAATTTTCTCAATATTTATTATTGCTGTCTCATCATTTGCATAATACCGCCACCGTTTTTTGTGTTTGTATAACCCAGCTGTTGCAACATCCGCTGTCCGTAACCGGAACGAGCCCCTGAGGCACAATAAAGTGTGATGTCTCGTGACTTACTCCCCAGTTCGCCTATTCTATGCTGTAGTTCATCAACCGGAATATTGATTGCCCCGGGATAAGCACCCCCTGAAAACTCTTCAGTTGAGCGAACATCAATAATTACAGGCTCATTCGAGGCAGTTGGTACAGAGGGTTTTGTGTTTCTGGGTGCCATCATAGCAGCAATACCTCCACCATTTTTCACATTGGAGTAGCCAATCTGGGCCAACATCCGCTGGGCATAGGCCGAACGGGCTCCGGAAGCACAATAAACAACGATATCACGTGATTTATTACTTCCCAGTTCACCATACCGTTCCATTAGTTCGTCAAGCTCAATATTTACAGCTCCCGGATAAGCACCCGATTGAAATTCATGCGGTGTACGCACATCAACTACAATTGGAGAATTTACGTCAACAGCTTTTGCCTCTGCTTTTTCTTCACTCTTTGAAACTTCTTCCTCCAACGATTTTAATACAACTGGTAAAAGATCTATTTTAAGATGTTTAAATCCGATCGTTCGTGCTTGCCGTTGCAATGATGTATGTCCTCCTGAAACATTAGTGACATCTTTAAAGCCTGCGCCCAGCATAGTCCGGAGTGCCTGATGTCCCTTTTTCCCGGTTTCGTCGTAAACAATCACCATCCGGTTTGCCGGAATGGCATTAATTTGTTGTGACAGAACTTCAAGCGGCAAATTGAGAGCTCCTCTTACATGACTTTTCTTGAATGCGAAAACATCGCGAACATCTAAAAAAACAGGATTTTTTCCTTCGATATAATCGTCGAGTTCGGCAACTGTGATGGAAGGGCTGAACCCTGAAATTCTGTTTTCGGCCGTATATGCAGCCATGTTGATCGCATCATTCGCTGTTCCGATTGGTGGTGAATAGGCAAAATCAATATCGGCAATGTCGCTTATTGTCAATTTTGCGGCAGTAGCTGTAGCAATCACATCCAGCCGTTTATCCGCCCCTTTGTATCCCGCAGCTTGTCCGCCGAGAATAATCCCCGTGTTACGGTCGTAAATCAACATCGTTGTTACCGTTTCCGCACCAGGATAATAGGAGGTATGGTGTTCTTTGTGAACGACAACTGCATCGGCATCAATTCCGGCACTGCGGGCTTGTTTTAGCGAGAAACCGGTTATTCCGGCAACCGCTTCGAAAACACGAACTACCGATGTTCCGATCGAACCTTTATAACTATGACTCCCACCCAATGCATTTTCAGCGGCAATTCTACCTTGGCGGTTAGCAGGTCCTGCCAGGGGAATGCGTACCTTTTTCCCATTTACGCGATGTTCAATTTCAACCATATCGCCTGCTGCAAAAATATCGGGATCGGAAGTCTGTAATCGTGCATTGACCAGTAATCCTCCTGCTTCACCAATCTCAAGACCTGCCTCTTTAGCAAGTTGCAGTGTCGGACGAACTCCAATAGAAAGCAAAACCATATCGGCATCAAGGATCTTTCCATTGTCGAGTTTTACCGAACGAGGCATAATTTGGGTAACACCTGCACCTGTATGGATTCCCACACCATAAGAGAGCAGTTCATCCTCAATAAATCCGGCCGTTTCGGCTTCCATAATGGCCATCACGTGTGGCATCATCTCTACCACATTCACATTCAAACCCCTTTTTACCAAGGCTTCCACCATTTCGAGACCAATAAATCCTCCGCCCACAACAACGGCATTCCGAGGTTTCTTCTCTTCCAGATGATGTGAAATCTTATCCATGTCTTCGAGCGTCCATAACGTGAACACATGATCGAAATCGGCACCGGGCAGGGTTGGAGTAATAGGCCGGCCACCTTGCGCCAAAATTAGTTTGGTATATTCAAACGTATTCTGCTCCCCGCTTCGGGTATCCAAAGTTTTTACTTGATGAGCTGTCCGGTCAATAGACGATACAATGGTATGCGTATGTACTTCAACTCCATATTGTTCATTAAAACTTTCGGGACTTTGAAGAATCAGTTTCGATCTGCTTTTTATATCTCCTCCAATAAAGTACGGCAATCCGCAATTGGCAAAGGAGATATCCGGTCCCGCTTCAAGCATAGTGATTTCAGCTGTCGGGGAAATCCGACGCACTTTGGCTGCTGCTGTTGCTCCGGCCGCGACTCCTCCTATAATTAATATCTTTTCCATATTCTAATACCTTGTTATTGGTTGCCTGGCAGACTATCCTGCTTTAGCAATCTCTTTGAGTAAAAAGTCTTTTGATTTGATTCCAACAAAACGGTTTATTTCTGTTCCGTTTTTAAACAGGATTAAGGTGGGTATGCTCCTGACCCTGAATTTTTGAGCAAGGGCTTGATGTTGTTCGATATTTATTTTTCCTACAAGTGAGTTTCCCGTCAATTCAGAGGCCACATCGTTTAACACTGGTGCCATCATACGACATGGAGCACACCAGGTGGCCCAAAAATCGACCAATACCACTCTGTTCTTTGTCTGTTGCTGAAAATTTTTGTCCGTTAGGGTCAATACCTTCACATGGTCAGCTACCATAGGAGTATTCTTTATTTTCGCCATCGCGATAAAACGAAAAATAAAAAATGAACCAATTAAAGCCGCGATTACAATTAATGTCGTTTGCATAGTACGTTTTTATAATTTATGTATTTGATTCATTGTATTGAGCGTTCAATGCCGCTGCAAATTCTTTGTCTAAAACAGCCGTTATTTGTGGCTTTGATTGAATGCTGCCAGTCGCTTTTACCACTTTCCCGTTTTTGTAATAAATGGTAAACGGGATTCCTGTAAAACCATCAACTTCGGTCAAAGAGCTAATAACATTCGATTCAGGATTATCAAATTCCATATCGAAGAATTTCACGTGTTTGTAATCTTCTTCCAATTCCTCCGCAATTCTGTAAACCGGAATACACATTGGCCCCATACGGCCACAAATAACCACTGCATTTTCATTTTCGCTGATTCTTTTTGCAAGGTCGGCAGCTGTTTCAATGTGATTTAAATTTGTGTACAACATGGCGATTCTGTTTTGAGTTTTACAATGCAAAGTTACAATGCAGGTTCATGCGAATAAAGGTTTACCTATTAAAGCACAACAGCTCCTGAATTGAACTGCGACAACTTTTTTGTTGATTTAAAACAATATTGTGTTTTAAATGCTATTTATAGCTTTGTATTACATTGAAATACAGGATAATAATGTTATTGTATTTTAATAGTATACAATAGTATATTTTAGTAATGCAAGCATCTATATTTTTTCAATATAAAATAGTATATTTGCAATACAACTCCTGGCAATGGTACTTTTATCAGAAATAGCATCTGCTTACAAGACACAACAAGATTCCCTTCTTAAACGTGACAAAGGGATAGATCGGTTTATCTATCGCAAACCGGGACAAACTAGGCATGTTGATATTATTACTGGCATAAGACGCTGTGGGAAGAGCACATATATGAATCAGCTTTCAACTTTAATTGAAGGTGATATTGCTTTTTTTACATTTGAAGATTCACGCGTGTTTGGGTTTGATGCCGGAGATTTCCCCAAATTACTTCAGATAATCGGTACTGAAAAAAGTGCATATTTTTTTGATGAAATACAAAATGCAGAGGGTTGGGAAGTTTTCATTCGGAATCTGCACGACCTAGGTAAGAAGATTTTTATAACTGGTTCAAATGCCTCGCTCCTGAGTTTAGAATTGGGTACCCGACTCACCGGAAGGCACCTCAGTTTTGAACTTTTCCCATTTTCATACAAGGAGTTTCTTAACTTTTTCAATGCTTCACCTTCGGCTGTAACATTTCAGCAATTTATAGAAAAGGGAGGGTTTCCTGAATATTTGAAATTCGGATCAATAGAAATATTGCAGCAACTGTTCCGGGATATTCTTTATCGGGATATCGCGGTGCGCTATGGCGTAAGAAATGTTAAAGCACTAATAGATATTGCTTTATTCCTAATATCTAATGCCGGGAAGGAATACACACTTAACAGGTTGAAAAATAACTTCAACTTGGGATCGACCAATTCGGTGAGCGAGTATGTTGGCTGGTTTGAAGATAGCTATCTTATCTTTTCTGTTCCGCTATTCAGTTGGTCGGCAAAAAGTATGGCCATAAATCCCAAAAAGGTTTATACCATTGACACTGGTTTTGCAATGGCTAATTCGTTAAGTTACACAAACGATCAAGGGCGGTTGCTTGAAAATGCGGTTTTTATAGAATTTAGACGCAATGGTTTTACAATTAATTACTTCAAGAAGAAACATGAATGTGATTTTGTTGTTTTTAAATCGAAACAAATAGAAGGTGCTTATCAGGTCTGTTCGGAATTGACTCCAGATAACAAGAGTCGGGAAATAAATGGGTTAGTAGAAGCGATGGAATTTTTTGACCTGCCATCAGGAACTATTCTTACATTAAATCAGGAAGATTATTTCAAAATTTCAGAAAAAGAAATAAAAGTGATTCCTGTTTGGAAATGGATGTTACTTATAAATTAAAATGATGAAAACCATTCTGGAAACAGACAATGACTTTATTTGCGATATTCAGGCTCCATGCTTTCAAATGTTGACTCCGGAAGAAGTAACGCTGGTAAGGGGGAGCAAAATTCAGGTACTTTTTCGAAAAGGCGATCACCTCACAAAACAGGGGGCTTTTGCATCGTATGTGTTATTTGTGATCAGTGGTTTAGCCAGGCAATATGTTGAGGGTGACAGTTCCAGAAATTACAATCTTAGGATTATCAAACCTGGGGAATTTGTGGGACTTTCGGCTGTATTTACAAAAAATACCTTTAATTATTCATCCATTGCCTTAACAGATTGTCAGGTATTTCTGGTTGAAAAGGAGGCAATCGCCAAGGTAGTGAAGCAAAACGGATTGTTTGGCTTTACCATGATCACAAGGTATTGTGAACAAAATGCAAACCTTTTCGATACACTGCGTACAGTGATCTATAAACAGATGAACGGACGCATTGCTGAAACACTCTTGTATATTAATGGATTTAAGATGGAGTATTCAACTATTTTTCAATTGCTTTCGCGGAAGGATATTGCCGATTTTGCCGGAATTTCAACCGAGAGTACGGTGAAATTGTTGAAAAGCTTTGAAAAAGACGGATTAATTGAATTGCATGAGAAAGATATTTTAGTCATAAATCACAACGCGCTACTTGAAATAATCAGAAAAGGATAAATTTGATTACCTTAATTTATATTGGCAAATTATTTTCCGCACCAAATATTAAACTAAAAGTGATTGTGAGCTAATTTAGTATTTGTTAATTTTCTTCAGGAAATAAATGACGATCTCATTGACCGGGCCGATCAGTTTAACTCCTTTGCAATCGCAATTGCTGCAATGGTTCCGTCAGCAACAGCGGTAGTGATCTGCCGGTATTTTTTGCTGATAACATCGCCTACAGCAAAGATGTCAGGTAGATTGGTTCGCATATCTTCATCGGTTTTAATATACCCCCATTGATCGAGTGTGAGCTTGTTTTTGAACAGCTGAACATTGGGTTTCATCCCGATAAAGATAAATACACCGTCACTTTCCAACGTTTTGATCTCTTTTGTTTTAAGATCCTCTACCTCGGTGATAATCTTGTCTCCGTCGCGTTTGAAAGAACGAGGTTCATGTTGGAGTAACGCACTTATTTTTGGATTTGCATTCAGTTTTTCAATTGCAGTTTTATTCGCTGTAAAAGCGTCAAACTGGTGAACCATCGTTATTTTGCTTGCAAACTTTGTGATAAAATCAGCTTCCTCGACCGCTGAATTTCCGCCACCGACAACTACTACTTCTTTATCTCCATAATACTTCGCATCGCACGTGGCGCAATAGGATATTCCTTTTCCTTTTAACTCCTTTTCGCCTGGAATTCCCATCAGATTAGGAGATGTACCTGTAGCGATTATAATCTTTTTCGCTCTTACAGTTTCATACTCATCGATGATCACTTCGCGTTTCATAAGATCGATACTGGTCACATCAACTGCAACTTTATAAGCCGTTCCACAAAGTTTGGTTTGCTCCGACATATTGTGAGACAGCATATAACCGGCTTGTGGTTCAATAAAGCCCGGATAATTGGAAACTTCATGCGTTGTTGCTACGTGACCTCCGGGTAAGGCGATATCAATTAACACAGTATTGATCTTCGCCTGACAAAGATAAAGCCCTGCTGTTAATCCTCCCGGACCGGCGCCCAAAATCATCACATCATATTCCGAAATGGATGGTTTAATTTTATCGCTGATCGTAGCGACTTTGCTTTCTGGAATTAATTTATTGAGATTCTTTATGATGTCACTTCTTTTTATTCCTCCGGTCAGACGGTCGCCGATTTCGGTTCCGTTATTATAAAACAGCAGGGTAGGCGATGATTTTATGCTCAGCTGATCCGAAAGTTCTCTGTTTTTTTGCCTGAATATTTTTAGGAATTTTATATCCTCCCCGTAAAGTTTGGATAAGGATTCAAATTTTGGGGCCAAGGCCTCGCAGGGAGGACATTCGGAAGAATAAAAATCAAGTACTACTTTTCCACCGTTTAAAACTTCTTTTTCAAAATCAACAGATGTAATTTCAGTCATGATGTTATTTATTAATATTTGTGTATCAGATTTAATCTTTAAAATAGGCAGCAAAGCCCAATTCCAACAACTCTTTTACAGGCCGGCAATCGGTAGAGCATACCGTTCCGTTATTGTTTTTCGCCACGGAGCCGCACCCTCCGCCACATGCTAATTGGACACTGCATTCTTTGCATTCGGGAATCGAAATCACATCACGCGACTCCCAGATATCCGCGAGATCTTTTGCCAGTGTTATCTCAGGGTAAAAAGTGCCCAGCGATTCGTCATCCTTACCTACCGTTGCCGTACATGGGTAAATGTGTCCGGTATAATCAAAAGCCCATTCGGTTTTGCAGGCCGGGCATGAATCAAATAATGGATCCGGTAAGCTGCCATTTTCTGCCAGAAATTTGGAAACCGAATAAGCAGGCTTATAAAATTCTAAAATGTGCGGGTGCTTTTCTGTTAGCGCATATAATTTTTCGTAGAGTGAAATACGACTAAAAAGCCTGTCAACAGAGGATTGGCAATGATGCAATTCGTAGTTGCGGCCAATCTGTGTTTTAAAAAATGGACTTGAGGTCCACTGCTTGTCGATAGCAAATTGTGCTAAATCAGTCAGGTTTTCAACATTCTCCTTGTCGATTACCATTCTTAGGTTAACGGTTAAGCTGTTGGCAAGGCAAGCGTCAACTCCTTCAACAATTTTATCAAAAGTTCCGCCTCCACCCTTTAGGAAACGGCGGGCATTATGGAAAGCGGCGGTTCCATCCATGGTTATCTGAATCTCACGGATGTGTCCTTGTTTTAAAATGTCTATATATTCGACCAGCGTATAGCCGTTTGTGACGAAGCAAACTTCAATACTGGCAGCGATTGATTTTTCGATAAGATTAGAAATAAGTTCTTTTTGCTTGGATGATGCCATCAGGGGTTCTCCACCAAAAACGGTGATGTACTTTCGTTTTCCGGAAAATTCTTTTTGGACGTAGCTAAAAAAAGAATCAATTATTTCGTTGTTTAATAGCCCTTTCGATGGGGCATATTCATCCTGATAACAATAGGAACAAGCAAAATTGCAACTGTAATTGGGTACAAAAAACAATTGAATTTCTTCGTCTTCACGGTTATCCAGGAAATCAAGATATTTTCTCCGATAAAGTTTGTCTTCCTCTTTTTCATCAGTCAGGTACCCTTTCTCTTGCAGCTCGGTAGTGAAATCATTGCCAATAATTGTTCCGTTGTTTCTGACGCTGTTAATTTTTGCGGCGTCAAAGCTGTTTACAATATCTGCATTGCCTGTGAGGAGGTTGACAATAAAAAAATTTTCAGAGTCCTTTATCTTTGAGAAAATATTGTGTTTTGAGAAATACATTTGATCACTACTAAATTTTTCATATTTATAAAATTAAAGAATTATGTTTAAAAATAGTCGAACAAACTACATTTTTAACACCTACCCTTGCTACAGGGACTATTCACAACAAAATAGCCCATAAGGCCACCCCATAAAGTACTCATATAGGGACTGCTTGTAATTGCACAACTCCCTGATGAACAACCTACAAAGTAGTAATATGAAAATCCGGCAAGACCACCAAGAGTCACTCCTAAAAAGGGTTTCCAAAAATTTCCGGATTTGAAAAACTCTTTGGCCGATGATGGAGTTGATTTAACTTCACAATTATTTTCCATTGTATCTAATATTAAATGTTTCGATTGCAAAGGTAAAGCAATATTTTAAATAAATCGCTTTAATATCACCTGAATCACATTAATGCCACTATTTTTTTGCTACTAATAAAAATATGGGGTATTTTCTACCTGATTCGCGTGGCATTTCGAAACATTTTTTGTAGCTGATATTTTTAAAACCGGTTTTTGTAAGTATTTCAACCAGTTGATCGGGATCAAAACCCCAATGCACTTTTACATCAATGCCATGAAATGAACCATCTTCAGGGTATAAATCGGCTATTGCTAAATATCCATCAGGATTTAACAACGAATAAAATGTGTTGAATATTGCCTCATAATCATTAACATGATGCAAAACCATTTGATTGTAGATGATATCAAAGCTGTCGTCAAAATTTGTGTTCTCAAGGTTGAACCAAATCGGATGGATGTTTTCAGTTTCGTGATATTCTACCTTCTCCAAACAGATTTTTATCATTTCCTGAGAACTATCCATCAGTGTAATATCAGAAAAGCGATCCTTTAGCAGGAAGCTCAGAATACCCGTCCCGGCTCCATATTCAAGTGCTTTCATGGAATGTTGAAGCGGTATCATTTTTTCGAGTTCGACGGCAATTGCTCCCGAACGTTCTGTATGTAGTTTATCTTTGTCCCATTCACGGGCCCGGGCATCAAATTCAGACATAATATATAGTTTTAAATTGTTTAAAATCAGGAGAGTGCCGTTTTTTTTAGTTCCGGCACTCCCCATCAATTATCATGAATTAGTCATGACAACCAACAACAGTCCTTGAGGTTTTTGCACAGCATTGAGCAATCTTCACTGCCTTTGGCTCCTCTTTTTTCTTAATGAGACTTTTCATACAAAAAAATTAAATGATTAAAAACGTTGTTGCAATAGCCCTCCATTTGATAATTTTACGGAAGGTTTATCCTTTGCAGCAGCAGCCAGCCGAGGGTTTCTTCCCTGCGATGGTGAGGCTTGCCACTTCTGCTTTCCCTTTTGGGTATGGTTTCGATTCCTCGATAATTTCAATGCCGGTAAAACCTGTTTTAACAAGTGTATTCAGGTATTCGTCGCGTGTAACAGATCCCGCCCAACACTCTGCAACTGCTGTCGGATCGTTGCGGTACTCTTCGGGAATTGGGTTTGTTGCATAGATGTCACTCACTACGAAGCGACCACCCGGTTTAAGTATCCTGTAGATTTCATTCCAGACCGCCTCTTTATTTGAAGCATGATTTATGGTGCAGTTCGAGATGATAAGATCAGCGATCCCTTCTGCCAAATCAATTTTTTCAAGTTCACAATTCAGAAACCTGACATTCTTTATTCCAAGTTTTGCAGCATTTTGACGGGCTTTTTCAAGCATCCCATCAGAGATGTCGATCCCATATACAAACCCTTCGTCACCGACCTCATCGGCCATCCGCAATACGTCAGTTCCCCGGCCGCTTCCTAAATCGACACCTATTTCCCCTCGTTTCAATTTAGTGTGGTTAATCGCTCCGCCGCATGAAAGGCAACAATCGGAGTTGGCTAATGCGCCATATCTGATATTGATAGCTGAAAAATCCATTCTTCTCAGTTTAAAGATTTAAAATTACTAAATTTCAGGAATTGATTATTATTTAACAGGCGCTGCAGGGTCTTTTTACAATGAAAAATCCGATCATGCCACCAAAGAGTGCGTTGGAGTATATATCGGAGGTGATAACCGAACTTCCTGAGGTAACGCCAAAGTAATAGTAATAGGCTATTCCGGCAATTACTCCCGTTGAAAAACCAACAATAGGTTTCCAGAAGTACCATGATTTTAGAAGTGCCGCCCATCCTTTGGGTCTGTTGTTTATTTCGCAAGCCTCACTCATTGTTTTATTTTTTAAGAACGGTGTAAAAGTAGAAAATAAAATTCAAACAAAGCGCATTAATATCACCTAAATCTTTTTAATATCACTTATTTTTATACTTTTGCAAAAACGCGAAGGAACTATGGCATTGATTTTCAGTAAAGACATTTCGGAAACTGCAGCAGAAGAGCTTTTCAAAAGTGATGAGAAATGCCTTGAATTTCTCGCAAACCTCAAATGGGAAAATGGATTTGCTTGCCGAAAATGTGGAAATACCAACGCGTGCTCCGGGAAATCACCTTTTTCGCAACGTTGTACAAAATGCAAATCGGAAGAATCAGCAACCTCCGGAACAATTTTTCATCACTGTAAATTTCCTGTTCACAAGGCTTTTATTATTGCTTATAATGTGTGTAAAGGGAAGGAAGACGTTTCAACCTACGAGTTTGCCCGTCGCCTTGCTTTAAGACAAATGACCTGCTGGAGTTTTAAAACCAAGATTCAATCAGCACTGAAGTCAATCGATACGCTCACCTTTACCGAAAAGGTTGCAATAGAGAAAATTTTAAGCGATTCGGCAACTATTTCGACTGATTAAAGAATTCCATATACTGCAACAGATTTTTTTCTTTTCTAAAGATATTCAGATTTTCGTTGCTGATAATAAAACTCCGGAAATTAGTCCCTTTTAAAATGGCTGACAGTGATTGATCAGTAATAGATTTTTGTAAATAAGCCATTGCAGAATTTCGTTCACCCAATCCGGTTACAATCAATATTCCCCTATTGTTATCAAGCGATTCGACAGTTATTTTTATAGCCGGTGATCCGAAATTATTTTTATTAAAAGAATCGAATGCCTTGACGAGGCCGGCCTCATCGGATTGCTTTTTCAGGAAAATCAATGCAAAACAGTGTGCTGCACTTTGTTTTTGAGCGTAGGGACCTTGATATTCAGGTGCTTTTATCACATTGACTTTGGGTATTGAATCCTTGGAAATAGCAGGTTGAATTAGAACAAATTTTCCTTTTTCAACAGATTCCTCCTCTTTCCGGGCTTTTGAAATTAACTCCAGTGGGGTTGGCAGTTCATCAGTTGGAATATTTGAACCGATGTAAGAACTGTAATTCTTAATAAAAAACCGGAGGTAAGTGAGGTAATCTTTCTCGGCAATGATAGTCCTGTAATTGGTTGAGGATGCAACAAAATTGACATATTCAATGCCTTTTAGGCTCTGGAAAACAGGTCGTTTCCTGATTATCGATCTGAAATATATCA
Organism: Mariniphaga sp.; assembly: GCA_037133495.1. Classification (GTDB taxonomy): domain Bacteria; phylum Bacteroidota; class Bacteroidia; order Bacteroidales; family Prolixibacteraceae; genus JAAFHB01. The sequence goes on along the minus strand of JBAXOA010000001.1, from coordinate 135,963 downwards.
GACTTTCTTCTTTATTGGGTATGCTGCGCACCACTACTAACTGGGTTTTGGCATCCAGATTAATGGGCTCAATATCAAAGTCACTGGAAGTATAATAGTCTAAGTTATAATTTGCTATATCATAAATTAACCGGCTGACATCCACTTTCGCATCTTTTGAAAATGCAATCAAATAATAATGAAACAGATCTTCATCGTAAGAAAATTTACCGCCAAAATCGTCGTTTAAATGCCTTTTGTCTTTTTTAATCTCTTCATTGGCAATCTCTTCCTTTATATAACCTTTTGCCAAAAGTTGTTGATAATCAGCCAGGGCATTTGTTGCAATCAGATTTTTGATTTGAACAGCAATAGCTGTAGTTGGTTGTTTTGGGAACGCTTTGATATACTGGTCCAGGCTACCTGAAAAAGCGGGACGCTCCTGAGCAGCCCCATTGGCAACCACTTCAATGAATTTCACTTTGGGCAGAAGAGTGCTGTCGGGATTCATCGCTAAAGTTGCAGCTGCCTCCTCACGGGCTTTGGTAAAGTCGAAAGATCTGAAGAGCCTCAATGCCTCAGTATATCTCTTTTCGACTGCTTCTTTTTTTGCTCCGATTTCCGCAAAATAATTCGGATTCAGAAGGTATATGGCGTATTTGGAATTTGGATAATCTGAGATGATTTTCTGTTTATAGACCTCGGTGGCTGATGCATTTCCGCTCTCCTTATACAATTGATAAAGTTCGAAGAAGGCAGGCAACTCATAGATGCTTCCTTTAAATCTACGATTCAGATCCTCAAGGGTTTCAATTGCCCGCGGTAAATCATTGAATTCGGTGCGATAGATTCTGCCCGAACTAAACAGCGCACTTTTAATCATTTCGTTCGAGATATTCATCAGCGAATCTGTAAGCGGGATATCCTGAAGATAAAATGCCTGCGTTTTTGGATCACTTATCTTCTTTTTAGTTTCAGTAACAGCAGTTTTTAATACAGAATCTGCAGCTTGTTCGGTGTCCGTCTCCACGGTTGTCATTTTATTTTTACGACGCCAGTTATCTTCAAGTTTTCTTTTTCCCCAGATTCTTTGAAAATCAGACTTGCCTAAGCCTACCGTCGGGGGATTGTAAAAATACCAAAGGTTCTGGCTCACATTGTTATTGTTACCGCCCGGCTGTTGTCTGAATTGTTGCGATCTGAAATAATTCTGATTTGATGCCTCTGAATTTTCTGCCGCAGTTTTACTAATTTCTTTTTGTTGTAAATCGGCTATTATTTTATTGATGAGCGTGTTGCGCTGTTGTTCGGGTAGTTTTGCCAGTTTTTGTAAACTGTCTTCCTTGTTGATTGTGTTCAATTCTACGGCTAACTTTCTCAGGCTGGTCGATCTGGCCATGATTTCTGCATAGCCAGGATAATTGACGTCAATTACAGCAACAGCGCTGTCATAGTAACAAGCGGACTGAAGATAATTGTTCTCTTCAAAAAGTATTCTTGCAACACTAAGACTGGAAATTGCGCGCTGTTTGGGATTGGCGGAGCTATACTGGACAGATGATTTATAATCAGCTACCGCATCATTTTTTCGTCCTTCTTTAAGTGCAATTTTTGCTTTGGCGAAGTAAATCCGATCCCTATACTCAGTATTTATTGGATTATCAAGCATTTTCCGGAATTGGTGTCTGATCTCAGCTGTGTCGCCACCTCCAATTTCCAACCTCGAAATTTTTGCATTGAAGGCCATTTGATAAGGAGGCTTCATCTTAATTACCCTCAAATATTGCTTTGATGCTTCCTCCGGTTGATTGGCTGAAGCAAGCAATTGCGCCAGAATAAAGTTGACACGAAGCTTTTCTATGCGAGGCAGCCTGCCTTGTAAAGCTAGTTTCAGATGGATAATGGCATCGTCCTGCTGGTTGTTTTTTAAGTAATAATGAGCCTGAGCAAGACTAAAATCTTGCTTTAATCTCTTAGGGAAACCACCATCCCGCGCGAGCGTATTAAATATCTCAAGCGCCAAAGGATAGTCGCCTGTTTCGATATACGACCGGGCCATCCAAAGATAAGCATCATAGCGAGTTGGCTGATCCGAAAACCGGCGGATAACATAATTGAAGTTTTCAATTGCCCGATGATAATCATGATTGTAATAACTGGCAGCACCCATCAGCACATAACTGTCATCTACCCATTTGTTGTATTCTCCTTTTGAAGCAAATTTTTTGTAACGCTCAGAATTATTTGTTTTTCGTGATGGACTTTTAGTAATTGAATGCAACGATATTAGTTTATTGCATTTTGTGATTGCAAGCTCCATTTCAGAAGTTGCAACTTTAGCCGCTTCCGGCAAGGTGCTCTTAAAAACGGGCAAAGTAGTAGTGTAATCATCAGGAACTGATTGATTAATCCGATGAAGCCCTGCTTTTAAACTCTCTTTAGCATTAAAATAGACATTATATCGAGCCGATACATTATGAAATGCCCGCGTAGCCGGAGTGTTCTTTTTCGTTGAACATCCAATTAAAATTCCGGTAAACCAAAATAGAAGGAGAATATTTCTTCCGGTCTGTTTCAAAAGTCTTATCTTAATTCATTTTATGAATGAGATGTACACTGAATTTTAGAACAGCGATAAATCAATGGTAAAGATACAAAGAGAAATGATTTTGTCACGCTTTTTTGACACGAACCCGCTCAGTAGGTTTCAAATTTTCGTTTCGGTACTCTAGTTCGCGAATAACATTGATTGCCAGCTCTTTGAATGCATTGCCTGAGGCTGTGTTTTCATCGCAGGCAACCGGAACACCACAATCACCACCTTCTCTGATACTCATTACGATCGGTATCTGACCCAAAAACGGAATGTTCATTTCTTGTGCCAGATTCTTCCCGCCATCTTTACCAAAAATATAATATTTATTCTCAGGTAATTCCTCCGGTGTGAACCATGCCATATTTTCAATGATTCCTAAAACCGGAACCTCAATAGATTTACTCCTGAACATTGAAACACCTTTGATCACGTCAGCCAATGCAACATCCTGAGGCGTTGTTACAATCACACTGCCTGTTACCGAAAGTGTTTGAACGATGGTAAGATGAATATCGCTTGTTCCGGGAGGAAGATCAATAAGCAAGTAATCAAGTTCTCCCCATAGTCCTTGCATGATCAATTGCTTAAGTGCGTTTGAAGCTACAGGACCGCGCCAGATAAGCGCATTATCCTTGTTGCCAAAGAACCCGATTGACAGGATTTTAACCCCGAATTTCTCTATCGGGATAATCATATCGCGACCTTCAATTTCTTCCATCAACGGTCGGGCAGCCTCCTCCCCAAACATCTTGGGAATAGAAGGGCCGAAGATATCTGCATCAATCAATCCTACTTTTGCACCTGTTTTTGCCAAGGCAACGGCAAGATTTACCGAAACGGTTGATTTTCCGACTCCCCCTTTGCCTGAAGCAATAGCGATGATATTTTTCACTCCCGGCAAAACAGGAGCTTTCATTCTTTGACTCCCTTTGGGTGTGATGGTAATGTCGTATTCTGTACCGAGTATTTTCTCAATCTCGCTCGCACATTCCTGAGAAAGAACCTGAACGTTAGGATCATCCTCACGATGAAAGACGAGTGTAAAACTGATCCGGCTTCCTGCTGTTCTTACCTCCTGAACCATTTCAAGATCTATCACATTATCTTTTGATCCGGGGAAATTCACGTTTTTAAGAATATCCGTAATTGTTTTTGGTGTAATTGCCATTATTTAAATTTTTTAATTGTTTCTAAAATAGTCATTCCTGATTTTTTGTCTCAGGACTGTCCCCGTTGATTTGGTTTCGTCCAAAACTCCTGTAATCATCAAATTCAATCTCAACTTCAGGTTCCAAAAGATTAATCCCGTGAGGAATATATTGTAAATATTTAATTTTTTTCCCGCGATCAAGCCATTGTTGCTCATAATAAGTGCGGATACTTAAAATTTCATCGGCTGTACCTGCTGCATATAAATCATCAGAATTTATCAGCACTGGAAATTTATTCTTATCAATTGTTGCCATTGTGTATTGATACAAAAAATCACTGTCGGTCTTCAAATGGATTACACCTTCCGGCTTAAGTATTTCGGAATATTGTTTTAAAAAGCGAATTGAAGTGAGCCTTTTATTCGTTCTTTTCATCTGAGGATCCGGGAAAGTGATCCATATTTCCGAAACTTCGCCCGGAGCAAAAAAGTGGGAAAGAAGCTCGATATTCGTGCGGATGAATCCACAATTTTCAAGTTTGTCATTCCGTGTTTCTTTGGCTCCTGACCACATTCTTGAACCTTTAATATCGATTCCAATGAAATTTTTATTAGGAAAGAGCTTCGCAAGCCCAACTGTGTACTCGCCTTTGCCACATCCAAGCTCCAGAACAATGGGATGATTATTATTGAAGAACCCGGATTTCCAATTCCCTTTTAATGTGAATTTTTCTCTTGTTAATTCGCTGTATGTTATCTGAATAACATGTCCAAAAGTATTCAAATCTGCAAACTTGGCCAGTTTGTTTTTACTCATTCTAAAAAAATGTGTTTGTATCTCAGAGTGCTTTTTCGAGCGCAATGCCAAAATCATGAATTCCGCTTAGAATTCCGGTCTGTGTGCGCATTCCTTGTCTCACTGAAATCGTGTACTTCCCGGTCTCAGGGAAAAAAATTGTTTTCTTGTAAGGATATTTTCTATCGTAGAGATCTCCTAATCCGCTGCCTAACCATTCGCCTGATGGCTTTGCAAGTGTCAGTTCCAGAGTGTCAGTCAGCGCTTTACCCGAAGGAGGCATGATCGTGACGAAAATCCAAAGATTACTGTATGCAAATCGTCCCTCGTTGCGAACGGTAAACGACAGGTCGTAAACTTTTTTAGGATCCGGTATATTGAACTCAAAAACCAATAAAGAATCCTGATTCCATTCCGAATGCTTAAGCCGCTGATAATCTTCAAAGACTGCTTTTTTATGACAGGAAGTTAGAATTGCGGTTAATAAAACCAACATGCAGAACAGGAACCGGTAATTATTCTTCCGTCGATTGCTGATTTTGATCACTCTCATTGGCTGGATTGGGTTTTCTCGTTAAAACTGGCTTATGCCTTTTTTTCCGACGGTTTTTAGATGCCGGGTCAAACCTGTCAATACTTTCAAGCCCGACCGAATTATGATAGGTATGTCCTTCCGCTTCAACAACAACGATATTATCGCTTGTCAATTGTGCAATTTTTTTGCCGCTTCTGTTGAGCTGATGAATCTCTCTTACTTTTTCTACCGATACAGAGACCATGCCACCGGGCTGATTATTTTCTTTAACGTACCAGAATATTCCTTTGAATATATCTGCCTTCAGATAGTTATAATTTCCAGTTTCAGTCTCGATCTGAATATTGGTTGAAGGGAAGTTTTTCAGCGCATCGATATAACAATCAAGCTCATAGTTAAGGCAGCATTTCAGTTTTCCACATTGCCCCGCTAATTTTTGGGGATTAAGTGATATCTCCTGGTATCTGGCAGCGTTCGTAGTGACAGAAACAAAATTTGAAATCCACGAGCTGCAACAAAGTTCTCTTCCGCAAGGACCAATTCCACCTATTCGGGCTGCTTCCTGCCTCGCTCCAATCTGGCGCATTTCAATGCGGATACGGAAAGTGTCGGCATAAAGCCTGATCAATTGCCGAAAATCAACTCTTTCATCTGCAATATAATAGAAGATTGCTTTAGTTTTATCACCCTGGAATTCGACATCTCCGATCTTCATATTTAATTTAAGATCTTCGGCAATTTTACGTGCTTTGAGCATTGTCTCGTGCTCACTGGCAATCGCTTCTTCCCACTTTTGAAGATCAACTGGTTTTGCGATCCGGTAGATTTTTCTTAATTCACCGTCAATCATGGTAACTTTATGACGTTTCATTTGCTTGAGAACCAGATCTCCAATAAGTGAAACCATGCCAATATCGTGACCCGGACTAGCTTCCACTGCAACCATATCCCCCGCTTTCAGGGTTAGTCCGTTGACATTACGAAAATAATCCTTGCGTGTGTTTTTAAAACGAATTTCAACAACATCCTCGGTATTTATAGTGCTTTTAACATCGTAAAGCCAGTCGTAAACATTTAACTTGGCGCAACTCCCCACTGTATCGTTAGTTGGACAGCCACGTGCTGTTTTATCCAGAGTGTTCATATAGTTGATATCTATTTGGACTGTCGCTTCCAAAATGGCATCGACAGATAAAAAATTCTAATCTCACAAAAATAGCGATTCTATTTCTATTTTATCATGGATGTTATACCCTAAAGCCGGATTAACTTCGACACCTTCAATCCCAGGTCGGTAAAAATGAGTTTAGCATTGCCATTCGATGCAATATCGGTAAAGGCTTTTTCAAATTCACGGAAAAGAAACAGTACATTTTTCTCGTTAATATATGGCGAAAATCTTTGTGAAAATTCATTTTCCTGATTATCCATGTATATCAGCGAAGGTTCTTTAAGATTGAGAAGGAAATTTTCCCGGAGAAATTCACCACAATATTTTAACAGACTCATTTGCCTTACCCTTCCGATACCCGCAATTTCTTCAGACCAGTTAAGGATTTCCTGTAATTTTCGGCCATATCCGTTTCTCATGATGGATGTGAATTGCAGAAAGTTGTAATTCCGCAATTCATCGTTTTGCATAATCTCCTGAGCAAGAATATAATTGCCTCGTGCCAGACGGGCTATTGTGGCAGGATTGCTATCTGACGATTCTGCCTGAAGGACTAATGCCGCTTCAAGGTCGTTGTCCAGAATTTTGGGAATACGAATAAGCTGGCACCTTGACCGGATAGTACTTAAAAGTTTCTCTTCAGCCTCTGAAATGAGAATAAAAAGGGTTTTCGCAGGCGGTTCTTCAAGTATTTTAAGAATTTTATTGGCACAGGTAATATTCATTGTTTCCGGTAACCAGATTATGGATACTTTATATTCAGACTCATACGATTTTTGATTTAGCTTTCGAATGAGTTCTTTTGCTTCATCCACGTAAATCGCTCCTTGTTTATTTTCATCTGCAATTACTTGGATCCATTTTTCGTATTGAGGATAGGGATTTTCTCCAAAATACTGTCTCCATTTGGTCATGTAATCGCTGCTCGTTGGCTTGTCAATAGCGGCGGTTTTTATCACAGGAATTGTGAAATGAAGATCGGGATGAATTAATTTAGCGTATTTATGGCATGAGCTGCATACCCCGCATGAGTCGTTGTGATTTTTATCAGGACAATTAATATATTGGGCAAAGGCTAACGCAAGTGCCAGCTTTCCATTTCCCTGAGGGCCGACAAGCAGCTGAGCATGAGGTATTCTATCCTCTGCAACTGATTGGATTAATCGTTGTTTAGTTGTATTTTGGCCGATTACGTCTTTAAATTGCATCAGAAAAAATATTATTTATGGGGAAAAGCAATGGTCGGTCCTTTTTAATGGATCACCAATCAGGCTTCAAAAGTAGAAAGAATTGTTAAATTTGGATCAAATCAAAGCAATAATCGATATAATTCCGAGGTTGACACACACTTTTTACTTATCTTTGAACAACAAATCCGCATGTGCGGGACTAATATGGAATGAAAATGCAGACGATAGAAAATTATGATTTTTCGGGCAAAAAGGCCCTTATCCGTGTTGACTTCAATGTGCCGCTTGATGATAATTTCGTGATCACCGATGATACACGAATGACCGCAGCACTTCCTACGATCAAACAGGTGATCGAAAATGGTGGTTCTGCTATAATCATGTCGCATCTTGGCCGCCCTAAAAAAGGCCCTGAGGACAAATTCTCTATGAGGCATCTTGTTCCTCATCTTTCGGCGTTGCTTGGCGGAATTGAAGTGAAAATGGCTCCTGACTGTATAGGTGAAGCAACCAAAAAAATTGCCGGATCGCTCAAACCCGGCGAAGTGCTTGTCCTTGAAAATCTTCGTTTTCACCCTGAAGAAGAAGGTGGTGATATGGAATTTTCAAAACAACTGGCTGCCATTGGCGACTGCTGGATAAATGATGCTTTCGGAACAGCGCATCGTGCTCATGCTTCGACAGCGGTGATTGCCCGGTTCTTTCCAAACGACAAGCTGTTTGGCTATCTTATTGATAGTGAGGTAAAAAGTCTTGATAAGGTATTGAAAGCACCCAAGCGTCCATTCACCGCTATCATGGGAGGTTCAAAAGTTTCCTCCAAAATTACAATCATTGAGAATCTTCTCAATAGCGTTGACAATCTCATTATCGGCGGAGGTATGACTTACACTTTCGTGAAAGCTCAGGGTGGAAAGATCGGCGGCTCTCTTTGTGAGGATGATTATCTGACCTTGGCGCTTGACATACTAAAGAAAGCAGAACAAAAAGGGGTGAAAATTATTTTGGCTGTTGATATTGTTGAAGCAGATGCTTTTGCAGAGAATGCCAATACCCGGATTGTTCCTTCAAATAATATAAGTGACGGATGGTCAGGCCTCGATGTCGGCCCTGAAACCATTAAGATATTCAACAAAGTGATTAGCGAATCGAATACTATTCTATGGAATGGTCCTGTCGGTGTGTTTGAAATGGAACGATTTGCTACCGGCACAAAAGCGATTGGCGATGCAATTGTTGAGGCTACCCGCAAAGGTGCCTTTTCATTGGTTGGCGGTGGCGATTCGGTTGCAGCAGTCAATAAATTTGGCATCGCCGACAAGGTGTCTTATATTTCCACAGCAGGTGGCGCAATGCTCGAATACCTCGAAGGAAGGGTTCTCCCCGGAATTGCGGCAGTATTGGAGTAGTTCATAAATTGATAGAACAGGAGGTTTTTCATCACCTCTCAAAACGCGGAGTTTCGCAGAGTAGTTACAAAGGTCTCAAAATTAAGATGTTCCTGTTGTTTACTCAGCGATATTCTGCGTTTTTTTTTAGGCTCTCCGGAAAAGAATTTTTTAGTTCATATTTGATTAAATGCAAAGTATTGTTGTTTCGAATGAAATATTGCTTGAGCGGATTGAAGTCAGTGCTGCCGAAACTATTTTCACAGCCATCGATCTCAACCGTTCCCATCTGGGTGTCTGGCTGCCATTTGTCGACACGACCAAATCAGTGAAGGATAGCGAAGCATTTATTAAGACGGTTATCTTACATCGCGACGAAAGCTTCAATGAAGTTTATACGATCTGGTTCAAAGGTGATTTTGCAGGGATTATCGGCTTTCATTTTACCGACAGGGTAAACGAAAAGACCGAAATTGGTTATTGGTTGGTTCGTGAAATGACCGGTAAGGGAATTGTTACCCGTTCATGTCGTGTTCTTATAGCACTTGCTTTCGAGAAAATGGGTATGAACCGGATTACAATCCGATGTGCAGTTGGTAATTCCGAAAGTGAGAATATTCCAGTTCGTTTAAATTTCACATTCGAAGGGATTGAGCGGGGAGGAGAGCGTTACCACGATCGCTTTTTCGACCTGAAAGTTTTTAGTTTAATGAAGCGCGAATTCCTTTCACAATAGGAATTCGCCAAAGTGATAAATGGCAACCCAAAATCCATTTATTACTTAACCTAAAAATGGTTATGTCATAACAGGCTGAAATTAAGATATTTAATTGTATTTCATAAAATAAATCATTATCTTTATTTATCTGCATCAGAAAATCTGTTGCATGAATTTAACCATTAATTTAAATCGTTATGAAAACAAAACTTTATTTAATTATTGTGTTAGTTGTTGTAGCCTTATCTGTTAATGCTCAAAGCAAGGATGAAAAATCATTTAAAATCGGGGCAGGTGCAATGATTGGACTTCCAACGGGGGATGTAGCCAATTTTACAACGATGGCTTACGGAGTCGATTTGCTCGGTGAATATTCCGTTGCACCTTCGTTTGCGCTTACAGCAAGTCTCGGATATCTCGATTTTGCGGCAAAAAGTGGAATGTCAGGGTTGAAAATGGGATTTGTCCCGGTTCTTGTTGGTGCAAAATATTATTTTACTGAAAAAGTATATGGCAGTGGACAAATCGGCGTCTCGTTCTCTACACAGAGTGGCGGAGGGAATGCGTTTACCTTTGCTCCCGGAATAGGTTGCAAAGTTACCGGGAATTTTGATTTGATGCTTAAATATCAATCTGCTTCAAAGGAAGGATCAGCCATTTCATTCCTGGGTGTCAGAGCCGGGTTAACTTTCTGATATTTTATACGCACTCCTGAATCATTATATCACCATACATAGCATAGCTTTCTATTTGCTTTTATCACTTTTTAGTGGTATATTACAGTAATATTCTATAGACTGGAATACTTTCCTATCTGTCGGAATTCATGTTCTCAAGGGCTTTTAAGGCTGATGAAAGCCCTGGATTAGTGAAGAAACATCGGCTATACCTAAAAATCAATTAGTATGAGTGAGATGAATGGAAAAATTGGAATGGGATGGTTACCTGACTATCCGGACTTTCGGGATTATACAGCAGAGAATGATTCCGTGTTAACAATGCTTAGAAGAGTGGGAGTTACAAATCCTTCTACCGCCAGTTTGCCTGTTTCAGTCGATTTAAGAGCATGGTGCTCTCCTGTTGAAAACCAAGGGTCGCTGGGTTCTTGTACGGCTAATGCAGGAGTTGGAATGGTAGAATATTTTGAGAGGAGGGCTTTTGGAAAACATATTGATGCCTCAAGACTCTTTTTATATAAGGCAACCCGAAATATGCTGCATTGGACCGGAGATACCGGTGCATTTCTTCGTTCCACCATGGGTGCTTTGGCACTGTTTGGAGTTCCGCCTGAAGAATACTGGCCTTATGTTGAGGCCGACTTTGAGAAGGAGCCAACTGCATTCTGCTATGCTTTTGCTCAAAATTATCAGACAATCAGCTATTACCGTCTCGATCCTCCCAGTACTCCCCCGACGGTGTTGTTAAATCAAATTAAGACCTATCTCGCAGGAGGCTTACCTTCCATGTTTGGTTTTACCGTCTATAACTCTTATACGCAGGCCGGAACAACAGGAAAGATACCTTTCCCAACAGCTGGAGAAAAGATTGTTGGTGGTCATGCTGTCATGGCGGTTGGCTATGATGATGCAATGAAGATTAAGAATACCAATCCAGGTGCTGTTGAAACTACAGGAGCTTTTTTAATCAGAAACTCCTGGGGTTCGGCATGGGGTGCTGCAGGCTATGGATGGCTTCCTTATGAATTTGTATTGAGAGGAGGATTGGCTACTGATTGGTGGTCACTCTTAAAGAACGAATGGATTGATACCGGAGCTTTCAAGGCATAAACCAATAATTATAAAAGAGGATATTTAAATAAACCAGTTTAAATATCCTCTTTTAATCTATTTGCAATTTGACAAAAATCGAATATCAGTTCTCAATGGTGATGACCTCAGTTGGTTCATGACGCGAGGTCAGAACAATGTTAAACCTGTCCTCAAAATGCTTCATGGAATCATAAGCAATTTGAGGAGTATTATTTTCTCCGGAAAGATGGCTGAGCAGCACCCATTTTAAACCAGGTCCCGAATGTTCTGTGAGTAAATTAACAGCCTGTATATTTGACAGATGGCCTACATCCGAGGCGACCCTCTGCTTTAAGTGATAAGGGTAGGATCCTTCCCAAAGCATTTTTTCATCGTAATTGGTTTCCAAAAAGAGAGCATGACACTCCTTGAGATGTGAAGTCACATTCGAACATGGCGATCCGATATCGGTAAATACTCCAATATTTATGCCCTGGTAATCGATACGAAAGGATGTTGGTTCCTTCGCATCATGATTTTTCAGAATAGGATGTATGATAAACGGTATTAGCATTACAGGCTGGCCGGGCAGAATGTACCTTACGGCAAGAGGCTGATTGGTTACATACAATGATTGATAGGTTCCCTTTGTCATATAAACCGGAATATCCAGTTTTTTCCCGAGAACACGTGCGCCACATACATGGTCATTGTGTTCATGTGTAATAAAAATTCCACGAAGTTTGGAAGGATTAAGTCCTTTTTGTTTCATCCGGATCAGGATCTGTTTGCAATTAATACCCGCATCCACAAGAATTGCATCCTCTTTATTTCCTATGTAATAGCAATTCCCATTGCTTCCCGAAGCCAGTGCACAAATCTCAATCATCCAAAAAGTTTTAGACGACAAATCTAAGATTTAATTTAAATTTCACACTTATCCAATATGGGCAAGATTTCGTCCAAGCAATAATGTGATCAATTGTTCACGATAGGCATCTGATATCATGAGTTTATGCTTGCCGGCAATTGCCATATTCCCTTCGATATGATCGATTTTCTGGAGGTTGATAATGATTGACCGGTGTATTTTCTGAAAGGAGTGGCCTTTTAGCTTTTCTTCCCAGTTCTTGAGCGTCTCATGTGTAATCAGCTTTTTATCAGTGCAACAAACGGTAGTATAATCACCACATGATTCTATATACAAAAGTTCATCCAGATCAATCTGATAAATTCTCTTATCCGCTTTAACGGTGATTTTTTGTGATGAGGAATTGCCCGGTTTTGGAATTAACCGTTCCTTTGCTTTGTTCACTGATTTGTAAAACCGCTCGAATGAGAATGGTTTTAACAAATAATCAACGACTTCAAGATCGAATCCATCTACTGCATATTGTGGATAAGCAGTGGTGATGATTACCAGTGGCGGCTTGATAAGTGAGCGTAAGAAACTGATCCCCGACATTCCAGGAAGGTTCACGTCCAGGAATATAAGATCGACATTGTTTTTATCAAGGTAAGTTTGTGCCGAGAAAGGATCTTCAAATGAACCACACCACGCAAGATCGGGGCATTGCGAAATGTTGCGTTGCAGGATTTCTCTTGCGGCAGGTTCATCTTCGATTACAATACATTTTATTGTCATGGCAATTAGTCTAAATCGATCTTCAAATCAACGATGAACAGCTCCTCGTTTTCCGAAAACGTCAGTTGGTGTTTGTCCGGATACAACAAATTTAATCTTTTTTCAACGTTTTTTATTCCGATGCCACCCTGCTCCGGATTTAACATATTTTCGCGTCGTGCAACCGGGTTTTTGGTTCTGAAGCTGAGTTGATGACCGGAATATTGAATATCAATCTGAATAATCCCTTTGCTTTTCCCTATCCCATGTTTAAAACAATTTTCGGCAATCGGAAGTAGTAGCAGAGGTGCAATGATTGCGCCTTTAAACTCGCCTTCCATGTTAAGAACGACTTCTGTAATATCCTGATTGATCCTTTCCCGTTGCAATCCAACATAGGTTTTGATGATTTCGATCTCTTTCTCGAGTTCGATTTTGTCACTGGAGGTATCATATAGAACATACCTTAGAAAGTCAGACAATTGCAAGATCACGTCTTTTGTCCTGACATCTCCTTTTAACGCGAGTGAATAGATTGTATTAAGATTATTGAACAGAAAATGAGGATTGATCTGTGCTTTCAGAGCCGACAACTCATGCTGAGCTTTTTCCCGGTTTTCAATCAGCATCAGCCAATATTGCCATAAAAGGAAAGCAATAGTTGTAATTGCAAGGTAGCCGATCATTATCAGGATCAATTCCCAGACTTTGAACCATGAAATGAAGAAAAGTTCCGGAAGAATCAGGTCGATAAAAAGATCGAATAATAAGTAGTTCATTACGCCGGCTATTACCGCAAGACCGAGTACAGAAATCAGGTAGACACCAAACTTGCCCTTCGAAAAATATTGCTTAATCAGTTTGTTGATATTTAAATAAACGGCAGTAATAATTGTAATGTGAAAGATCAAAACATATAGAAAGTTGTCGAGGAAGTAGCCTAAAACAACTGCGAAGACGATTCCATGATCGCTATTAAGGAATACCGATACAATACCCCATCCAATTGCAATCAATGGCACTGATGTGACAACCCATTTTATCTTTCGGGTTATTCCTTTCACAAACCAGATAAATGGCATTAAAAGGAATAGGATGATTGCATTACTGATACAAAAACTATTCCACCAAGTAAGATCAAGTCCGTCCAAAGAGTAGCCCGATTCAATTCCACGACTGAAAAAGGAATTAAATACATTGAAGGAGATGATCCAGAACAATAAATGCAGTGCGGAATTAAGGTGATTTTTATTTTTGAATGAGTTCATGACAGATTTAATTGATAGGAATTAAATTTATTTTGGCTTGTTGGTCATCCCATTTGATAAAGCGCGGTTGATCAGCATACCGGTCGATCATTTTGGTGAGATCCTCCGAATTGGCTGTAAGTAAAAACCGGTTCACCTCCTTTACCCACTGATAATTGATGCGGACCCGTTTTTTTTCAATCATCTCTTTCATACAGTCGGCGCCAAGCCACGAGAGTTGCATTTTTCTTTTTTGTAAAGTAATTCGGGTGAGCGTATGCACCTCAAAGAAACTGTTCGATGCAAGTTTGCTCTTTATTAATTCGTCCTTGGTAATGGGGATAAAATCCGCATATAGCCCTTTATTCACTTGAAACAACACTACTTTAAATTCGTATTTTACCGAATCGGTTTGGGGAACAAGTTTGACGATGTAATAATTTTCCGGTTTGAAGGTGGTTGAGTCTTCCCCTTTCTTGTTTTTGACTACAAATCTTGAGATAAACCGTTTTATCGTCCATGTTGAAGTGCTGTCTGATAGACTCCAGATTTCGGAATTTGATGAAGAAGCTGAATCTTTCAACGATTTTGCAGGGTTTGCAAGCCACGAACCTTCTATCGCAGGTGACAGAATAATGTTTTTTTCGATATAAAACGGATTTAGCGAGCAGATCCTGTAAAAATTGTCGCATCCTATGAAAAGCAGAAGTAATAATAGAACCAATGGTATTTTTCGTTTCATGTCAAAGCGTTTTAAGATGTTAGAACGAAATTACGCCAATCAGCTTTGGGAAGCTAATTTTTTCGATGAAATGGTCTGTTTTTTCGACTAATAAGACTTTTAGACCTATTGGAGTATTATTTGTTTTAATACTGAGTTCCACAAAAAAGGCCGACCTTTTCGGGATCGGCTCTCTGAGGATTTTATAATCAGCTGTTATTTCACAACAATATTGACAATCTTATTAGGTACGATGATAATCTTGGCTATCGTTTTTCCTTCTGTCCACTTAGCGGTGTGCTGGTCGGCAAGAACGGCTTTTTCGATGTCGCTGTTGGGTAAATCGATGGCAAGCGTAATTTTAAACCGCGCCTTTCCGTTAAATGAAACCGGGTATTCAAAGGTCTCTTCTGCAAGATATGATTCATCAAAAACAGGCCAGGTATGGAAGCTGAGAACCGATTTGTTCCCGTAAAGTTCCCAGAGTTCTTCTGCAAGATGTGGTGCAAAAGGTGCTAAAAGCTGGAAAAAAGTCACGGCCGTTTCGTGATTTACCTTCCCGGCTTTGTAGCAATGGTTTGTAAAGACCATCATTTGCGAGATGGCAGTGTTAAATTTCATATCGCGGATATCGTCACTCACCTTTCGGATGGTCTGATGAAGAATTTTCAACGTCTCCTTCGACTCTTCTCCGGTTGCGACATTATTCATTTCACCAAAGAAAGCAACAACCCTGCGAAGGAAATTATAAACGCCTTTAACGCCGTTTTCAGTCCAGGGTTTCGTAGCGTCGAGGGGGCCGATAAACATTTCAAAAAGGCGCAATGCATCTGCTCCGTAATTAACAACAACATCATCGGGATTAACCACGTTCTTCAGTGACTTCGACATCTTTGCAACAATCTGTTTGAGCTCTTCACCTGTAACTGTGCTGAAGTATTTTCCTTCGCGATCCTCTACCTGATCTGAAGGCACTTTCGATCCGGATGCTGTTTCATAAGCAAATGCGAGGATCATCCCCTGATTGAATAATTTTTGGAACGGTTCAGCGGTAGAAACAATCCCAAGGTCGAAGAGAACTTTATGCCAGAAGCGGCTATAAAGCAAATGTAGAACAGCGTGTTCCGCTCCGCCAACATATAAATCTACCGGCATCCAGTAATTTTCGGCAATCTTACTGAAAGGTGCTTCATCATTTTTAGGATCAGTAAACCGAAGATAATACCAGCATGAGCCAGCCCATTGTGGCATGGTGTTGGTTTCACGACGTCCTTTTCTTCCATTTTTATCTGTTACAATCAGCCAGTCACCTGCATTCGAAAGTGGTGATTCACCGGTTTCTCCGGGCAGATATTTTTCAACAACGGGAAGTGCAAGTGGCAGTTCATCATCTTCTAATACGCTTACTTCGCCATCTTCCCAGTGAATCACAGGAAAAGGCTCACCCCAATACCGTTGGCGGCTGAATAACCAATCGCGTAATTTGTAGTTAACCGTTGATTGGCCAAGCCCGCTGGTTTCGAGCCAGCTGGTAACTGTTTTGATACCATCCTCTTTCGAAAGTCCATCGATCACAATGCCAAGTTCTTTATTCGAAGAGTTTATGTAAGCACCGTCTTCTGTCCAGCAGGCTTCACCCGCCAATACTTTTGTTCGCAAGTCATCGGAAGCATTCTTTGGATCGAGAATACAGATGATGGGAATATTGAAAGTTTGTGCAAATTCAAAGTCTCGCGTGTCATGTGCCGGAACTGCCATTATCGCGCCAGTCCCGTAACCCATTAGCACATAGTCGGCTACCCAGATTTGTATTTTTGCTCCGTTAATAGGGTTAATGGCATAGCGACCTGTGAATACACCTGTTTTGCCTTTGGCAAGATCGGTCCTGTCAAGATCGCTCTTTAGTGCGGCATTCCTGATATAATTTTTAACTGCCTCCTGTTGACCGGCAGTAGTAATTTGGTTCACCAATTCGTGCTCCGGAGCAACAACCATATAAGTTGCACCGAATAAGGTGTCAGGACGGGTGGTGTAAACCCGCAATTTTTGCGTGGTTCCATCAATTGCAAAATCAACTTCCGCGCCTGTTGAACGGCCAATCCAGTTGCGCTGCATATCTTTAACCCCCTCAGGCCAGTCGAGCTGATCCAGCCCCTCCAATAATCGTTCTGCGTAATGAGGGATTCGCAGCATCCACTGTTTCAGGTATCTGCGCTCTACTTCCTTGGTTCCGCATTTTTCGTGCGATCCGTCGTTAAGTACTTCCTCATTGGCACAAACTGTTTTGCAATTGCGGCAATACCAAACCTGTGCATTATCGTAGTAGGCAAGTCGTTTACCTGAAATATATTTCTGAATTTCAGTCTCTCCCTGCATCTTTATTGCATCAGGTATCGGAAGTTCACTGATCAGTCTTCCTTTATTTTGCTCCTTGTCAAACCAGGTATTGAATAATCGGGTAAAGATCCATTGTGTCCATTTGAAATATTTTGGGTCTGTGGTGTTAATTTCCCGCTCCCAGTCGTAACTCAAACCTAATGACTGGATCTGACGTCGAAAAGTATCGCAGTTATTTTGAGTTGTAATAGCCGGATGGGTTCCGGTCTGAATGGCATATTGCTCGGCGGGCAATCCAAATGCATCCCAGCCCATTGGATGAAGGACATTAAAGCCATTCGCTCTCTTATACCGACATATGATATCGGTAGCGGTATAGCCTTCGGGATGGCCAACATGCAAACCTGCCCCCGAGGGGTAGGGAAACATATCAAGACAATAGAATTTCGGTTTTGAGAGGTCTATTTCCGACTTAAAAGTCTTGTTGCTGGCCCAATATTCCTGCCATTTTTTTTCAATCTCTTTGAAATTGTAATCCATCAGTTTTGAGCGTATTCGTTCTTATTCAATTAAGTTGCGAAATTAACGCTTTATTCGCTCTCATCCTTTGTGAAGGTAAAGATTTGTGTAAAAAAATGGTGTGTCATTGTTTTGTACATTATGTTTTTGCGGAAATTTGTGCGCCGGGAATTCTGATATTTGTCAGTTAAACGTAAAAACATAGTATTTGTCATTGTTTGCAATAGAGTATATGCCTGTATATTAGACTTATACTGTTTTATTGATTTAGGCGCTTTTTCAGTACGATCGGAAAGAAATCTGTAAATTTGAATACGTTTAAATGTTCATATCGAGCATAAAAATGATTTGACTGAGTAAACAATAACTTAAACATAATTATGATGAATATTGGAATAGCTAATTTTATGGAAGGGCTAAAATCACGTACGCCGGGAGAAGTTGAGTTTCATCAGGCCGTTTTAGAGGTCGTTGAATCTGTTTGGGATGTTTATGATGCCAACCCGCGTTATAAAGCCGCTAAAATTCTTGAGCGAATGGTTGAGCCGGAACGCACGATTATGTTTAGGGTTCCCTGGAGTAACGACAAGGGAGAGGTAGAAATTAACCGTGGTTATCGTGTTGAATTCAACAGTGCTTTGGGTCCCTATAAAGGTGGCTTACGGTTTCATAAAAGTGTCACTTTAAGTATTTTGAAATTTTTGGGATTTGAACAAACCTTTAAAAACAGTCTGACTACGCTCCCAATGGGCGGAGGTAAAGGTGGTTCGGATTTTAGCGCCAAGGGGCGAAGCGATAATGAGATCATGAGGTTCTGCCAGTCATTCATGACTGAATTATTTCGGCATATTGGTCCAAATACCGATGTTCCAGCCGGGGATATTGGAGTGGGCGGACGGGAGATTGGTTTTCTTTTCGGACAATATAAACGAATCCGGAATGAATTTACAGGTGTACTTACAGGAAAAGGACTTGGATGGGGGGGATCTTTAATTCGTCCTGAAGCCACTGGCTATGGCGCTGTTTATTTTGTGGAGCATATGTTAAAAGAGATGGGTAAAGACATAAAAGGAAAGACTTTTAGCGTTTCCGGTTTTGGAAATGTAGCCTGGGGCGCCATCTGTAAAATCAATGAGTTGGGCGGTAAGGTTGTAACGGTTTCCGGTCCTGACGGATATATTTACGATCCTGATGGTATCACCGGCAGAAAAGTCGATTATTTGCTTGAGTTACGCGAGAGCAACAATGATGTTGTTGCACCATATGCCGAAGAATTTAACGTAAAATTCTTCCCCGATGCCAAGCCATGGGATGCCAAAGTAGATATTGCATTACCATGTGCAACTCAAAATGAGCTTGATGAATCGGATGTCAAAAAGCTGATTAGTAATGGCTGCTTTTTGGTGGCTGAGGTTTCCAATATGGGTTGTACCTCTGATGCTGTCAACTATATGGTCAATCATCAACTTACTTTTGCTCCCGGGAAGGCTGTTAATGCAGGTGGAGTAGCTGTTTCGGGATTAGAGATGTCGCAAAACAGCATGCGCTACAATTGGACCAGCGAAGAAGTTGACAAGCGCCTTCATCTTATTATGCAGGATATTCACGACACCTGCACAAGCCACGGCAAGTCGGACGGATACATTAATTATGTAAAAGGAGCTAATGTTGGTGGTTTTGTAAAAGTTGCGGAAGCCATGCTCGCGCAAGGGCTGGTTTAAGTAAATGAGCAATGTAATAATTTAGTAATTTATTGGTTAAAAGCTTGAATTATATAAGGAAGACCGAACATTTGTCCGGTCTTCCTTTTATATAATAATTGCAATGTTTGTTTTATACAATCAGTTTGTAGCCTTTACCATGAACATTGATGATCTCAATGCCTTCTTCCGATTTTAAATGCTTTCTTAGTTTGGTAATATAGACATCCATACTTCGGGCATTAAAGTAGTTGTCGTCAACCCAGATTGTTTTCAGTGCAAAGTTTCTTTCGAGAATTTTATTGGCATTTACACAAAGCAGTCTGAGCAAGTCAGCTTCTTTAGTCGTTAGCTTGGTATTATCGTTGCCATCAGATAAGGTCTGTTTGCGGGCATCAAAAACAAACCGTCCCAATTTAAATGTGGTTTGAGAATTGTCACCTTCACCGCTGATTCTGCGCAGTATTGCTTCAATCCGAAACAACAGCTCCTCCATACTAAACGGTTTGGTCATATAGTCGTCTGCCCCTATTTTGAAACCTTCAATCACATCTTCTTTCATGCTCTTTGCAGTCAGAAAAATAATTGGAATATCAGAATTCAGCATTCGGATCTCTTTCGCTAAGGTGAATCCATCTTTTTTTGGCATCATCACATCAAAGATACAAAGGTCGTACTGATTCTTTTGAAACCCTTTATAAGCAACTTCGCCGTCAGGATAAAGATCAGTATCATAGCCTTTTGCAATAAGGTACTCTCTGAGCAAGAGTCCAAGATTTTCGTCATCCTCTGTGAGAATCACCTTAATTTTCTTTTCCATAATTCTGAGTATTTTTTAATGGGAAATATAATCTGAAGCGAGTACCCTTCCCTAAAGTACTATCAACTTTTATTCTGCCGTTATGAACGTCAATAATTCGCTTGACATAAGAAAGGCCAAGCCCAAATCCTTTTACATTATGAATATTCCCGGTTGGTACTCTGTAGAAACGCTCAAAAATCTTTGACTGATGTTCCTTAGGAATTCCGATACCATTGTCTTTTACCTGCACAATAACCCATCCATTTCTGTTTTCGGTCGAAAGTTCAATTAATGGATTTGCTTTACCGTATTTTACGGCGTTATCCAATAAATTGAAAATAACATTCGTGATATGAACCTCGTCTCCCCTGATAAAAGGATCTTCAGCTTTTAAATCAGTCATCAACTCACCGTTTTCATTCGTTACCCTGATTTCAAAATTTGAAGCCACTGTTTCAGCCAGGCTGTTCAAATCAATCTGGGTGAATTTTAATTTCAACCTTCCTTCATTGAAAACAGCCATCTGCAAAACCTTTTCGACCTGATTGCTTAACCTCTTACTCTCATCAAAAATCACGCCAGAAATATGATCAATTGTGGTCTGAGGTAAAGAGACAGATGAATCCCGGAGCATCTGCGAAGCCAGTGAAATGGTGGCAATTGGTGTTTTCAGCTCATGAGTCATATTATTTATGAAGTCATTTTTGATCTGTGATATCTTCTTTTGGCGTAGAATAATCTGGAGCGTCACAATAAAGATACCAATAATCATCAAAGTGAGAACCAATGACGGAACCAGTAAAAATGAAGTGGATTTAAAGAAGCTATGATTCTGCTCAGGAAAGTAAACACACAAATAATCAGGTTTAACTGGATCATCTTCCGCTAACAATAATTTTTTATATTGTTTTATTTTTTTCCCGGGACTATAATCCCTGCTCCCCATGATATTCGCATTTTTCCCATTGATCTGTGTCAATACGGTATACCTGTAATCAAGGATAATATCATTACGTTTCAGCGCAGTATCCAAAGCCTGAGCCAAAATATCGGGTGGGATTCTTAATGAAAGTGGCAATTCAGACCGTTCTTTCATAAAAATCTGGTACCTAAGTTTTTGTGCGTCTTGTGCGCTTTTTTTATTATATCCGTGCTGAAAACTTTGGATCTGAACCTGTGCAATAAAACCTGAAGGTTCCTTCATTCCGGACTGACCATTGCTACCAGAAAATTTGCGGTAAACCGATATTTCGCCACTCGATTCCAATGCGCTTGAAGGGAGATTCGGTCCTGAACTGGGGAATAATCCTGACGAATTAACCGGCCAGTCACTTTGCTCGGCATCGAGTGCATAAAATTGATTGATCTCGCTGATATCAATCATTTCAGTTACATCCTGCAATGCTTTATAGACCTGGGTACTGAAATTCTTCTCCTGAAGTTCCGCTGTATGCTTAATCGTCAACATTTGCACACCTATCAATGAAATGGCAACAATGGCCATTACAACAATCAGAGAATATATCATTTTTCTACTCATCGAAACAAAGATAAACCTATTAATGAATTAAGGCAATTCTCCTTAACATTATTTAACTTAGGAACTTAAACGGAGTTGATATTATCTTCAGAGGGAAGGTTGTTAAGATAAATCATTGATGTCAGTTTTTGTTAATGCGTTGCGTGCCGAGTTTTGCTGAGCTTCTTTTTTTGAATAGCCCTCACCTTTTCCCACAACCTCTCCGTCAATACGTATTACGGAAATAAATGGTATCATGTTTGGGCTTGAGCCAAGGTTTTCCCGGGTGTCGAACTCCACCTCTCTTTTGTATTTCTGGCCCCACTCTATGAGCTGACTTTTATAGTTTGTGTCACTTAACTCTAAGGTGCGAATATCGACATGTGTAGATAAAACTTTTTTAATCACGAAATTTTTTGCTCCCTGATAACCTGTGTCGAGATATATTGCCCCTATAAATGCTTCGAATACGTCACCATAGATATGGCTTGTTTCGTTGACAGAATTTGTATTGGAATTGACAAAATGATTGAGGCCAAGTTTAAAGGTTAACTTGGTAAGGAAGCTTCTGTTGACAATGCGTGATCGCAATTGAGTAAGGAAACCTTCATCTTTATGTGGAAAGCGATTATAAAGATAATCTGCTACAATTGCTCCCAGTACCGCATCGCCTAAATATTCAAGCCGTTCGTTGTTAATTGGCTGGCCCATAAGGTCAGAAGATGATACTGATCTGTGGATAAATGCCAGATCATAAAGCCGGAGTTTTAAAGGGCTAAAACCGGTTGTCTCTTTTATAAATGAATAAAACTCCTTTCTCGGAGAAGAGAGGAGTTTTATTCTATACCTTAAATCTCGTAGCACTTTACTAAGAAAGTTTTTTGAAGATTACAGTTCCATTATGTCCGCCAAACCCAAAAGTGTTACTTAAAACATAATTAAGTTCGCGTTTTTTAGCCTTGTTAAAAGTAAAGTCAATCCCTGGATCAATTTCCGGGTCAAGCTCAAAGTGGTTGATTGTAGGGGGAACGATTCCATCCCTCATTGCCAGAATAGAGGCAATGGCTTCAACGGCTCCTGCCGCACCCAATAAATGTCCGGTCATCGACTTGGTAGCACTGATGCTGAGCTTGTAGATGTGATCGCCAAATACCCTGCGGATAGCTTTTGGTTCTGCTATATCGCCTAGTCCTGTCGAAGTTCCGTGAACATTAATGTAATCAATATCCGATGGTTTGAGACCTGCATCATCCAATGCTCTTTGCATTACTAGCGCAGCACCTCCGCCTTCAGGATCCGGAGCAGTCATGTGATATGCATCGGTTGACATTCCTGTTCCGACCAATTCGGCATACATGGTTGCTCCACGTCTTAATGCGTGCTCATACTCTTCCAGAATCAGGGCGCCTGAACCTTCAGCCATTACAAATCCATCGCGTCCGGTGTCGAACGGTCTTGAAGCTGTTTTGGGATCATCATTTCGGGTAGATAAAGCACGCATAGCGTTAAATCCGCCTACACCTGCTTCGTTGATTGCTGATTCAGAACCACCTGCAACAAAAATATTAGCCTTTCCAAGCCGAATATATGTAGCTGCATCAATCATGGCATGAGTCGCAGATGCACAGGCAGTAACTGTAGTGATTGTCGGTCCGCGGAAACCATATTTTAAAGCTATATTCCCGCTTGCCATGTTGGCAATCATTTTAGGAATAAAAAATGGAGAAAATCT
The DNA here is from genome assembly GCA_037133495.1 of Mariniphaga sp. Taxonomy (GTDB): domain Bacteria; phylum Bacteroidota; class Bacteroidia; order Bacteroidales; family Prolixibacteraceae; genus JAAFHB01. The sequence goes on along the minus strand of JBAXOA010000001.1, from coordinate 112,491 downwards.
TGGATTGTCGGGACTGGCGTTATACTCGGTTACGGATTGTAAAAAAGTATTTAAACCGCCAATTCCTGCACCCCAAATAACACCAACTTCATCCTTGTCGATTTTTTCAAGATCCAACCCAGAATGTTTAATTGCTTGAGCAGCAGCTATGTATGCAAATTGAGCATATAAATCATGCTTGTGAACCTCTTTCTTTTCGAGGTATTCTCCTGGGTCAAAATTTTTTACTTCGCAGGCAAACTGTGTTTTGAATCTGGATGCATCAAATCGAGTAATAGGACCTGCACCGCTAACCCCATTTGACAGATTTTCCCAGAATTCTTCTATGTTCTTACCAAGCGGGTTTATCGTGCCAAATCCGGTTACAACAACTCGTTTTAATTCCATAGTAAACTTTTGAATCCTTTATTAGTGAAAATCAGGATTACTTCGCGTTTTCTGTGATATAGTTTATTGCATCACCTACAGTGCCGATCTTTTCAGCCTGATCATCAGGAATGGCAATGTTGAATTCTTTTTCGAATTCCATAATTAACTCAACGGTATCAAGAGAATCGGCACCCAGATCGTTTGTGAACGATGCTTCCGATGTAACTTCGCTTTCATCTACTCCTAGTTTGTCAACAATGATCGCTTTAACTTTACCTGAAATGTCAGACATGTTTTTTTAATTTTTACGTTAATACTATTTACTAAATTTACTCGCTGATTTTATTGCTCAGCGAGTGCAAAGAAACAAAGAAAGGATTTTATCTTCCAAATATTTAGACAAGAATCTATTCTATTAGGTATGAAAATAACGAAGAATAATTTTAATTAAAACATTTCGGTCGAATGTTCTAAAAATAAACACATGTAATAGTATGGGAATGAAAAACATAGCGATTTTTGCATCAGGATCGGGTACAAATGCCGGGAATATTATCCGTTACTTCGAAAACCATCAAAATATAAGAATTGATTCAGTCTGGTCGAATAAAAGAGACGCCTTTGTGCTCCAAAGAGCTAAAAACCTTGGAGTGGAACCGATCTTTTTTAAGCGTGAAGAGTACGCTGGCTCTGATAATCTATTGCTGGAACTTCAGCGGCGAAATATTAGCGTAATTGTTTTGGCAGGTTTTCTGTGGTTGATCCCACCGGAATTTATTGAAGCGTTTACCATTATTAACATTCATCCTGCACTACTCCCATCCTATGGCGGCAAAGGAATGTATGGGGCTTTTATTCATGAAGCAGTGATCAGAAACAAGGATCGTGAATCTGGAATAACAATCCATCTGGTGAATAACGAGTACGACAAAGGAGAACATCTTCTGCAGGTAAAATGTCCGGTATTTCCTACAGATACTGCAGATACTCTCGCTGCAAGGATTCATGATCTTGAATATGCTTATTTCCCAAAGGCCATCGAGGACTATTTGAGTAAAAAATTTTAAAATGAAGCTGAAATGAAATTCCCTTCCTACCTTCTTCCCGGTGATAAAGTTGCCATTATCTCCCCTGCCGGAATAATTGAACGGGAAATAGCTGAGCGCGGCGCTGAATTGCTTCGGAAGCAAGGGTTTCGCGTGGAAATTGGTCAGCATGCTTTCGAACAGGAGGGTGTGTTTGCCGGATCTGATTTGATGCGTGCTTCAGATATGCAAAAAGTACTTAATGATAAATCTATTAAAGCTGTTTTTTTCTCCCGCGGAGGATATGGGTCCATTCGTACCCATATGAAGCTCAACTGGTCGTCGTTCTTCAAAAAACCAAAGTGGTTAATTGGATTCAGCGATATAACAGTTTTTCACGCCTGCCTTGCGCGTCATGATATCGCTTCAGTGCATGGTGTGATGACGGCGTGGTTTGAAAAAGACGAAGTACTCACCCAAAGTTTTTTAGATTTGATGGACCTGCTAAAAGGAATACCGTCAGAATATGCCATACCTCCCAATGGATTAAATAAAAATGGTGTGGCTTCGGGGATTCTTACCGGAGGCAATCTGTCAATTCTTCAAAGTTTACGCGGTACTCCCCTTGACATATCACCGAAAGGGAAAATTCTTTTCATTGAAGATATCGATGAAAATCACTACCATATTGATCGCATGATGCAGAATCTTAAGGCCGGGCGCGTTCTTGAGCAGCTCTCCGGATTGATAGTCGGATATTTTACTCAAATGAAAGATGGTGACACTCCTTTTGGGAAGAACGCCTTTGAAATAATCAGGGAGGCAGTAGCGCCTTACAATTTTCCTGTAATTTTTGGTTTTCCGGCAGGGCACGAACTACCCAATTATCCAATTCTTTTAGGAAGCCGGATTGTTATGAATGTTTCAGATGATCAGGTCATTATAAAAACTCTAAAACGAAAATAGCACATGACACCAGCCGCAGAACTTGGGAAAAAAGGAGAAGAGATCGCTGTTGCCTACCTCAAGAAAGAAGGGTATAAAATTTTGGCGCGTAACTGGTTTCACGATCATAAAGAAATTGATATCATTGCAAAACAAGGTGAAGAGATTGTCATCGTCGAAGTTAAAACCCGCGACGGTGATTATTTTGAAGAGCCCTGGGAGGCTGTATCTACGAAAAAGATCAGAAATCTTGTCGATGCAGCAGATGCATGGCTGAACCAGAAAGAGATTGATCTGGAGACACGATTCGATGTTATTTCCATTGTTTTTTCGAATGATGTTAAATACGAGTTAAGTCATTTTACCGGCGCTTTTATTCCACCGGTTAATTAGGACTAAGTGAACAGATTTTTTTAATTTTGAAGCATTTAATATCTGTTTCTAATTTTTAGAATAGTTTTAGGTGCTGATATATAATTGCTTAAGTTAATTATTTCACCATGGACATTGAAACGATCACCGCTTATTGTCTGTCAAAGAAAGGTGCTGCCGATAGTTTCCCTTTCGATAACGTAACACTGGTAATTAAAGTCGGGGGCAAAATTTTTGCGCTGATTAATCTCGACCGCGACTTTTCAATCAATCTGAAATTAAACAAATTTAATTATTTATAAAATTATGACTTTCAATTTAAACGGCTCCGAATATATCGAACTGATCAAGCTTCTAAAACTCCTTCACATTGCTGAATCGGGCGGGCATGCAAAAATAATGGTGGAAGATGGTGAGGTTAAGCTAAATGGTGAAGTTGAATTCCGTAAAAGGGCCAAACTCCGCCCGGGTGATCGGGTTGAGGCGTCGGGGAAAGAAATTACTATCGAGGAATAAATCAAAGGGTTTTTTCAGGTCCGGGATAATTTGTTTATCCGCAGCTACCGGCATTTTTTTACAATGATTTACATAAATTAGGTAGGGTAAATGCCTCGAAAAACAGTATAGTATCAGAAAACGTCCAAGACAAATATGCTCCCTGAAAAAAATATCGGGTTCATTAAAGCAACTTTGGCTTTCTTTTGTTGTCTATAGTATGATTGTGACAAGTCTTCCTCTTTTTTTCGAGGCTATTCAGGGATTTGCCGAAGGAAAATAGAAATTACAAAGGAACATCAATTCCCGGATTAATAAGTTTAAATGAGAGTAAATAGAGTTCTGATAATAATAGCATTACTAAGCTTTGCCTGGGAGTCTAAGGCTCAGAAGACAGAGATTTCAGGGAAAATAACAGAGGCTGGCACCAACCTGCCGATACCTTATGTTACAGTTGTTTTTCAGGGAACTTACATAGGCACCACTTCCGATCTCAACGGGAATTATAACCTGAGCTCAATAAAAGGCACCTCTTCCATCGAGGTTTCTGCGGTTGGCTACACAAAACAAGTATTCAAGATCAAAATAAACCAGTTAAATAAACTGGATATTTCTATGGTCGAGGATAATGTAACACTCGGGGAGATTGTTGTCCGGCCAGGTGAAGATCCTGTCCTCGCATTATTCAGAAGGGTCGTTGATCACAAGAAGCAAAATAATCCATCTGATTTTCCATCGTGGCAGACGAAGCTATACTCGAAAACAGAAGTTGATATCAAGAATATCAATGGATCGTTACGTAAAAAGAAACTTCTTAAACAATTTAATTTTGTATTCAATTATATCGATTCGCTTGAGTTGGAAGGTAAAACTTTTCTTCCTGTCTTTTTCACTGAAACGGTTTCTGAATATTCCCATAACAGCGTCACAAAAGCAAATCAGGAAGTAATCATTGCAAATAAGGCTTCAGGAATGACTTCCGACCTGATCACTCAGTTTAGCGGGAAAATGTATGAAGGTGTGAATCCTTACGATAATTATATCATGATTTCTGATATTGGTCTGATCTCACCATTAAATTCATTAGGCCTCCAGTTTTATCGCTATTCCCTGATGGATAGCGTAATGGTTAATGGCAGAAAGATATACGAGATTTCATTTAAGCCACGTCTTCCACAGGATCCTACTTTTAAAGGTAAGTTTTGGATTGAAGATCAAAGTTTTGCCCTGACGAAACTCGATATGCAGCTTTCCGCAAAAGCCAATGTTAATTTTTTGAATAATTTGCAATATTCAATTGAATATCAGAAAAATGGAGAACGTTGGGTACCCCGTAATGAGTTGCTGATTGCTGATCTGGATATCCAAAAAGACAAAGATTCTGAGAAGATTGGACTCATGGGCCGAAAGACCAATATCTATCAGGATTTTAAATTTGTAGAATTACTGGGTCAGGAAGGATCAAAACACAAAGATGAAATAATTGTAAGTAAAAATGCAATACAAAAAGATGAGCTTTTCTGGAACGAATCTCGTCCTATTGAATTGCAGAAAAGGGAGGCAGGCATTTATGCAATGGTCGATTCGATTAAGAACGTACCGCTATATAAAACAATTGCAGAATATGTTTATATGTTCTATTATGGCTACCGGGATCTTGGAAAGTTTGAGGCAGGTCCTTATTTTTCATTGATTAGTTCAAATAAGGTGGAAGGTTCGAGAGTGAGACTAGGCGGACGCACAACAATGAAATTTAATCCTAACCTAAGACTCAACGGTTACGGTGCTTATGGATTTAACGATGACGATTTAAAATATGGTGGCGGTTTTGAATATTTTTTTTCAAAAAGACCACGTGAAATGGTCGCTTTTCAGGCACAACATGACTATGAATTATTGGGTAAAAGTGCGAATGCTTTCACCCGGGATAATTTTCTGAATTCAGTACTCAGTAAAAATCCGAATTCAAAATTGAATATGACTGACCGGCTTACTGCCAGTTTTGATAAAGATTGGACTCATGGTTTATCGAATCAGATTTCGGTTAATTCAATAAATGTTAAATCCGGACCTTATGTGCCTTTTATTGACCCTCAGGGTAACCTGATTCCATCGGTAAGAACCGGCGAGATCAAATTGAATTCAAGGTATGCACCTAAAGAATCGATTATTCAGGATGGCTTTGAAAGAACTACTTACGGAAATTTCGATCCCGTACTCAATGTTGGGATCACTGCCGGGATAAATGGCTTTCTGGGAGGCAACTATGACTTTCTGAAGCTCGACATGAACTTTTCGAATAAAGTAAAGGTAAATCCTATCGGTTATGTAACCTATTACCTTCAAGCCGGAAAAATATGGGGCAATGTTCCCTTTCCGCTCATGAAAATTCACGAAGGGAATGAAACGTATGCTTTTGATGCCTATGCATTTAATCTGATGAACTACCAGGAGTTTGTAAGTGATACCTATCTGAGCCTCTTCCTGGAGCACCATTTTCAGGGATTTTTTCTTAATAAAGTTCCGCTGTTTCGTCGTCTGAAATGGAGAGAAGTAGTAGGCGTTCGTTCGCTGATCGGAAGTTATGACCCGACTCAACACACAGGCTTGGTTTTCCCCACAGAAATGAAAGGGTTGAAAAGCACACCTTATACCGAATTCTCTGCAGGTATTGAAAATATTCTTAAGGTACTAAGGGTAGATGCAGTCTGGCGGTATAACTACAACGACGACCAGAAAATAAAACTTGGAATTATGTTTTCTCTGCAGATTACACTTTGATCAGGAAACCGGGAATTTTTTTATAAGCTCTTCTTATTGTCCTTTTCCTTACCGCTTTGCTTCAAAGAACCGTTTTAACAACAGTGAACATTCGTTTTGAAGAATTCCACCGAGTATTTCAGTTTTTGGATGAAGAGCAGCCGGAGCGAATTTTAAAAATCCGCGCTTTTCATCACTTGCACCATAAACAATTCTGTCGATCTGAGCCCATCCAAGTGCTCCGGCACACATGGTGCATGGCTCAAGTGTAACATACAAGGTGCATCCTGTCAGGTATTTACCCCCGATCATATTGGCTGCGGCCGTAATTGCCTGCATCTCAGCATGTGCCGTCACGTCGTTGAGCGTTTCGGTGAGGTTGTGTGCCCTTGAAATAATCTGATTGCGGCATACCACAACAGCTCCTACCGGGATTTCACCTTCTGTAAAAGCCTGTTCGGCCTCAGCAAGAGCACGTTTCATATAATATTCATCATCAAATGACGCGATCATGATCGTATTTTTTTGTTGTCCAAAAGTAAACGATTATTGAATAGTTTAAACTTAATTTTAATCAGTTTCTTAGTTTTCAAGACCGGGTTTCTTATTTGGCCATAGTTTTGTAATTTTGCACCTTAAATCATTCAAAGTAACAAAATGTATAGAAATTACACTTGCGGTGAACTTAGGCTGACGCATGTCGGACAGGAACCTGTTTTGGCAGGCTGGGTTCAAACGGTCAGGAACCTTGGCGCTATGACTTTTATCGATATCCGCGACCGCTATGGCATCACGCAATTGGTTGCTGACGAAAATACCCCGGCTGAGTTGAAAGAGTCTTTCGATAAACTGGGCCGCGAGTTTGTTATCCAGGTTAAAGGAGTCGTCAGAGAACGAACGAATAAGAATGCAAAAATTGCTACCGGCGATATCGAAGTTGATATCAAAGAGCTGACGATCCTTAATCGTTCTGCCGTACCCCCTTTCACAATTCAGGATGATACCGATGGCGGTGACGAGTTACGAATGAAGTTTCGCTACCTTGATCTAAGGCGTGAATCGGTGCGTAAAAACCTTGAATTGAGAGCCAAAATGGCACATGTTGTCCGTAATTATTTGAATGATCTTCAGTTTATTGAGACGGAAACTCCGGTATTGATTAAATCAACACCGGAAGGAGCACGGGATTTTGTGGTTCCTTCCCGTATGAATCCCAATCAGTTTTATGCCTTGCCACAATCTCCTCAGATATTCAAACAACTTTTAATGGTCGCAGGATTCGACCGTTATTATCAGATTGTGAAATGCTTTCGCGATGAAGATCTTCGTGCCGATCGTCAGCCTGAATTTACTCAGATTGACTGTGAAATGTCATTTGTTCAGCAGGAAGATGTTCTGAATATGTTTGAAGGTCTTGCCCGTCATATATTTAAAGAAATTAAAGGAGTTGATCCGGGTGAATTTCCAAGAATGACTTATGCCGATGCGATGGAAAATTATGGTTGTGACAAGCCTGATATTCGCTTTGGAATGGAATTAAAAGATTTAACACCTTTCGTTAAAGGGAAGGATTTTAAAGTTTTTGATGATGCGGATCACATTGGCGGAATATGTGCGTCGGATTGTGGCGAATATACCCGTAAGCAACTCGATGCCCTCACTGAATTTGTTAAACGTCCGCAAGTTGGTGCCAAAGGACTTGTTTATGCCAAAATCAATGAAGATGGTTCTGTAAAATCATCGGTTGATAAATACTATTCCCAGGACGAGCTTGCGAAATGGCGTGATATTTTCGAAGCAAAACCCGGAGATATGCTGCTGATTCTCTCCGGAGAAAAAGAAAAAACTTTGCCTGCGTTATCCGCTCTGCGCCTTGAAATGGGACGTCAGTGCGGACTTATGGACAAAGCGGATTCCAAGCCACTTTGGGTGATTGACTTCCCGCTTCTGGAATGGAACGAAGAATCAAGTCGTTTTCATGCAATGCACCATCCCTTTACTTCCCCGAAACCCGAAGATATTCTGTTGTTGGATACCGATCCCGGCAAAGTAAGGGCAAATGCTTACGATTTAGTAATTAATGGAGTAGAAATAGGAGGGGGCTCTGTCAGAATTTTCGATAGTGAACTGCAGGCGAAGATGTTTAAAACGCTTGGTTTTACGAAACAGGAAGCCGAAAATCAGTTTGGATTCCTCATGGAAGCTTTTAAATATGGCGCGCCGCCTCATGCAGGAATTGCTTTTGGATTCGATCGTCTGGTGTCAATGTTCGCGGGGCTGGATTCTATTCGTGATGTGATCGCATTTCCTAAAAATAATTCGGGTCGTGATGTCATGAACGACTCTCCATCAGAAATTGCACAGGGACAATTAGACGAACTTTTTCTTTCGCTGGTTACCCCTAAAAGTAAAAATTGATTGATTTTTACCTTCGAAAAAAGGTTTAGAATATTATCAGAGAGGGACTGCAGATGCGGTTCCTCTTTTTATTTAAAAACTGAATTCTTCCTGTTCCGGTTAATTTTCGATTTCGCCGCTGATATTTTGCACAAGGCAGATTTTGACCTCCTCAACTGAAAATTGCTGACCCAGGAGAAACATCAGTTTTGTAACTGCAGCTTCTACGGTGATGTCCATTCCGCTGACTACTCCTGCTTCCTGAAGTTCACGGCTGGTTTCGTAGTAACCCATTTTTACCTTTCCTCCCGGACACTGGCTAACATTCATGAATACGACCCCTGACCGGGTAGATTGTTTTATCGCTTCAAATATCCAGGGAAAAGTAGGCATATTTCCTGATCCGTATGATTCAAGAATAACCCCTTTAAGGCCCGGAAGCATGAGTATCGCCTCAAAATACCTGCGGTTTATCCCTGGAAAGATTTTCAGTACAATTACATTGTCGTCAACTGAAGTATTTATTTTAAAACTCCCTTTATTATCCGGGTAGCTGATCTTTTCGTAATTGTATTTAATGTCAACACCCGCCATTGCAAGCTGAGGGTAGTGATGGGAGGTAAAGGCGCTGAATTGCTGCGAATCTTCCTTTGTTGTTCTGTTTCCCCTGAATAGCTGAGAGCTAAAATAAATGCATACCTCAGGAACAACAGATTTGCCGTCTTTCTTGGCTGCGGCGATTTGTACTGCAGTAATGAGGTTCTCCTTTCCATCCGTACGAAGGACTCCAATAGGCAGCTGCGATCCGGTCATAATAACCGATTTATCCAGATTTCCGAGCATATAGCTAAGTGCAGAAGCTGTATAAGCCATCGTATCAGTTCCATGCAGAATGACGAATCCATCATACTGCAAATAATAGGTCTTAATAGTTTTGGCTAGTTCGATCCAGATCGCCGGAGTCATATTGGCTGAATCGATTGGCGGATTAAATGTTACCGATTCAATATTAATTCCGAGTTTGTAAAGTTCCGGAATTTCTTCCTGAATATGTTCAAATCTCATTGGGGAGAGGGTCTTGGTTTTCGGATCTTCACGCATTCCGATCGTGCCCCCTGTATAAATGATCAGAATTGATTTTTTGTCTGATGTCACTTGAATTAAGAATTTATTTAATGGTAAGGTTCTGGTACAAATGTATAAATCCCTGTTAAATAAAATCGTTTAAAACTGAAATAATTGCTTTGCATTTTGCGTGGTTATCCGCCCTACTTCTTCCGTGCTGATATGATGCAGTGATGCAATTTTCGCGGCTACTGCGGTGATATAGGCACATTCATTGCGCCTTCCTCTGTGAGGAACAGGTGCCAGCCATGGTGAATCGGTCTCCAATAAGATATGTTTAAGTTCAATTTGCTGAACAGCGGCTTCAAGACCTGAATTTTTAAAGGTGACAATGCCTCCAATGCCAATCATAAAACCAAGATCAATTACTTGTTTCGCCTGCTCGGCAGTTCCGGTGAAACTGTGGAACACACCGGTAAGCGTTTCTTCTTTTTCCTGCTGAAGCACTTCTATAACCTCCTGAAAAGAATCTCTTACATGAATTACAATTGGAATTCTCCTTTTCTTTGCCCACCCTACCTGGATTTTAAACGCCTCAATTTGCTCATTGATAAAGGTTTTGTCCCAATAAAGGTCAATTCCAATTTCGCCGATACCCGTAAAATTCCGCTTGTTCAACCAATATTCCATGATTTCAAGCTCTTTTCGAAAATCTTCTTTTACGGAAGTCGGATGTAAACCTAATAAAGGAATGAATAAATTCGGTTCAGAATCGGCCAGATCAACCATCGGCTTAATCGTGGAGCTGTCGATATTAGGCAGTATAATTTTATTAACCCCCGCTTTTAAAGCTCTTGAAATAACGTCACTCCTGTCGGAACTGAACTCTTCGGAATAAATATGTGAATGGGTGTCAACAAACATAGGGGAATATTTCCCGCAAAGATATATTGGAAGCAGCTGATATTCGTTAATATAATGTTATATCTGCGTTATCTTAATCGAGCTTTAACACCGCGAGGAAGGCCTTTTGAGGAACCTCAACATTACCAATTTGCTTCATTTTTTTCTTCCCTTTCTTTTGCTTATCAAGCAATTTACGCTTACGGCTGATATCTCCTCCATAACATTTGGCAGTAACATCCTTGCGGACCGCCTTGATTGTTTCGCGTGCTATAATTTTAGCGCCAATTGCTGCCTGGATAGCCACATCATACTGCTGTCGAGGAATAAGTTCTTTAAGTTTTTCGCACATCCGGCGGCCAAAATTGTAGGCATTGTCGGCATGGATCAAAGTCGAAAGGGCATCAACCGGCTCGCTGTTTAGCAGAATATCGAGTTTGGCCAGTTTGGCAGGCCGGTATCCGGTGATATGATAATCGAAAGATGCATATCCTTTTGAAATACTCTTTAATTTATCGTAAAAATCGAAGACGATCTCTCCAAGTGGCAAATCAAAGGACAATTCGGCCCTTTCTGCTGTAAGGTACTCCTGCTTGGTAAGCATCCCGCGTTTATCAAGACAAAGGGTCATTATCGCACCGATATATTCCGAACGCGTAATTATCTGAGCCTTGATATAAGGTTCTTCGATCAGCTCGATCAATGATCCGTCAGGCATCCCGGCCGGATTATAGACTTCGTACGACTCTCCAGCCCTGGTGTGAATCATGTAGGACACATTCGGCACTGTCGTAATCACATTCATATCGAATTCACGGTCGAGTCGCTCCTGGATAATTTCCATGTGAAGCAACCCAAGAAATCCACAGCGAAAGCCAAATCCAAGAGCCGCAGATGATTCGAGCGTATAAGTGAGCGAGGCATCATTTAGCTGAAGCTTCTCCATAGCTGCCCTGAGATCTTCGTAATCTTCGCTGTCGATTGGATAAACGCCGGCAAAAACCATTGGTTTTACCTCTTCGAAACCGGAAATTACATTCGAACAGGGCTGCTTAACATTAGTAACCGTATCTCCAACCCTGATCTCACGCGCCGTTTTAATATTAGAAATAATATAGCCTACGTCGCCCGCACCAAGTGATTCACGCGGATCGAGTGCCATCTTCAGAACACCGACCTCATCGACATTGTATTGCTTCTCCGTAGCCACGAACTTTACAACATCGCCTTTACGAACTGTGCCGTTAACAATTTTCACATAAGCGACAACTCCCCGGAATTGGTTGTAAACCGAATCAAAAATCAATCCCTGAAGAGGTGCTTCAGGATCTCCTGCCGGAGACGGAATATCTGAAATAATACGTCTCAGGATCTCCTCGATTCCTTCGCCGGTTTTCCCGGATGCTCTGATAATCGTGCTCCTTTTACAACCTATCAATTCAATTATTTGATCTTCAACTACTTCTGGATTGGCATTAGGCAAATCCATCTTATTGAGAATTGGAATTATTTCGAGATCGTGTTCAATAGCAAGGTATAGATTTGAAATGGTTTGAGCCTGAATTCCTTGTGTCGCATCAATAATCAGCAATGCTCCCTCGCAGGCAGCAATTGAACGCGAAACTTCGTATGAAAAATCGACATGCCCGGGAGTATCAATCAGATTAAGCCGATATTTTTCTCCGTCCTGGGTATGTTCCATTTGAATGGCATGACTCTTGATCGTTATTCCCCTTTCTTTCTCAAGTTCCATGTCATCAAGTACCTGAGCCTGCATATCGCGGCCACTGACAGTCTCTGTAATTTCCAAAAGACGATCGGCAAGCGTACTTTTTCCATGGTCGATGTGGGCAATGATGCAAAAATTCCTGATATTCTTCATGGGCAATATAACCTTATTTTAAAATCTTGTGCAAAGATATTCAAAATTCGGCAATTTGATCAGTCCGGAAATGAGCAACTAACCGCCGAAATATTAATCTGCCGTTTTGATGATTGGAATGGCTCTGTTTTACCTTTAAAGCATCAAGCTATTCAATCATGATTCTACTTCGCATATTGCTCTTTTTTGCTAATTTTGTAAACGTTTTAACCATTTGTCATTATGGGTTACCCCGTTGATTCAGAATGTATCCTTACGATTATTGTTCCGGTTTATAACGAAGCTGAAAATCTTCCCCGATTGGTGAAGACACTTTCCGATTACCTCTCTCATTCAGTTTATTGTACAAAAGTATTGTTTGTTAACGATGGATCAACCGACAACAGTCCGATCCTTCTCGAGCAATATTGTAAAGCAAATCCGGCGCTGAGTTTTATACATCTCAAAAAAAACAGCGGTCTGAGTACTGCCTTGAAATCCGGAATCGATCAGGTTATGACAAGATTTACAGGTTATCTCGATGCTGATCTCCAGACTTCTCCTTTTGATTTTGACAAACTGATGGAGTATTCCTATGATTATGAGCTTGTTACTGGCATTCGTGTTGGGCGAAAGGATGGATTAATCAAACGAATGTCATCAAGGATTGCGAATGCTGTGCGCCGTGCTGTAACGCACGATGGGATCTCAGATACAGGATGTCCGCTCAAGGTATTTCATACTGATATGGCTCGCCGAATTCCTTTTTTTAATGGGATGCACCGGTTTCTTCCTGCTCTTGTGCTGCTTGTTGGCGGTCAAATCAAAGAAGTGCCGGTTGTGCACTATGAGCGACTTGCCGGAAAATCAAACTACCATTTGCGAAACCGGTTATTCGGTCCCTCGGCTGACCTTATCGCTTTTGCATGGATGCGAAAACGGTTTATTCGCTACGAAATTACGGGAAGAGGATGAGTGGCACATCACTCTGGGTTTTTGCTGTCGGGTTTATAGCCCAGCTGCTCTTTGCTGCCCGAATGATCGTTCAATGGATACATTCCGAAAAGGCCGGCAAGCCGATCTCTCCTGTAATATTTTGGCAGTTAAGTATTATCGGTTCGCTTATTTTTCTTTTATATGGAATCCTGCGTCACGATTTTGTAATCGTGCTGGGTCAGGTATTGGTATATTTTATATATATACGGAATCTTCACCTTCAACAGAAATGGCACCCTATCCCTTTGATCTTTCGCGTTTTTGTGATCACAGCTCCTGTTTTAACATTAGGTTATCTTCTCTCCGGAGCTCACGGAAATTTCTATTCTCTGTTAACGAATAAAGAAATTTCTGTTCCATTACAGATCTGGGGAAGTATTGGCCAGGTGATTTTTACACTTCGGTTCTACATTCAATGGATCGACTCTGAATCTAAAAACGAATCGGTATTCAGCCGTTTGTTCTGGTTTGTCAGTATGGCCGGATCGCTGATGATTATCTCCTATGCCGTTTTTCGGTATGATCCTGTATTGTTCGTGGCGCAGTTGTCGGGATTACTTGTTTATCTTCGAAATCTTCTGTTGGGAAGATCAAAAATGTAAGAACTTTTATATATTAGGGTTCATTTGTAAATAAATTGTTTTTTGGCGGCCAAGTGGAATAGCCATCCGCTAACTGGTGGATTCATTTTGGTTGTTGATATTCTTAGAATGGCTATTTCATCACGTATTATTAATATTTTTTAATGGCTTTTGAGCATGAATAATCGTAAATTAAAGCTTTTCCTTCTTCTTGTTATTACGTTCATTGCCTTTGTTGTGAATAACGGAGTGCTTGAGGCAAATATCATGGAGGCGCGAAATCTGACATCGGCCCGTGAAATTCTTCAAAAAAATAACTGGCTCGAACCGACAATGAATGGCGAATTGCGACTTGAAAAGCCTCCGCTTCCCACGTGGATAGCTGCTGCTACAATGTATTTCACAGGTCAGGATAATCTTTCACTTCTCCGGCTCCCGTCCGCATTAGCTGCTTTATTAATGGTTTTTTTCCTCTTTAAGCTTACAACAACGTTGACCGATGACCATTTATTGCCTTTTTTAGTTGCAGGAACTGCAGCCACATCATTCTATATTTTTTTTATGGCCCGTGATATCAGCTGGGATATCTTTTGTCATAGTTTTATGATTGGGGCAATATGGTTGATTCACAAAGTGTTAAAAGCTGAAAAACCAGGATATGGCGAATTATTTGGAGCAGGATTCTTGATGGGACTTTCTTTTATGAGCAAAGGTCCAATTTCATTCTATTCATTGCTATTGCCTTATCTTATTGCCCGGTCGTTTTCGTATGGATGGAAAGAGGCGGCTAACAAGAAAATGGCACTTTTCATCATGGTTCTGACGGCTATAATCATTGCAATTTGGTGGCCATTGATGATCTGGATCTCGCATCCCGAATTTTCGGCGCTGATTGCTGATCAGGAGTCGGCGGCCTGGCTTTCCCGCAGCGTGCGCCCTTTTTATCACTACTGGAGTTTCCCTGTTCAGTCGGGAGTGTGGGCAATCATGGCATCTGTTGCTCTTTACTTTCCGTATGCCCGTCTTCGGATCAGGCAGTTTGGCAACTATACTTTTCTTTCTGTATGGGTGATCTCAGCTGTAGTTTTGCTGTCAATATTTCCTGAAAAAAAAGAGCGGTATCTTCTTCCTGTACTTCTGCCGATGGCTATGCTAACCTCTTTCTATTTCAGATACTTAATACAGACCTTTCAGGCCTCAGTAACCGACAAAAATGATCTTGTGATCTTCAGGATAAACACGCTATTGATGGTTATCATCTGTTTTGCTATTCCTGTCGCAGTTTTATTTTTTCCATTGGGGGCAGACCGTCCTTCAATTGCACTGCTAATCACTGTCTTTAGCCATTTCTGGGGTTTAGGCGGATTTTTAATCATTGCACTTTGGAAAAAGAATGCACTTTGGCTCTGGATGGGAATGGTTGGAATGGTTTTATCTGTCTGCATGGTGCTTATGCCATTGGTGCCAAAGCTTACGATTACCAACCCTGATTACCGCTCATACAAGGTTCTGCGGCAACGTGACGATCTAAAGGGTATTCCTTTCTTTTTTAACGGGGAAATTTCCGGGAAATTTATCGAAGTGATCTGGAATAGCGGACACGAAGTGAAAGGGTGGAATCCTGCGATTCAGCCACAGCTTCCGGCAAAACCGCCTATTGTTTTTTTATGCAACGAAAACCCGCTGACTATTTTGCCAGCTGAGATACTAAAAAACCATCCCGTTGAGGTGACAGGACATTTTGATGGAAACATGGAAATACGCAACGGAAATATCGTTCTCTCAAATTATGTAACGATAATCCGATAAAAGGAGTGATCAGCCTAATCTTTTAAACGTTCAGGTTTGCTTGTTGATTTGGGAATCTCGGCCGGAGGCTCTTCCTTATGTTCGTTTTCGTCTTTAATGGATTTTTTAAATTCCTTCATTCCTTTGCCAATTCCTCCCATTAATTCAGGGATTTTTTGACCTCCAAATAACAGCAGTATAGCTCCAATAAGGATAACAAGATGCCATGGTGCAAATAAGTCCATATCGCTTTTGATAAAATTTAATTACAGGGCGAATTTACAAATGTTTTTAAACAGGTAAACGAAAAGATTAAAATAAATTTAGCCTGTTATTTATCAACTTTGCGGAGAAGGCATGATTATTTAATAATTATCTTTGATGGCAAAATTAACGGATTCTATTATTATCAACCGCACCTTGAAGGTGTTTAAATTCAAATCATGAAGAAAAACATTATTTTGACTTTGTCATTAGCCATTGCGCTATTGATTGCACTTCCATCATTTGCTCAGGAGGTGAACAAATTATCAAAAAAGGAGAAAAAGGCAGGCTGGACGTTGTTGTTCAACGGAAAAGACTTTGATGGCTGGAGACAGTGCAATGGTACTGCAATGCCCACCAACTGGGTGATTGAAGAAAATGCAATGAAGGTATTCACAGCCGAAGGAAAAAAACCGGGGCAGGGTTCAAATGGTGACATTCTGTTTCCAGGGAAAAAATATAAGAATTTTGAACTATCGGTTGACTTCAAAGCTGGTAAGGCCGGTAATTCCGGAATTTTCTATTATGTGCGCGAAGTTCCTGGTAAACCAATTTATTACGCTGCTCCTGAAGTTCAGGTGCTTGACAATGTGGATGCCAGTGATAATAAACTTGCCAACCACCTTGCCGGATCACTTTACGATTTAATTGCCTGCGATCCTAAAACAGTACATCCTGCCGGCTCATGGAATACAGTCGTAATAAAATTGAAAGATGGACACGCTACCCATACAATGAACGGTACTGAAGTAGTTTCGTATACATTATGGACACCGGAATGGGATGCTCTTGTGGCAAAGAGTAAATTCAAATCATTTCCGGGCTGGACACAAGGTATCGACAAAGAGGGATATATCGGTCTTCAGGATCATGGATATGCTATCTGGTTCCGTAATATAAAAATACGCGAACTTTAGTCGCAGCGCTGACCACGTTTACTATTTATTAATTGTCCTTAGCCGGGACCGCACCCAAAAATCGCAAAAACGAGTGGGTGCGGTCTCGGCTTTTTTTTCATTTCGGTTATCCTGATAAGACTGGCAGATGCAATAACAGGCACCTTACCCTTTCCCCTTGTTTTCTGGCTTAATGTTTTTTTAACAATTGGAGGGGTTGTTTATGTCGTATAAATGTTGTAATTTCTAGCTGATATTTTGAATAGATTTTTATTTGCAAACACGTAATATTTAATAGAATGACAACCGGACAAATAGATAAGTTAAATATGTATAGGGTCGTAAGCGAGTTCCTGGAACCCAGACAGACGATTTTGACCGGACTTCCCAACTTTGACCGGATTTTCAGGTCTTTTCAGTCGGACATTGCTGAGATTCAATCACTCTCAAAACAGCATTCATCTCACAATACGAGTATAAATTTGTCGAAGGAAGAGGTAAGACTGGCACTTTTGCAAAGTACCGGCGATATTGCCCGTAAGCTTCATGCTTTTGCCATCTCTATGAATTATCAGATTCTTATCACTGAATCCAGACTTTCAAAAGGTGAACTTGAAAATTATTCTGATTTAATATTACTGGATCAGGCACAGAAAATTTACAGCCGGGCAGAACATCATATTACTCATCTTCTCCCTTATGAAATTGAAGTGGCCGCTCTGCTCGAATTTAAAAATACGATCAATAATTTTTTTGATTTTGTGCCTATACCAACAGTCGGTTCATTCGAATCAACTTTGGTAGAAACTCATATAGCAAATCATTTTAGAAATGCCGATGAGTCGCTTCAATATATTGACGCATTGATCGATATCGTCCGCATCCCGGAATCTGATTTTTATATTAAATACAGACAAGCCCGAAGGACTGAATTTGCGAATGATTTAGTTGCTTTGACAGGAACCGTTGTCGATACCGAAACGAAAACGCCGATTAAAGGAGTCACTATTGCATTAGTGCGAAAAGATAGTTTAGACATTCAGCCCTATATTGTGAAAAACACTTCGGCGAATGGGGATTTTTACGTGAAGTCGCTTGCGGAGGGAATCTACGAGGTAATTCTGAGTAAAGGGGGTTATAAGGACATGATTATTAACTGTACAGTCAATAAAGGAAAGCGGAATGAGATTAACGCAAATCTGGCGCGAGGATGAAGAGTCTGAATTTTCATTAACAAGATAAAATATAGAACCTGCGAAAGCAGGTTTTTTGTTTTTAAACTAATCGCAAAATAATTTGTCTTACCTGTTGATTATTGGTGATCAACATAATATTAACGACAAATGATGTATAGAATCAGTCTGACCTTTATTGCACTTATTGCGATTTCAATTAACTTACTGGCACAGAGCGATATCTCGAAGTCGAGATGGAAAACCGAAGACATTACCATTGATGGGAATGATAAAGAATGGACAAAACCTCTAAATTTCTATGACGATAAAAGTGGGTTGTTTTTTGCTATAAGCAATGACAACGACAGGCTCTATTTCGCTTTTTCATTGAAAGATGAAATGAAAATGAGAAAGTTGATGAATGCCGGTTGGTCTGTTGAGCTTTCTTCAAAAGAGAAAAGGAAAAAATTTGATGTAAGCCTTATTTTCCCTGCGATAAATCTGATGGGAATGGAGAATAAAAAGCCGGGTAGTAATTTTGAGCGTAAAGTACCCGGTAATCCCTTTATCAAAGCGTATCAAATGCAATTTTCAACTGTCGAAGCGAAAGGTTTTCAATCCGGCTCAACAGAAATATCGCTCAATAACCCTGATGGCGTTGATGTAGTAGTAGGAGCAGACAGTGCACAGCACCTGGTTTTTGAGATTGCTATACCTCTAAATGAACTTCTCAGCAAGGGTTCGATGTGCTTAAATGAGCTTATCGTATTGAATGTTACGGTAAATGCTCTTGATCGTCCTTCAGCGGGAGTTGGTGAAGGCAGCCCTGGCAGAAAGAGTGGCGGCGGTATGTCAGGAAATAGTATGTCGGGCGGAGGAATGCGGGGCGGTGGTATGTCGGGAATGGGCGGTGGCAGATCAAAGGGCGGAATGTCACGAGGGGGCGACTATGCCGGAAATGGTTTTGGAAACCGCAGTGCGCTCTTTGACAAGGTTTCATTTAAGCAGAAATTTACCCTTGTGATGAAATAAAATATAATGAATGTATTCCATTCATTTGAGTTCCGAATTTAAACCGATTCTAAATTATAGATTACAGATTAAAAGGTATTCGAGTTGTTTTGATTACAGATTATTTTTAATTACAATCGCATCGCCTAATTAGCTGCTTCTGATTGATCTCATTTTTCGATGAATCAGCAGGTATTTAACGCGTTGTAAGTTTTATTCAGGATAAAAAATAATTAAGAAACAACTATGGAGCATTTTGAACAATTAAAAACAGTGAAATTCTACAGTGGTGAAGCGATCCCACTGGAGATGCACAAAGTACGTGTGGTTCAGAAACTGAACCTTTTACCTATTGAGGAACGTAAGGAGGCTATCTTCGGAGCCGGATTTAATACCTTTTTGCTCCAAAATAAAGATGTTTTCCTCGATATGTTAACCGACTCCGGAACAAACGCCATGAGTGATAATCAGGTTGGTGCCATGAGCGTAGCCGACGATTCTTATGCCGGGTCCTCGAGTTACACAAAACTCGAAAATGCAATCAAAGAGGTCTTTAATCAGCAGTATTTCCTTCCGGTCCATCAGGGGCGTGCAGCAGAACACATTATTTCAAAGACTTTTGTAAAGCCAGGCAAAGTAGTCCCTATGAACTACCACTTTACGACCACTAAAGCTCATATCGAAATGTTGGGCGGCGCCGTGGAAGAGATATATACGGATGAAGCGCTGAAAATTAAAAGTGATTTCCCGTTTAAGGGGAATATGGATATTGGCAAACTGAAAAATGTGATCGAAAAATGGGGAGCCGAAAATGTGGCGTATATTCGTTTTGAGGCAGGAACCAACCTGATTGGAGGTCAGCCCTTTTCAATGGCCAACCTTCGTGAAGTCTCGGCTATTGCAAAAGCCAATAATATCATGTTGCTGATGGACACGAGTCTGATTAACGAGAATCTCTATTTTATTAAGATTCGCGAAGAGGGCTACCGCGATAAATCAATCAAAACGATCCTGCACGAGATGCTCAGTTATACCGACTTTTCTTATTTCTCGGGTCGTAAAGTGAGTTGTACCCGTGGAGGAGGTATATGTACTAATAACCACGATATTTATATGCAAATGCGTGACTGGGTGCCACTTTACGAAGGGTTTCTTACCTATGGAGGGATGAGCGTCCGCGAAATCGAAGCAATGGCAGTTGGTCTGTATGAGACACTTGACTTCGACGTTATCAGCCATTCACCGACTTTCATTAAATACCTGGTCGATGCGCTCGACCAAAAAGGAATTCCGGTGATCACCCCTTCAGGAGGTCTGGGATGTCACCTCGACGCACGCGCTTTTATAGAACACGTACCACAAACCCAGTACCCTGCCGGCGCTTTGGCGGCTGCTTTATATATCGCTTCAGGTATCCGGGGTATGGAAAGAGGTACCATTTCCAGTGTCCGAGACGAGAACGGTGACGATGTGCTGGCAGATGTGGAATTGCTCCGTCTTGCCTTCCCACGGCGCGTATTCACTTTATCACAAATAAAATACGCAGAAGATCGTATTCAGTGGCTTTATGATAACCGAAAATTGATTGGCGGTCTCGAATGGATCGAAGAACCACCAGTCCTGCGGTTTTTCGTTGGTAAACTCAAGCCAATTGGCGATTGGGTGGATCAACTTGCTGCCAAATTTAGAAAGGATTTTGGAGAAAGCCTTTAAGATTAAGTTCCGCTAGAGTCATCTTGCAAAGTAGTAAATGAGACCCATATCCCGGGTTTTATTTTCTCATCTGTTATAAATATTCATTTACATTGACCCCGGATTGGCGACAAAGTTACCGCTGCCCGGGGTCAATCATGTTTTTAAATTAAAAACGAGAAGATGAAATTGGAAATACGTAAAGGTCAGAATTCCGACTGTGATTCAATCGCCCGGTTTCAAATTGAGATGGCCTTGGAAACAGAAAATTATCGCCTGGATAAAGAAACTGTCCTCAAAGGAGTGGAAGCAGTTCTGAACAACGAAAGGCTTGGATCATATTATGTTGCAGTGTCCGGCAATCAGGTGGTGGCATCGTTGCTCACGACATTTGAATGGAGCGATTGGCGCAATGGTACCGTACTCTGGATACAATCGGTTTATGTTGATGGGCTTTTCCGTAAACGTGGAATTTACGCTTCACTTTATAATCATGTTAAAATGTTGGTTGATGCTGATGAATCGCTGAAAGGTATCCGGCTTTATGTTGACGAGTCAAATAAAGATGCCCGAGAGGTTTATACCCGACTGGGAATGGATGGTGAACACTATCGGGTTTTTGAATGGATGAAGTAAATTTCAGCTCTGTTTAATATTGTAGGCTATCAGGCTCTTTCCATGGCGGATATATAACGTGCCGTTGGCAATTACAGGGTGAGCGAAGTGCTCTTTGGTTCCCTTTGTAATTTTAAAAGTACTCACTTCCCTTAGCAATGAGCCTCCCGGATCGACAAGGTGAACATTTCCCTTTTCATCATACAGATAGATCATCCCGTCGGCGAAGATAGTGGCACCTCGGCCAATCTTCAGCTGTTGAGTTATCCGGCCGCTTTCCATATTCATCGATAGTAGTTCATGCTTGCGGTGTCCGGTGGCTACCAGTTGATTGTTGACCTGAACTACTCCCCCCATGATGTTATCGAAAGGAAGGCAACGCCACACTTCAGTAAGGTGCTCCCCGTCATCCGAGAGCTTGAGTTTTACGGTGCGGTTGCCATCGCCGGCCACATAATAAAGATATCCGTTTTCAAAGATGGGCGGATTGGAGTGAACATTTCCGGCGGTATCCTGCTTATGGGTAAGTAGCAATTTCCCATTGTCGGCATCGATTCCCAGCATTGCGCCTTCTGTAAAGGTGAAAAGAATATTATGTTTACCCTGACGGATGATTGTTGGGGAGCAGAAAGCTGAAATCTGTCCTGCCCCTTTGCACTTCCAAATCAGATCACCCGTGAAACGGTCTAATGCAACAATATTGGTGTCAGCACCTCCGGGTGTGCAGTAAACCATTCGATCTTTTACCAGCAGACCTTCGGAATAGCCAAAAATGGTGTTTTTCCCATGAAGCCCGGTGAAAAGATTGACTGACCAAACCTTATGACCATCTTTGCGGCTCATACAGGCAAGTTCGCCTTTCCCTGAAGAAACATAAACCAGATCACCGACAACTGTGGGAGCGGATCTTGAACCTGGAAACCCTGTTTCCCACTCAGGACCATAAGCTACTTTCCAACGAAGATTTCCCTTGAGATCAAATGAATAAAGATATGCTGTACTGTCAACGGATCCGGTAAGAAACAGACCATCATGAGTCACAACCGGAGAACCATAACCAACACCAACCGAATCAATTGCCCATAGAAGAAGCGGTCCTTCGGCCGGCCATTTTTTTAGCAATCCCTGATCGGGGTAGTTCCCGTCGCGATGAGGTCCGCGCCACTGAGCGATCTCTGGTTGACGCGAACAAGCTGCAATCATTAGAATAACTGGTAATAGAATGATCAGTCGTTTCATCGTTCGGTACTACTGGTTTAATTTAATTAATTTATATTGCTCCATTTTCGCTCCGTGCAAAATCGTAAGCACCAAAAATCCCGTTGGCAATTTCGCTAGATTATCCAGCAAAATATATTCAGACGCCTGAAAAGAAGATTGCCAAACACAAACTCCCTGCAAAGTATAAATGCTGATCAGACATTTTTCTCCATTTACCGGATTAATATTTTTAATTGCGAGATAATTATGAAATGGATTTGGGGAAACTACCCAGTTATCAACCGGATTTACCCTGATAGCCGTAACAACTTTCAGATATTGATCCGCTTTTGCAAAATCAGGAATTCCATAGCCCAGCAGTGTATCCGGCTTATTGTAATTGATGGCGCTTTGCTCAATAGCCATCTTAACCTGTTTAACGGTTGAATTGGGGTTGGCTTGCAGCAAACAAGCTCCCATACCGGCCAAAACAGGTGAGGAAAAAGAAGTTCCGCTTGAATAACCAGGAACTCCTGCACTGGTAATAAGATAAGTCAATGCACCCATGGCTGCCACATTTGGTTTCACTGCTCCTCCAAAGGCAGGTCCCACAGAACTAAAGGAAGCACGTATCCCAAACTTATCGACCGCAGCAACTCCGATTACATTTTCACCATCAGATGGTGCGATTATATGCCTCCAGCTATTATTGCCTTCATTTCCGGCACTCGTAAAAACAAGTATTCCCTTTTGAAAAGCCATATTCGCTCCCTGTGTAATGCGGGTAGTTTTACCGTCTAATTTGGAATAAATATGGTTCATCTTTGGATCATCGAACAATGAATACCCCAGTGAGGAATTGATGACATCGACACCCAGACTGTCTGCCAGCTCGGCTGCTGCAACCCAGTTGTCTTCTTCGATTGGATATTCAGTATTGACATCTTCTGAACGAAAGAGATAATACGAAGCATCAGGGGCAGTACCAATGAGTGTTAAAGGTTGATTTCCGCCCATACAAGAGAGCACACTCATTCCGTGGGTATGCTGCTGGTAAATATCGGAGCCAGGCTGAACAAAGTCACGGATTCCCAATATCCTGTTGAGCAAGCGAAGACTGTCAAATGCCGCTATTTGGTTCACATGCCAGAAGCCGGCATCGAGAATAGCAATCTGGATTCCTTTTCCGCGATACCCTTTGTTGTGAAGGTACTGCCCATTTAATTGTGTCAACTGAGTAAGGGCGATTCCGTAACGTGCCGGATCGTAGAGAATTTTGAATTCCTCTTCCTGAAATTTAAGAAAAGCAGACTTTTGGGCACTCGCCGGCTTGGTCAGTTGTACTGAAACAACAAACGGAAGTGCAGCAATTTTTTTGATTAAGGAGGTATCAGCCGCTTTTACTGTCGTTCCATTTAGCCATTTCGAAGTGTGGACGATTTCCAGACCTCGCTTTTTTAAACTATCAAGATACACAGGTGAAACAGGGAGATCAGTCTCGTCAAGCGGGATTATTTGTCTGGCTCTGCGGTTGATAGCACGTTGCGATAAAAAAGCATCAGGATGAGTGATCTGGTAAGGTGTTCCTTTTTTATCTTTTAATTTTATCCAGTAATAATTTTTAGGCAGAGTCTGGGCTGACGAAATTAATTCGAAAATCAGAAAGATCAAAAATATCAGTCCCTTTCTCATCTGAATATTATTTTATTCATCAAAGGTAATTATCCTCTCATCTCTTCTTTCAAATACCGGGCAGTATATGACTGATCCAGACTTATAATTTCTTCGGGGGAACCACTGCATAATAAACGTCCGCCGTCTTTGCCACCCTCAGGTCCAATATCTATAATATGATCAGCTACCTTAATGACTTCCATGTTATGCTCTATTACAATAACAGTATTTCCTTTCCCCACCAATTTATTCAGCACCTCAAGCAATACACGAATATCTTCAAAATGGAGTCCTGTTGTGGGTTCATCCAAAATATAAAGGGTCATTCCTGTGTCCCGTTTGCTCAGCTCTGTTGCTAGTTTTACACGCTGTGACTCACCCCCTGAGAGTGTCGTAGATGACTGTCCCAATGTGATATAGCCAAGTCCAACTTCTTGCAGAGTTCGTAATCTGTGAACTATGGCAGGTATGCTCTCGAAGAACTCAACTCCTTGATTAATAGTCATATCAAGCACATCGCTGATCGATTTTCCTTTAAAACGTACTTCCAGGGTTTCACGATTGTATCGTTTACCATTACATTTATCACAATGAACATACACGTCAGGGAGAAAATTCATCTCAATCACTTTCATTCCGGCGCCTTCACACGCCTCGCAACGTCCCCCTTTCACATTAAATGAAAAACGGCCGGGTTTGTAACCTCTGATTTTTGCCTCCGGCAGAAGGGTGAAGAGATTGCGGATATCAGTGAAAACACCGGTATATGTGACTGGATTGGAGCGTGGAGTCCTTCCGATAGGTGATTGATCGACCTGCACCACCTTATCGATATTTTCGATCCCTTCAATGGAATGATAGGCTAGTGGATCGAGCAGTGATTTATAAAAATACTGACTTAAAATAGGCTGAAGTGTTTCATTTATCAGAGTTGATTTACCACTTCCGGAAACGCCGGTGACGCAGATCAGTTTTCCAAGGGGAAATGCTACGTCAATATTCTTCAGATTATTTCCGGATGCTCCTTTGATGATTAATGATTTGCCATTGCCTGGCCGGCGAATGTCCGGGATATCTATTTTTCTTTTTCCTGTCAGATACTGAGCGGTGAGGGTATTATGTTTAAGCACTTCAGAAGGGACACCTGCTGCCACAATCTCTCCACCATGAATACCGGCCATTGGTCCCATGTCGATCAGGTAATCGGCTTGTAACATCATGTCGCGGTCGTGTTCTACCACTACCACTGAATTACCTGTATCCCGCAGTTGTTGCAATGAGTTGATCAATCGTAAATTATCGCGGTGATGCAAACCAATACTTGGTTCGTCGAGAATATAAAGTACATTAACTAGCTGCGAACCGATCTGTGTGGCGAGCCTTATTCGCTGCGATTCGCCACCCGAAAGGGTTCCTGCAGGACGGTCAAGCGAGAGGTAGGTAAGCCCGACATCGATTAGAAAACGAAGCCGTGTTCGGAGTTCTTTGATCACTTCAGTCGCAATCTGCAGTTGCCTGGGGCTTAAGCGACTCTCGATTTCTTCGAAGAAATCAGAAAGCTCGCAGATATCAAGCTTAGCCAATTCTGAGATATTTTTTCCGTCGATTTTAAAATGGAGTGGTTCTTTCTGCAGCCTTTGTCCATTACATTCAGGGCAGGTCATGCTCTTATGAAACTGATCGGCCCATTTCTGTGCTGTTTTGGACTGGTTATCTCCCTTTTCGTTGAGGATGTATTTGACGATCCCCTCGTAGGTCATCATGTAATCAATAGAACTCCCTAGTGGTGAATTCTTTAACTGAATTCTTTCGCCTGTCCCATATAATATAGCATTGATCGCCTCGTCAGAGATCTCTCCAACAGGAGTTTTCAGTGTGAATCCATATTTCTCGGCTAAGGCTTCTATCTGCCAGAAAATCATTGTGTTCTTTTGAGGGCCTAAGGGTGCAATTCCGCCCTTTGCAATCGATAGCGTCGGGTCAGGAACCATTTTATCCTGATCGATCTCTGTGATCTCACCAAGTCCGTTGCATTTATGACAGGCACCCTGAGGTGAATTAAAGGAAAAACTGTGGGGTGCAGGGTCGTTGTAGGAAATTCCGGTTGCAGGACACATCAGATGACGTGAAAAGAAACGGGTGTCGCCCGTTTCAGCGTCCAGGATCATAATAATTCCCTGCCCATGTTTCATCGCGATATCGACCGAGTCGCGCAACCGTTTACGGTCATCTTCGTTCACAACAATCTTATCGATCACCATCTCAATATGGTGATTTTTATACCTGTCTACCTTGTACCCATGCGTCATCTCACGGATCTCATTGTCCACCCGGGCATAAAGAAATCCTTTTTTGCGGATCTGTTCGAAGAGTTCACGGTAGTGGCCTTTGCGGCCGCGAACTACCGGCGCCAGAATCATTGTTTTCTTACCATTGAACTTCTCAATGATGAGATTGATGATCTGCTCATCGGTATATTTTACCATTTTCTCACCAGTATTATAAGAATAAGCTTCGCCGGCCCGTGCAAAAAGCAACCGGAGAAAATCATATATCTCGGTGACGGTTCCCACTGTCGAACGAGGATTTTTGTTGGTGGTTTTTTGTTCAATCGAAATGACAGGACTTAATCCGGTTATCTCGTCAACATCGGGTCGTTCCATATTTCCCAGAAAACTACGGGCATAAGCTGAGAAAGTCTCGATGTAACGTCGCTGACCTTCTGCATAGATGGTATCAAAAGCCAGAGAAGATTTACCGCTTCCACTCAGCCCTGTAATCACAGTCAGTTGATTACGAGGTATTTCAACATTGATATTTTTAAGGTTATGCTCCCGCGCTCCTCTTACAACAATTTTGTTATCTCCATCCATGTTACAATGCTTTCTTTAGGGCAAAAGGGGGAAAATAATTATGAATTATGAATTACGAATTACGTCCGCCAGTTGGCGGAATGAATTACGAATTATTTGGATTTTGTGAAAAAAAATTAATTTCGACATAAATCATTTCTGTTACTTAATCCAGGCCAGCAGAGTTTTAATCGATAAATTGGCGGTATTTCCCGGCTTCCGGAATCCTTACAACATACGTTTTTTTCTTTGGGTTCTTCAGGTAGGTCTGACGAAGCCATGGATTGAATTGCTTGAATAATTTGTAGTTGATGTTATTGGCTCTGGCAAAATGAGTAAAATTATTTATGCTTCCGGTTACTTTAAGTTCGCTGACAGGCACAATAGGATATTTCTCAGGTTCGCTCACTTTGAATCCGTATTTTTCAGGTGTACCGATCACAAGTTTCAAGGCAAGTATCCGAAAAAGATACCTTGATGTTTCTTCATTGAGCAACAGATCATAATAACTTTTGCTTTCCTGCAAGTCGATCTGCTTGTTCAGGCCACCGAGGCCAGCATTAAAAGAAGCAGCTACCAGCGTCCAGTTTCCGTATTTCGCGAATGAATTCTTTAAGAATTTGCAGGCCGCTTCAGTCGATTTTTCGATGTGATAACGTTCGTCAACTTCATCGTTAACTTCAAGTCCGTTTTCGATGGCAGCGCTTTTCATAAACTGCCATATTCCAACAGCCCCGGCGGGAGAGACTATCTTATCGAGAAAACCGCTTTCGGCAAGGGCAAGAAATTTGAAATCATCGGGGACTTCATTTTTTTTGAGAATGGGTTCAATAACCGTAAAATAGCGGGTGCTTTTTTTAAGATAGAGCAGAGCCTGAGAATGAAAATTGGCAATACTCAGCAGTTCGCGGTCAAGCGATTCAAGGACATCAAAATTTGCAAGAGGAACAGGTTCGCCGGCAAATTCAAGCTTGTCAGGTATTTGTGCCACAGTGAAATAGACCTCCTGAGGCCCGGCAGGAGTCTGAAGAACCCGATTCTGCACCCCTGGAGATTGTGAATTAAAGAAGAGTCCGCCGATGATCACACTAATGGCGATTATTGAAAAGAAAATCAATATTTTTGATAGGCTGAACTTATTGTTTAAGGAGTTTTTATCTTCCATAATATTGCATCAATTAAGCCCGCAAAGTTAGTTGTTTTTGAGGTCTAATCCAATGCCGGATAACGAACTTAATTGAACGAGTAGATCAGGCCTGTAGCTATTCCCATCTGAAAGGGTTTAAAATCAACAGTTTTACTTGTATTTAAGGAATTGATATAGTGTTTCAGGCGTGGTTCGACTGTAAGAGTGATCCTGTCATTGATCGCATAACCAACCTCTAGTCCAACTGCTCCTGAATAGACAACTTTGCGTAAATTAGATGTTTCACCGCTACCTGTCAAATTCCCGTAATCGAATAGCAACGCATTATTGCCAATTAGAATATTAGTGCTAAATCCCCCTGTGAGGCCGATTTCTACTTTCCGGTTAATTAATTGATAGGTTGCTTGTAACGGGATTTCGATAAATTCAATATTCTGCTTCAAAACACCGGCATCCGAATAATTTGCCGTACTGTTGAATTGAGAATTTGATTTTAAAATAGCATCATTAAGAGATTCAGCTGTTTTGGTTATTCTGACCTGTCCGGAAGGAGTAAATGCAATAGTTGAATTTCCCGGTTGATCTGACATTGAATTTACTCCTGTAAAATCAGTATTGCGGGTTGTCTGACGGATGTTGTTATAAGCGACTCCTGACTTAATAATAAGCCGTTTCCCAATTTTATACCCCGCAACTACCCCTCCGGCGAAAGTGTTCTCTGCGGTAGTCCACTGAGAAGTATAACCTTGAGAACTCCCGGACTGATCTCCCGTTTTTGATGCGTTATTTTGGATCTGACTATTAAAAACAGGTGATAGTTCGGCTTTAAGAATCCATTTGGAAGAATTGATTCTGTGTGAATTATTTGCAGACGAAGAAACAGAATTATCCGTATTAACAGGTTTGTAATTAGTAAGAGCTAAAGATTTTGATTCGTAGCTTCCAATTGAAATGCTGTCTTTTCTAATTGAGGATGCAATCCAATCCGTAAATTTTTTCACCAGTTTTAAGTGATTCTGAAATTTATCGAGGAATTCTTTTTCGGTATTGGAGAGTACCAGTTCTTCGGATTTTGGAGTTGCCAGATGATTATCATTTCTGATGAACGAAGTGTTTGCCGCAAAAGCTGCAAATGAAGAAATATTTGGGCTTGAAGTCGTGTTCAGATTGTTGGAGCGATCGACAGCCCCTGATTTGAGGTTGCTGTTCGTCACATCCTCTGAATCACCGGAATTATCTTTAACTGAGGATGGTGCAGTATTATTCATGATTACCGGTGTTGAAGCGCCTAATGGCTTTGAAATATTTGTGTCATTTGAACCGGTCATCTGCCATCCGGCAAGAAAGGCAACGATGATTGAGGCTGCAACAACAGCGGTTTTTAATATGAACAATTTCTGAACGCGACGATTTGAACTAAGTGAACTCTGGATATTTGACAAAAGAAATATGGGAGGAGCTTTTTCGTAGTCCCCCAATTTCTCACGAAATAATTGGTCTATATCTTTTCTTCCAGTCGTCATAGCATCGTCTTCATTGTATTTTTCTCAAATCCAAAATTTTGTATTACCTTTTTTTGAAGGATCACTCTTGCTCTGGAGAGATTAGACTTGGAGGTTCCTTCATTGATCTCCATTGTTTTAGCAATCTCCTGATGTGTATATCCTTCGATGGCATAAAGATTGAATACCATTCTGTAGCGAGGCGGAAGCTCCTGAATCATCTTTAGCAGATCATCTGCGGAAATTGCCGACAAGGTATCTTCTTCGTATTGAATACTTTCGAAAATCATCATATCCTCTACCGGATAAAGATGATTGTTTTTGCGAAATTTCTCAAGCGAAGTATTGACCATTATGCGACGCATCCAACCTTCGAATGATCCCTTGAATCCATATTGATTGATCTTTGTAAAAACACGAATAAATCCATCCTGAAGGTTGTCTTCGGCTTCCGTGGCATCTTTTGAATAGCGCAGACAGACACCGTACATTTTTGAGGCAAAGTAATTGTACAGTACAGTTTGGGCTTTTCTGTTGCCAGATGCACATTTTCGTATTATTTCTTCGAGATTCGTCACAAATTGTTTTTAATTGAACACAACAAAAATCAGGCTCGAAGGAACATCAAAATTCGCATCTATAATTTTAAAGAATGTTAAAGAACAAAAAAGAAGCTTATAAGCGTTGAAAAATTGTCAGCATAAGGATTTTTCAACGTATTTTCACCATTTCCAGGCTCAACAATCTTCCATACAGATACTTTCAATGGAAAGATGAATTTTTTTGTCAAATTGGTTGCGTTATCATTAAAAATGTTGCAACTTTAATTTAAGATTCCTCATCTGATGTCAGAGATGAATTTTTACATTTATTTTAACTGTACTGAAATGAAAACAAAAATTGCAGCACTTTTACTTCTTATTACCTTGTCTGGTGCACAATGTACCAGCAAAGTTTCACCTGACCCTCTGCCACCTGATATCGTATTGACACAAAAATCTATGCAGTTGGTCAGTGCGGATAACTCGTTTACATTTAGCTTATTTAAAAAAATTCCTGATAGTCAGGGTCATAATGTGATGGTATCCCCGTTAAGTATTTCGCTGGCTCTTTCGATGACGCTTAATGGTGCTGATGGAAAAACTAAAACAGATATGATCAACACTTTGGGTCTTAACGGACTATCGGTTGATGAGATTAACCAGATTTATCTGGATCTGGTGACAGCCCTTAAAAAGGCTGATCCAAATGTGATTATGAATGTGGCTAATTCGATATGGATTAAAAAAAGTTATCCAATACTGGAGCCCTTTATAGTCACCAATCAGAAATATTATGATGCACGCATTGAGAAACTTGATTTCAATTCTGCGGCATTAAACACCATTAACAGCTGGGTGAGCGATAAAACAAATGCAAAGATCCCGAAGATTCTTGATCAGATATCAGCCGACGAAATAATGTTTCTGATCAATGCGATTTATTTCAATGGAAAATGGAAGGTTCAGTTTGATAAATCGCGTACTCAGGAAGAAGTGTTTACCCTTTCCAGCGGAGCCTCTGTAAATATTCCTTTTATGAAGATAAAAGAGTCGTTTGGGTTTTCGGTGCAGAGCGGTTATGAAGCCTTGAAAATGCCTTATGGACGCGGGAAATTCGGAATGGTTTTGGTTCTTCCTGATATTGGAAAATCCCCGGACCAGATTATGGAGCAAATGACCTCTGCTTCCTGGGAAACCCTCAAGGTCGCGCTGACCGCAACACCAAAGGTCGATGTGTGGGTGCCGAGGTTTAAATTTACATGGGAGAGCGAGCTTAAAGATATCCTTTCGTCGCTTGGAATGTCGGTGGCGTTCTCTGAAAGCCTGGCTGATTTTTCAAGGATGAATAGCGCCGATCACCTTTTTATTACCAAAGTGAAACATAAAACCTTTGTAGATGTAAATGAAGAGGGAACTGAGGCTGCTGCCGCTACTTCTGTTGGTATCGGTGTGACCAGTATAGGTCCCGGCGGACCGGAATTTCATGCAAACCGGCCTTTCCTCTTCTTCATAACCGAAAGCGATACCGGCGCAATTCTTTTCGCAGGCAAGGTTGAAAATCCGTTATTATCGAATTGAACAATTTTATTGTAATTGAATAGTTAAAAATGGGAAGGGCATATTTTTTATTGTTTTTAGTTCATTCTCTGCTGATTTCGTGTGAAACCACTCAAAATGAAGAGAAAACGGCTGCATATTATTTCCAGTACGAATATGTGAACTATGCATGGGGTTTCGGTCATTCCGGATTTACAATCACCCCTTTGGGAGCAGTATATTCTTTTAGCAAATCTACTCCCTGGGTATTTGCAAGTGGGGATAAAATATCTTCTGCAGATTTCTTGAAAAATATTTCTGCCTCAGTAAAGGCCGACACCCTTATTCCGTTAGCAGATATTGCACATTATCAACATCTTGCTGCTGCAGCAATTTCAGCTAAGATGAGCGAACCTGTTCAGCGGGGAGCCGATATGGGTGCGATCATTTGTAAAATTATTATTCCCGATACAACCGATCCCCAAAATATTTGCCGTGAAGTAATTCTTACCAAAACCGGTGATCTTGAACAGCACAATCTTGCTCCTGAAGCTACTGTCATTGCCCAATGGCTGACGAATCTCCATATTCGGTGAGCAGTCACAATTTATATCAATTTACTCCGTTTTTTTTTGACACAGGAAAATCTTAGCTTTGCCCAAAATTAATATATGGGTGCACTTTTTCAGGAAGTTCTTAGTTGGTACATGGATCACATCACCTATTGGGCGGTATTTATATTGATGGCAATCGAAAGCACGATTATTCCTTTCCCTTCCGAATTGGTTATTCCACCCGCAGCCTATAAAGCTGCAAACGGAGATCTTAATATCTTTTTGGTGATTATTGCAGGATCGTTGGGTGCTGTTGCGGGATCGTTGATTAATTATTTTTTAGCAAAATTGCTTGGCCAGCGGTTACTGCTTAAATTTGTTAACACCCGACTGGCTCATTTAATGATGATTGATCAGACATCGATCGAGAAAACAGAGCACTATTTTTTAAAGCACGGAAAAACCTCTACCCTGATCGGGCGATTAATTCCCGGAATTCGTCACTTAATTTCTTTGCCGGCAGGTTTGGCAAATATGAAAATGAGCGATTTTATCCTGTATACTGCAATTGGGGCGACAGCCTGGAATGTGATTCTTGCTCTTTTAGGTTATTTTTTCTATTCGCAAAAAGAGATTCTTGACAAATACTATAAAGAGCTGATTATTATTATTTTGGTTATCGGGGGGTGCTATGTGCTCTATTTGATTTATAAAGGATTAAAGAAGAGCAAGGCTTGATATTCAGATATTTGTAAATCCAACGATTGGACTTATATAAAAAAAGAGTGTGCAGCGATCATTTTCACTGCACACTCTTTAGTTTAAACAGGTAGAATTCCGTTTCGGATTATGGCAATAATTCCGCGAGTTTTTTTGCCAGTTCGTCGCCACGTAGATTTTTTGCAATGATCTTTCCTTCTTTGTCAAGTAATAGCGCAAATGGAATAGACTGAACGCCGTATTTCACAGCTGCTTCGTTTTGCCAGAATTTAAGATCCGAAACATGATGCCATGTCAGCTGATCGTCGGCAATAGCTTTAACCCAGGCTCCTTTTTCGCGGTCGAGCGATACGCCAAGAATATCAAATCCCTTATCTTTATATTTGTTATAAACTGCTACAACATTAGGATTTTCCTTACGACATGGTCCGCACCACGATGCCCAGAAATCAACCAATACAATCTTACCGCGTAAAGAAGAGAGCTTTAATGGCGTACCTTCGGGTGTGTTAAGGGTAAAATCTTCAGCTATTGCGCCAATATTCGTAATACGCATTTTGTCCGCCAGTTTCTTAAGTTCCCCGACATAGACAGAGGTATGAATTGAAGGATCCAGAAACGCAACTAAAGTATCGATATCGTGTGCCGTCATCTCTTGTGCCAGTTGCATCAGAACAATCAATGGAGAAACGGAGGATTTCGGATGCTCGCGAATGAAGTTCTTAGCGTAAACTTTTTGATTTCCCATCATAGCTTCATAGTCGATCTGAGCCTTTTTCATCTCATCTTCGTTGCCGCTTTGCATGGCTTGAGAATATTTTTGCTGCAACCCTTGCGTTTCCTTGGAGATACTTGAAAGCTCTTTTTTGAGAATTGCAAAGTCATCGTTAGACTTTGATCCTTTGACTTCTGTATTATTCAGACTATCGATATCGGCAGAAACGGTCAGATCTCCATTTTCAGCAAAGAACTGAGCAACCATAGACTGGGGTCCCATAGAAATGATACGTAATTCAGGCAGATCTGTCTTCCCTTTTAATACGAATTTCCCTTTTTCAATTTTGGCAGAGTCTTCGACAGCCCATTTGCCATCGGCATATTTCATTAATTGAATGCTGCCACTCTCTTTCCCTTTAATCTGCCCTTTGATCACAAATCCTTCCGGTTTTGCACAGGAAACAAGTCCCGCAAATGCCAGAACAATAATTATAAGATTTCTCATTGAATATTAATTTAAAGCGTTGATTGATTTTGCCTGTCTGAATTGAGCTAACAAAGGTATCAAAACAATTTAATTACCAAATAGCAGCTATTCATTCTCAATAGATTTGAAATATGTCGCTAACAGTTCATTTGCAGCAACAAACGAGCTTATTTCGTCACGAAGAACCAGCTTCTCATAACGTGAAAGTTTTGACCGGATTAGTGTATTATGATAGAAATTATTTCGAAGCGTTTCATTGATTGTTTCATACATCCAGAATTTGGCTTGATCGTTCCTCCGGATGCTAAAATAGTTATTCTCCTTGGTTGACTTAATGTACTCATTTACTGTGTCCCAAATTTCCTGTACTCCTTTATTCTCTATTGCCGAACAGGTTAAAACGCGAGGACTCCATCCTGACCCGGTAGGTGGAAACAAGTGAAGTGCATTTCTAAACTGAGCGGCTGCTAGTTGTGCTTTTTCATTATTATCACCATCGGCTTTATTGATAATAATTGTATCAGCCATTTCCATAATACCGCGTTTAATTCCCTGTAGTTCGTCTCCGGCACCTGCGATCTGAAGCAACAGAAAAAAATCGACCATCGAATGTACTGCCGTTTCAGACTGGCCAACACCCACCGTTTCAATGAAAATAGTATTAAAACCTGCTGCCTCGCATAAGATAATGATTTCGCGTGTTTTACGTGCTACACCCCCGAGGGAACCGGCTGCCGGACTAGGGCGGATATAGGCATTCGGATCTGAAGAAAGTTCTTCCATGCGGGTTTTATCACCGAGTATCGATCCTTTTGAACGCTCGGAACTGGGGTCGATAGCCAGTACAGCCAGCTTTCCTCCTTCACCGGTGATCATTTTCCCCAACGATTCAATTAACGTGCTTTTTCCCGCCCCCGGAACACCTGTAATACCTAACCTAATTGATTTCCCCGCATGAGGAAGGCATTTAATAATGATCTCCTGCGCCACTTTCTGATGTTCAGGTTTATTGCTCTCAACCAAAGTAACAGCCTGACTCAGAATGGTTATATTCCCTTTGAGGATGCCATTAAAGTAGTCGTCTGCCGAAAGGATTTTCCGTTTGCCCTTTTTTAAAAAGCGTTTGACAGAATCAGCATTTACTGCTTCCGGCTTTTCAATACCTGCATTGACACTCAGACCAATATACCGGGGATCGTTTTCGGGATGAACCATTGAGACAATTAGGAATTAAGTCCGCCAGCTGACGGAAGGAATTATCAATTTTGAATTATTTTTTCACTGATCCGATTACCCTTAATATCGTAGTCGCATGTACCGGGTCATTTGAAATAACGGTAATGATTTTATTCTGCATACCAGATTTCTCGTGCGAATCAAAAGCAACTTTCAAGGCTGTTTCCCCCCCGGGCGGAATAGTGTTTGATGCCGGATTGCCTGAGATGCA
Source organism: Mariniphaga sp. (assembly GCA_037133495.1). Lineage (GTDB taxonomy): Bacteria > Bacteroidota > Bacteroidia > Bacteroidales > Prolixibacteraceae > JAAFHB01. Next base: position 76,903 of record JBAXOA010000001.1, on the reverse strand, counting down.
ACCACATGATGCTGTCACGCTTCGGATGATCAGCTCTTTCTTACCCTTATTCATAATTATAAAAGTGTATTCGGCTATCTTGCCTTCAGGTATTTCCCCAAAATCAAATGCCCGGGTATTATAAGCAATCTGGGGTGCGTTCGCCAAGTCAGCTGCACTCAGTTTTGAAAAATCTTCTTCAACAGTTGCGCTCACTTTAATCGCGTTATTGAATTTTCCTTCTCCATTAAATGACAAGTAAATGCGATTTGTGACAACACCATATTCCGGTATTTTTGTGGCATCAAAAGTGATCATAAAGAACCCTTTCGATTTTGGTGTAATAACAGCAGGGATTGTTTTAATCTTAATATGTGGCGGAATTATTTTGAAATCTAATGTTACCGGTGTATTGCCCGGATTATAAAATTGAATGGTATCAGTTTTTATTTCATTATTTCTGATTCTTACAAATGACAGATCATCGGATACAAGTCGAATTTTCCCAAAATCAACGGGATATATATTTGTTAAACTTAATAATTTCGGGATTACTTCACCCGAAATTGTGAGCAAGCTGACAGATTTGGGAATATTTGCAGTTACTGTAATGCTTTTAGCGAAGGCTCCCGGTCTTTGCTCCGGATTATACGAAACTTTGATAAACCCCGACTTTCCGGGAAGGACAGGCTCCTGACTCCATTCCGGCGTTGTACAGCCACATGAAGCTTCAACGTGCTGGATCACAAGGGGTATTTTCCCGGTGTTTATAAATGTAAAACTGTAGTAGGCAGGTCCTGCTTCTTCTTTAATCTGTCCAAAGCTGTGATCCATTTTTTCAAATTTAATATCTGCCAACGGTTGAGCACTAACAGTTTGCAGTACTGAAATAAAAACAAAAATTGAAAGCATTAAAAGTATTCGTTTCATTTTTCTGCCATTTTTAAGATTTATCGAATGATCAGATTACCTCATTCATCACCGAAAAGAACACCCATATTCCGTGCTTTACTGATCAACAGATGGTTCGGATCGACCAGACTGAGTTTCCCTCCAACTTCTTCGAGTGGAACGGCGCTAAGGACATTTCCATGAATTGCCACCATCTGGCCATATTCTCCTTTTGCGATAAGCTCAGCGGCAAAAGCGCCGTAACGTGTGGCCAGAATCCGGTCCATAGCTGAAGGACTTCCCCCACGCTGAACATAACCTAACCGGGTTTCGCGGGCTTCGATATTGGTGAGCTCCTGAATTTTCGCTACCAGATAACCTGCTGCTGACATGTTTTCGGGTTTTTGAATCCCCTCTGCAACCACTACAATAGCTGAAACCTTTCCTTTTGAGAATCGTTCTTCAATCGTCTTGCAAACTTGGTTAATATCATATTCTATTTCGGGAATCAGGATAATGTCACCTCCGCCGGCAATACCCGCATAAAGTGCAATCCACCCGGCATTATGCCCCATCACTTCAATCACCATGGCTCTCTGATGTGAATTGGCAGTAGAATGAAGCCGGTCAATTGCCTCTGTTGCAATGCTTACTGCAGAGTCGAATCCAAAAGTAAGTTCTGTCCCAAAAACATCATTATCGATCGTTTTAGGAATTCCAATCACATTTAACCCTTCTTGCGAGAGCAGATGAGCAGTCTTCATCGTCCCATTACCGCCAATACAGACCACACAATCGAGTCCAAGTTCTTTGTAGCTTTTTTTAATCAATGCCGGCTTATAGTTAAAGACCTCCCCCTTTCCCATTTTAAAAGGTTTTTCACGGGAGGTTCCAAGGATAGTTCCTCCAAGTGTAAGAATGCCGGAAAGTTTTGTTTCATCCAATTCGACAAATTCTTTTCTGATCAGGCCACTGAAACCCGCTGTAAACCCGATCACTTCCATTCCATGATTTAAAATTGCGGTTTTTCCAACACCTCTGATAGCAGCATTTAATCCGGGACAGTCACCTCCCGCTGTGAGAATTGCAATTTTTTTGCCCATAAACAGATGGTTTTTTAAATATTAAAATGTTAATGCAATTTAAGATTTTATTAATTGCAAATCTAACACATATTTAGGCTGACCTGTTTTTACAATGATCATTTTATTGTAAATTTGAATTTTAGTTTAAATATTCCACTCAATAACCATGAGGAATTTAATTTATGCAATAGTGGCATTCTTATTCGTTCTGGTGGCAGGCTGCCGGATCGGGAGTAAAAAAAACAGCGAGAATTCCACTGATGGCAAAAAGCAAATAGAAAATTTGGCCTGTTGCGAAAAAGGGCCAGTCAATCAGCTATCGGATGCTGAAAAAGCACAAGATTGGGAACTGATGTTTGATGGGACTACGACCAATGGATGGAGAGGTTACAATAAAACGAATTTTCCTGCTTCATGGATCATTGAAGACGGAACTCTCAGATGCCGGGGAGAGAAAACCAGAGGAGAGGCAGGCAAAGCCGATGGTGGCGATATCGTATATGCCAAACGACTCTATTCTGATTTTGACCTCCGGATAGAATGGAAAATTTCCGAAGGAGGTAATTCCGGCATTTTTTATTTAGGACGCGAAGTGGCCGGATGGCCTCTCTACAAGAGCGCACTGGAGATGCAGATCCTTGATAATGAGAGAAATCCAGATTCTTTCAGGGGGAGGAATGGTAATCGGAAGGCAGGCTCACTTTACGACCTTATTCCGGCTAAGCCACAAAATACCCGACCAGCCGGAGGATGGAACTCAGTCGAAATAATCTGCCGGCAAGGTAAGGTGGTTCACCGGCAAAACGGGGCGGTAATTTTGCAATATGAACTTTGGACTCCTGAATGGAAAGCACTCGTTAGTAAATCAAAATTTCCGGGACTGAATCCCGACTGGGAAAATATAGCTAAAGAGGGATTAATCGGGTTTCAGGATCATGACGATGATGTATGGTTTCGAAATATAAAGATCAGGGTATTGAAATAAAATTCGTTATTACGTTGATCTGTGAAGTAATAGAAATACATTCAATTTTACACACAATTTAAAATTTTCAACCATGAAAAGTACACTTTTGCTTCTGTTGGTTTTTATTCTTTTTGGTTTTAATTCTAATGCTGGTGCTCAGAAAAAAGAGGGAGACAAAGAGCAGGGGGAGCTCAATACGCTCACAAGCGAGGAGAAGGCTCAAGGCTGGATATTATTATTCGATGGAAAAACAAGTGAAGGGTGGCGCGGATACAATAAGACAAATTTTCCTCCAGATTGGGTCATTGAGGATGGCGCTTTGAAATTGAAGGGTTCCGGAAATGGAGAAGCTGGATCTGTCAATGGCGGAGACCTTGTTTATGGCAAACAGAAATTCTCCAATTTCATGCTTAAAATCGAATGGAAAATTTCCAGCGGAGGTAACTCAGGTATTTTCTATCTGGCTCAGGAAGTTCCGGGAAAGGAAATCTGGAGAAATGCTCCTGAAATGCAGGTTCTTGATAATGAGCGGCATCCTGATGCGATGATGGGAAAAGATGGTAACCGTATGGCAGGTTCTTTGTATGACCTTATTCCGGCAAAGCCACAAAATACAAAACCTGCCGGCCAATGGAACAGCGTTGAAATCATCAGCTATCAGGGGGCTATTGTGCATAAACAAAATGGAGAAGTTGTGCTCGAGTATCATCTTTGGACTCCGGCATGGAACGAACTTGTGAAGAACTCAAAATTTCCCTCCTATAATCCCGACTGGGCCAATGTCGCGAAGGAAGGTCTGATCGGAATGCAGGATCATGGCAACGACGTGTGGTATCGCAATATTAAAATCCGTCCATTGTAAAATAGATTGGTTGAGGAGTAAGAAATAGGAATTAGGAATTATGAATGAAGAATTAGGTCAACTGATCATCAGAAAGGCAAAAGCTGAACAGGCAGATGGCACTTCGACTCCGCTCCTTCAACCGATCCACCGTATAACCCTTCAACCCCATAATTCGTAATTCCTTCCGCCAGCTGGCGGACCTAATTCCTAATTCCTAATTCCTAATTGACCATTATTCAGGCGTATATCCCGACTCATTCAGTATTTTCTGATAGTCGTTTTCCAACATCAACTCCGGAAGCGAAATTCCGGAGTTTTTTTTCATGTAATTCCTGACAATCTGCCATCCAAGCCATATTCCCGTTCTTCCGGGTGATTCTGCAGTGAAACAAGAGGTAAACGGCGCTGGGTTGATAAAACGGACAATGTTCATCCGGTCTGTATTAAATATCAGTTTATGCTCAATGAGGTAGGTCCACATCCCGGCTTCGTTTTTCTTACACCATTCAATCTTTTCGGGTTGGAATCCGATTTTAAAATTGTCGGGTTCTTCAGGTAAAATTGCATCCAAAAAATAGAGTATTTTACCCTGGTAAATCATGTGTGACAGCAGATTGTTCTTCGATTCGTCAAATTCATACTCTGATATCGCCCACGAATAAAGCACATCTGTGGGGATTTTACTGCTGGTCATGTTCTCCTTTTTGTATCCCGGCAGAGCAAGCATCGTATAAAAAGGACAATTTGACCCAAGATAATTGTCCAGGCTGATCCCAATAGCATCGTTAGTTATGACAACCGACTGATTAAATCCGGAGATTATCGCGATGATCTGAGGAATTATTTTTTTGGGAAAGTAGTATTTATAATGTTTGAATCCGTCTTCCAGTTTTTTTGTCAGGGCTGTCATATCGTTAAAAACAGAATCGATTTTAATATGTGCCTGTTTTCTTATTGTATCATTAAGGAAACCATTAAGATAGGTTAAATACAACGAGTCGGAAGGATTCCCGATCGCAATGATATTTTCATTATACGTATTAAAGAAAGAACCATATTTTTGAGTACATTCTGGAATTGTAATATGCTTGTTTTCAGGTGTAATGCTGTAAATATCCTGATCCAGCCGTTTTATATTCAGCGTTAAATCAATCTTTGAAACATCAACCTTTAAGGGATTTCGCTGACAACCGATGATCAGAAATATAAGCAGAAGCAAATTGAAAACTTTAATCATAGATCACATTTTTGAATTTTGAGTACATTTGTTCTATTCATCAGGAGATAAAAATTTTTTAAATTGCCTGATAGCCTGTCCCGATTTATCGGTAGAACACCTGAGTTATCTTTCTTGGTGTTTGCAAAGTGCAGAATCAGGACTGTTTCATTGGTGTAAAAGTATAAAATGGATGGGATAACCCGAACCAAAATTTCTATAGTTATGAAAAAACTCATTTCGGTTCTTTTATTGCTGTCGGTAATAGCGACTTCCTATTCGCAGAATAAATATAAGCTCACGTTTCTTACAAGCCCTCAGGTGTCGTGGCTAAAGTCTGACTCAAAAGGAATGAGAGGTAACGGAGGTTTGCTTGGATTTGGATATGGTGTTGAAGCCGACTTGTTTCTAGGATCGGAGAATTACGCTTTAACAACAGGGATGACTGTGAGTTCGGCCGGAGGTTCGTTGATCTATGATTCATCGGTTCCCTTCAGCGGCAAGGTGCTGCCAGCCGGCACAAAAGTTGATTATTACCTTACTTACCTGGAAATACCCCTGGCGGTGAAGCTTATTTCAAGAGATTTCAACCGGACCCGGTATTATGCACAATTTGGATTAACGAACTGGTTAAATATTAAGGCAAAAGGTACAACAAGTGATGGATTATTTCAGAAGGAGAAAATCAAAGACGAAGTGCGGTTTTTTAATGCCGGACTGAATGTCGGGGCTGGACTGGCTTATGATTTGGGTCATGGTAATGCCTTAACAGGAGGTTTTGTATTTTCAAATGGTTTCACTGATGCAACCATAAATAAAGGGTCAAAAGATGCCTCGACCTTGAAAATTATACGGTTCAGGTTTGGGTTTATTTTCTGATAAAAGGGTATTAGAGCATTTAACAGACTGTATTTTAAGAATTTAATTCATTTTAGCATATAATTTAGAGCTATTTTCATGAAGATCGCACTTGCACAATTAAACTATCATATCGGGAATTTTGAAACAAACAGAATTCAGATCATCCAAAATATTGAAAAGGCAAAAGAGAAGGGAGCAGGGCTTGTCGTCTTCTCGGAGCTTGCCGTGTGTGGTTATTATCCGAACGATCTGTTGGAAAGACGTGAGTTTATTGATCAGTGCATTGATTCTGTAAATACAATTGCCGGTTATTGTCACGGAATTGCAGCCTTGGTAGGAGCTCCCAGCATCAATAATTCACCCAATGGGAAGATGTTGTTCAACTCTGCTTATTTCTTAAAGGATGGTCGGATCGAAAGTATTCACAGTAAAACTTTGTTGCCAACTTACGATGTATTTGATGAATACCGTCATTTTGAGCCCAACCGGGAATTCAATTTAATTGAACTTGATGGGTTGAAGCTGGCTGTGACCATATGCGAGGATCTTTGGTACAATCAGCCCGTATTCAGCACATTTGGCAGAGAAAATCTCTATTCAGAGTGCCCTGTTCAGGAGTATTGCAAACAAAATCCTGATCTGATTATCAACCTTTCAGCATCGCCATTCTCCTACAATCAGGCCAAACTCCGTAAAAATATCCTGCTTGATAACGCGAAGAGATATCAGGTCCCTATTATTTATGTCAATCAGGTTGGCGCTCAGACCGAACTCATTTTCGACGGAGGCTCTTTGTTTGTGGGTGGTTCAGGAGAGGTAATCCGCGAGATGGCTTATTTTGCACCTGATTTTGCCATTATTGACACCGAATACCAGAGTGTCGATCCAATTATTCAGCCTGAAACAGATACTATTGCAGCTATTTATGATGCTCTGGTATTAGGAATTAGTGATTATTTTCGGAAGACAGGCTTTAGAACCGCGACACTTGGTCTTTCAGGAGGAATTGATTCCGCTGTAACTTTAGTCCTTGCAGAAAAGGCGCTTGGAGCAGAAAACATTCATGTTTTGTTGATGCCTTCGAAATTTTCATCCGGTCATTCAGTTGAGGATGCGGTAAAACTTGCAGATAACCTGGGTGTTAAATATGATATCATTAAGATTCATTCAATTGTTGATGCGTTCGATTTTACCTTGGAACCCGTATTTGGAGGGCTGGCTCATGATCTTACTGAAGAGAATATTCAAGCCAGGGTTCGCGGAGCATTATTGATGGCACTTTCGAATAAATTTGGTCATATTTTGTTGAATACATCGAATAAAAGCGAAGCTGCGGTCGGTTATGGAACTTTGTATGGCGATATGAATGGTGGTTTATCCGTACTTGGCGACGTTTACAAGAAAGACGTATTCGAAATGGCGCGGTACATCAACCTTGAGAATGAAGTTATTCCATGGAATTCGATTACCAAACCACCCTCTGCAGAGTTACGTCCCGATCAGAAAGATTCCGATTCGCTACCTGATTACGAGGTTCTTGACAGTATTTTATTTGATTATATAGAGTTGGCAAAGAGTCCTGCCGAAATTGTGGCCATGGGTTTTGATGAAGCTACAGTTCATCGGACAGTTCTTATGGTAAACAGAAATGAATACAAGCGTTTCCAGACTCCTCCCATCCTTCGGATTTCGTCCAAAGCATTCGGGTTTGGGCGGAAAATGCCTTTGGTGGCGAAATATGTAGTCTGAAAAATTTGAAAATCAGGTGATTTGAGAATTTGAAATTTTCGATAAAATTTTTAATTTTGATGTTTTATAACAGATAATCGGTCTACCTATGCTGGATGCAGGTCAATTTTATGAGAGTCAATTTTATGGCGAAAATTGCATATTCAATTTTTTAAAACCTGAAGAGAAGGCTATTCTTGAAAAAAACCATTTTGTTACTCGATATAAGAAAAATGAATTTGTGTATCGTGAAGGTGAGATGGCGGTTGGAATGCAGTATTTAAAAGAAGGAATGGTGAAACTGATCAAAGAGGGTATAGGTGGCCGCGATCAGATCATCAGAATGATTCCCCGCAACGGATTAATAGGATACCGTTCTTTGATTGCCGGTGAGCCGCACAATGGAACAACAATCGCTATTGAAGACTCTGAAATCATTACTATTCCCCCTGATATCCTTTATGATGTTTTACTGAAAAATTATAGCTTTGCCTTGGCGCTGTTAAAAGATCTCGCTTTAGAACTAGGTTTTTCACACCACCGTACAGTTAGTCTTACCCAAAAACATATACGTGGCAGGTTAGCCGAATCCATTCTGTTATTAATTGAAAAATACGGATTCGAGCATGATAATAAGACACTTAGGGCCTATTTGCCACGTGAAGATCTTGCCAATCTTTCAAATATGACTTCATCCAATGCTATAAGAACCCTCTCCATTTTTGCAGGAGAGAAAGTGATTGCAATGGATGGAAGAAAAATAAAAGTGATTAACCTCGAAAAACTCGAAAAGATCAGCAAACTGGGATAGTATTTGCCATAATCTGGGTTGATGCTAAAACCGGCAATTCGGTAATTTGAAAAATATCGTAGAACAACAAACTTCTTCCCCGAAAGTGTTGTCTTTATTAAGAATTTTAACCTTTTTGATAGTGATGAACTTGAAAAATCGAAATTTGGGGTTAAAATTAAATGCAAACTGAATAAAATACTTGAAGTTATTCTTAGCCTAATAAATTTTCTTTGATATTATTACCGGCAATCTGAGATATTCAAATAAATCAAATTATTAACCAATGAAACACCCATGAATCTGCGCTTCGCAAACACGAACGAAGATAACTCAGGTGTTCCATAAGGCAATTAAAAAACAAATTATCTTCTTATGAAAAGTCCTTTTAACATAGCTGTTTCAAATTTATTTTTGATGGTCGCCTTTCTGATAATGGTTGCCTGCTCAAAGTCCGATCCTGTTCTTACTTCAAGAGTTGCAGTGATTTCTGATGGCTGGATGATGCAGCCGGAGGACAAATTAAAAGGGATCGATGAAAGAGCAATCTCTCAAAATGGATTTGATTCACAATCGTGGTATAAAGCCATGGTCCCGGGTACCGTTTTAGGAAGCCTGGCTACTTACAAGGTAATACCCGATCCGACTTTTGGTATCAACATGAAAAATGTTGACACCATGCAATTTAAGCAGCCATGGTGGTACCGGACAACATTTAAGCTTGACGGCAGTGATCTGAAGAAAAATATTTCTCTGCGTTTTAATGGAATCAACTACCGTGCTGATTTGTGGATCAACGGGAAAAAAGTAGTTGCAAAAGATTCATTTGCCGGAACTTACCGGATGTTTTCCTATAATATCAATTCATTTATTCTAGAAGGTGAAAATACAGTGGCGTTAAAATTGTCTCAATACGCCTATGGCGAATATTCTCTGGGTTTTTGCGACTGGAATCCGATTCCTTCAGATCGGAGCATGGGCATTTTCAGGGAGGTTTTCCTCGAAATCAACGAAGGAATAAAAATCAGAAGTCCTTTTGTCTATTCCAAAGTTGATACCGTAACCAAAAATTCTGCCAATCTGTTCATTCAAGCCGAATTAGTCAATAGCACCGATAAACCGATCGATGGTGTTCTGCGTGTAGATTATCAAATTGGTGTTGTTGAGAAAAAAGTGAGTGTCAACGCAGGAGATACATTATCCTACAGATTTACATCCGACGAATTTCCTCAGCTGGCTGTGAAAAATGTGGAGTTGTGGTGGCCTAACGGAATGGGGAAAGCTAAATTGTATAGCCTGAAAACCGAGTTTATAGCCAATAACAAAGTGATTGATCAGGTGGTCAAGAACTACGGAATCAGGGAAATGCGCAGTTATCTGAATAAAGATAAAAACCGGACATTCGAAATTAACGGAAAATTCATTCTCGTGAAGGGAGGTGGCTGGGCCGATGATATTTTTCTGCGCGATACCCGAAAATCGGTGGAAGCACAGTTGAGATATATCCGCCATATGAATCTGAATAGTATTCGCTGTGAAGGGTTCTGGGGTAAAGATGAAAACTTATATGACCTGTGCGATGAATATGGCATATTAATCATGATCGGGTATAATTGCATCTGGGAATGGGAAGAATACCTCCATAAAGCATGTCATGAAAAATACGGTGGTGCAGTTAATGATGAGGACATAGCATTACTTTCAGCTTCATGGAAAGATCAGATGCTGTGGTTACGGAACCATCCAAGCATCTATTTGTGGATGCTGGGTAGCGATAAACTTCCGTGTCCCAAACTTGAAATGAAATATGTCGAACTATTTAAAAAATACGATCCTTCACGGCCCTATTCAACCTCAGCAGGTGGCGCCGGTACAGAAAGCAGTAATGTAGTTGCCCAGGTTCCGCTGGTGAGCGATATCAGCGGTCCCACAGGTATGAAAATGATGGGGCCTTATGCCTGGACACCGCCTGACTATTGGTTTACAGACACTAAGCTTGGCGGCGCCTGGGGATTTAACACAGAAACCTGTCCCGGTGCGGCTATTCCTCCTCTTGCTTCTTTAAAGAAAATGCTTCCCGAAACCAGTTTATGGCCAATCGATAAAAAATTCTGGGAATATCATACCGGCAGGAACGAGTTTACTACCCTCGACCGTGATATAAATGCGATTAACACCAGATATGGAAAATCGTCAGGTGTTGAAGAATTTGCATACAAGGCTCAGGTGAACAACTACGAAATTATGCGTCCCCAGTTTGAAGCTTTCATAGCCCACAAACCTAAAAGTACCGGATTGGTTCAATGGCAACTAAATTCTGCCTGGCCTAAAATGATCTGGCAATTATATGACACTTATCTTCAGCCCAACGGGTCGTTTTATGGTGTTAAAAAAGCCTGTACACCACTTCACGCAATTTACAGGTATGGCTTTGATGACATCTATCTTGCCAATGAGGATTTGGCCGAAGCGACAGGCCTGACTGTTAAGATTAAGGCTTATGACATCAATTCGAAAGAGATTTTTGCCGACCAGTGGACCGGTAATATCAAATCGAACATTTCGCAATTTATCTTTAAACTTCCTGAGATTAAAAACCTAACTCCTGTTTGGTTCCTCGATCTGCGGATTTTTGATAAAAACAACAAGGAAGTTGATAACAGCATTTATTGGTTGTCACTAAAGAAAGATATTCTGGATTATGATGCATTCAAAAAATTGTCGTGGCCTTTCTATACCGCAACAAAACAGTTTGCCGATTTTACATCACTTGATCAATTGCCTAAAGTAAAATTGAAGTATGACTATCAGTTTAGCAAAGATGAGAAGTTTGGGAAAATAACCCTGAAGGTAAATAATCCTTCAGCTTCCATTGCTTTCTTTATGTTTATGGACGTATTGAATGCTTCAACTCAGCTGCCAATATTGCCTGTCTACTGGAATGATAATTATGTGACATTGTTGCCTGGAGAAGAAAGAACCTATGAGGCAAGTTATTTTCTTTCCGATTCGGATGGCAGCAGGCCTTTATTGGAGGTAAAAGCATGGAATGTTGATAAGGAAACGATAAAATAAAGAATAAATGGCAATCACAAATATACGGTATGCTGCCGGGATTGATCTTGGAGGCACTTTTGTAAAACTGGCATTGGTATCGGAGGAAGGAAAAATTTCATTTCAGGATAAAATTGAGATCGGACCAAAAGCAACACGCGACGACATTCTGAAAACCTTGAGTCTGGCTATTCAAAAAATTATTGCCCATGCAAATCTGGAAGGTGTTAAACTGGCCGGTATTGGAATTGGTTCACCGGGTATAATTTACGATGGAGTTGTTATTGGGGGAGCGGATAATCTGAATGGATGGGCGAATGTCCCGCTTGGCACAATTTTCTCTAAGGAATTTAATCTTCCCGTTTTTGCCGACAATGATGCCAATGTGATGGGGTTGGGCGAGGTCGAATTCGGAGCCGCAAAAGGATGTACGGACGCGATATTTCTTACGGTTGGAACCGGAATCGGAGGTGCCATCGTAATGAATGGCCAGCTCTATGGCGGGTATAAAAACCGGGGAACTGAAATGGGACATGTTACAATCGATCATAAAGGGATAGCCTGCAATTGTGGCGGCAGAGGTTGTCTTGAAGCCTATGCTTCAACCAATGCCCTGATCGGTCAGTATTCAAAGCAGACAGGCAAGAACGGAAATGAGATCAACGGATATTACATAGTAGAGAAATTTTTGGAAGGTGAAACCGCGGCTGTTGAATGTATGCAGGAACATACTGATTACCTGGGACATGCTATCGCTGGTTTCATAAATACCTTTGCCCCTCAGAAGGTGATTATTGGAGGTGGAATCTCTGAGGCAGGTCAGTTTTATATTGATATGATTAAAGCGTCAACATTTAATTATGCGATGTCTGATTGCGCTGTTCACACGGATGTTATTGCGGCAACATTGGGAAATAATGCCGGTTGTATGGGCGCTGCATCATTAGTTTTCAGAAATAGTAATTAAATTTTTTAATATGAAAAAAAAATATTTTTTGGTTGTTCTGATCATGTTTGTATTTTTTGTTATCTCATTTCTCACGAACATTTTGGGAGCGCTAAATGACAAAGTTTCACAAAGTTTTACGCTAAACGATACTATGGCCGGCCTGCTGCCATTTGCCTTTTTTATAGCTTATGGAGTGATGTCTATCCCATTCGGATTTGGGGTCGAAAAATACGGAGAAAAGAGGATGATTATTATGGCCTTTCTGCTCGCTTTTGCAGGTGCTTTGGGTTTTGCTCTCTTCCCAAAATTTAACGTGTTTGTTATCTCGCTGTTTACCATCGGAGCTGGAATGGCGGCATTACAAGTGGTTATTAATCCGCTTTTGAGGGTTTCAGGAGGTGAAGTAAATTACGCATTTAATTCAGTAATGGCCCAATTGATTTTCGGATTAGCTTCGTTTATCAGTCCTCAGATGTATACCTACTTTGTAACCAATATCGATGCAGGGAATGTGAATAAACCATTGATTGGTCTAATGACAGGTATTGTTCCAACAGCTATGTCATGGGTCTCTGTTTACTGGATTTTTGCACTAATTGCCATTTCGATGTCTGTAATAGTTTTTATGGTGAAATTTCCGGCAGTAGAGTTACAGGAAGATGAAAAAGTGGGATCGAAAGAGAGCTACTTTGAGTTATTTAAGAATAAATACGTGATACTGTATTTCCTTGGTATTTTTGCTTATGTAGGCTCAGAGCAAGGAATCTCTTACTGGATGTCTAAGTTCCTAAAAAAGTATCATGATGTAAATCCCGATATGGCTGGCGCCGATGCTGTCTCCTATTTTTGGGGATTAATGACCATTGGAGGTATTTTAGGACTTGTTTTAATGAAATTATATGACAGTAAACCAATCCTGAGATGGTTTACTATTTTAGCAATGGGATGTGTGGCGCTTGGCCTAACGGCTAGCGTTGAGGTCTCCTTATGGGCCTTCCCAATGTCGGGTTTTTTCCTTTCTGTTATGTTCCCGGTAATTGTTTCATTGGGATTGAATTCAGTTCCCAAGCATCATGGTTCGTTTGCCGGAATATTAATGACAGGAATCGCAGGCGGTGCAATTGTACAGTTATTAATTGGAGCGATCAGCGACATTGCCTCACTTAAAGTGGGGATGCTATTTATCTTCGTAACTCTGGGCTATATTTTGAGTATTAGTTTCTGGGCCAAACCATTGGTGAATAACCAAACCTTCAGCCTAAAAAGTTTATTTAGCAAAAATTAACTTCATAGTTAATAGTAAAAACAGATTTTAAAATCTAAAAATAGTTATTTAATACCTTTTATTATGACAAAATTAGCAATCCTTGGAGGTTCTCCAGCCCGTGACACTAAAACAAACCCCTGGCCAAAATGGCCAATATGGGATAAGAATGAAGAAAGAGCATTGATCGAAGTATTAAATAGTGGAGTATGGTCCTATAATGGCCCCAAAGAGACTGAGTTCAATAAGAACTTTGCGGAATATACGGGCGTAAACTATGCAATCTCTGCAGCTAACGGAACTGTCACCCTGCAAATGGCATTGGAAGCTTGTGGCATTGGTCTTGGAGATGAGGTGATCTTACCCGGACTTACCTGGCAAGCTACGGCAGCCACGATTATTGATGTAAACGCTACTCCCATCCTGGTCGATGTCTGCGAAGATACCTGGTGCATAGATCCCAAAGAGATTGAAAAGGCAATTACGCCACGTACAAAAGCCATTATCCCAGTCCATCTTTACGGCAGTTTTGCTGATATGGATGAGGTATTGAGGATTGCAAAAAAGCATAACCTTTATGTGATCGAAGATTGCGCTCATAAGCACGGCGGCGAATGGAACGGAAAAAAAGCGGGAAGTATCGGTGATATCGGCAGCTTTAGCTTTCAGTTGTCGAAGATTCTGACTGCTGGTGAAGGGGGAACGGTGACCACGAATAATTTCGAACTGTATGAAAAACTGGATGCGCTCCGTAACTGCGGTAGAAGACCAGAGCCGGAAACTACGGTACAGGCAAATAAGGGTGAAGGAGTCTATTTTGATGCTGGAAATTTCTGTCAGTCAGGAAATTTCAGAATCACCGAATTCCAGGCAGCTATCTTGGTTGAAGGTCTGAAGAGACTGCCTGAACAAAATAGGGTGAGAGATGAAAACGGAATCTATCTGAATTCACTTATCAAATCAATTCCCGGAATTATTCCAATGAGAAGGGATGCGCGCGAAACAAAAGAGTCCTATTTTAATTTCTCCTTTAGGTATAATCAAGCTGAATTTAAAGGATTGCCAGTTGCTAAATTCAGGGCGGCACTCACGGCAGAACTTGGAATTGAAGTGGCGGCAAGCTATACCCCACTGAATAATTGCTCTTTGTATGCCCCGTTAACAAAACCCTCACGTCATAAATTAAATGATGAATATTGGGCAGCAATCGATCCTTCAAGATTCGAATTACCTGTATGTGACAAAATTCACTTTGAAGGTTCTGCCTGTATTCATCACAAAATTCTGATGGGTAGTAAAGCTGATATGGATTTAGTTGCTGTTGCCATCAGAAAAGTTTACGATAACGCGGAAAGCCTGTAAATGAAAACAATAAAAATAGCACTTATTGGTGCCGGCTATATTTCCAACTATCATGCACGCGGACTTCAGGCTTTACCTGATGTTGAAATTGCGGTTGTGGTAGGACTTCCCATTGAAGCAGCGCAGGCTTTTGCCGATAAATACAATATCAAAGAGGTAACAACTGATGTTTCAACCCTCTATGGCAGAGACGATATTGATGCTGTCGTAATTGGAACTCCCAATAAGTTCCATGCACCTTTTGCAATCGAATTCCTGAATAATGGGAAAGATGTATTTCTGGAAAAACCTATGGCGATGAATGCTCAGGAGGGACTGCTCATTAAAAAAGCAGCTAATGCAGGAAATCAGTTGGTTATGACAGGACACATGTGGCGGTTTGACAATGATGTGAATTTTGTGAAAGAAACAGTCGATTCAGGGCAACTGGGCAAGATCGTTAAAACAAAAGGATATGGTATCCACGAAAATTGGGGACCGGCAGGGTGGTTCTCTCAAAAAGCACTCGCCGGAGGAGGCGCCCTTGCGGATATGGGTGTTCATGCGATAGACACGGCCCGCTATATCCTTGGAGATCCCCTCCCGAAAAAGGTATATGCAAAAATCGGTACTCATTATGGAAATTACGATGTAGATGATTCGGGAATTATCATGATTTCATGGGATAACGGAGCAGAGTCAATTATCGAAAGCGGATGGTGGCAGCCTCATATGGATGGTCCGGAAGCTGCGACAGGCATCTATGGCACGAAGGGTTATGCCAATGTATTTCCAACCTATCTTAAGTTTAAAATAGGTAATATTCCGGGAAAATTTGACGCCAAATTGCCCGCGAAAACAGAACATTGTGATCAGTCGATGTACAGCCGTCAGATGGCACATTATATTGATTGCATTCGGTCCCATAATCAACCCGTTCCCGGATTGACAGAAGGACAGATTATTTTAGATATTGTCGATGCAGCCTATAAATCAGCTGAAACCGGTGAGGTTGTGAATTTGGGCTGATGGAACAGGCGTGATTCTACGCTTCGGAAATTCGAATGAAGATAATAACCGCTAAACTTAATCTTTATGAGATCAGCCCTTTCTTATGTTTATGGATTTATTACATCCTTAATTCTGTTGAATGTTAGCTGTGTAAGTCCTGATCCCTCTGTTTTTCAGCTGAAAGAAAAATGGGAAATTCAGTCTTCTGCCACAATCAAAAGTGCAGGTGACCAAATTTCATCCAATGAATTTCATCCGAACAGCTGGTATCCAGTAACGGTTCCAACAACAGTATTGGCTGCCTTGGTGGAGAATAAAGTTTATCCCGATCCCTTTTATGGGGAAAATCTAAAAGCAATACCAGGTTATAAACCGGGAAGCTGGATTTCGATGGCTAAAAGCAGTCCTTTTTACTCATCTTGGTGGTACCGGACAAAATTTAATATTCCTTCGGACAAGGCCGGACAATACCTGACTTTACATCTGGATGGTATTAATCTGAAGGCAAATGTCTGGCTAAACAGTCATCTGATTGCCGATACAGTTCATGTGGACGGCATGTACCGAAGATTTGAATTCGACATTAATAAATGGGCAAAAACAGGAGCAGAGAATTGTCTGGCGATCGAAGTTTTTGGGCCCGGCAGAATTCCGGATGTCAAATATTATACCAAACAAGTTGAAGCGACCACCGGTTGGGATGACCATAATCCTCAACCACCCGACCTGAATATGGGCGTTTGGCAGAATGTATTCATTTCTGCCGATGGACCGGTTTCAATCCGCAATCCGTATGTTGTAACCGATCTTGACCTTCCTTCGGTGGATCAGGCTCATCTTACGGTGTCGGCAAAAGTGATTAATAAAAGTGATAAAGCTGTTGAGGGTGAACTCACTGGTGTAATTGAGAATATTCGTTTTGCAAAAAAAGTTAGCCTTGCTCCCCAGGAATCGAAAGTAGTGAAATTTACGCCCGCCGAATTCAATCAGCTCAATATTAAAAATCCCAGGGTCTGGTGGCCACATACCGTTGGAGCTCAAGAGCTTTATGATTTAAATCTTTCCTTTAATACCAAGGGTGGTATTTCGTCTAAAGAAAAAGTCCGTTTCGGAATTCGCGAAGTTTCAACCTATATTAACAAAGATGGGTGGCGTGGCTACCAGGTCAATGGTAAAAATATTTTAATCCGGGGTGGTGCATGGATGACCAGCGATATGTTATTGCGTCTGTCTGCCCATCGGTACGAAGGACTAATCCGGTACGCAAAAGAGGCAGGATTGAATGCGCTCAGATCCGAAGGTTTCTCAATCCGCGAAACAGAAGAGTTCTATAATCTGTGCGATGAAAATGGCATTTTGGTGATCCAGCAATTTTTTGGACGTAACCTCCCCGATGAAAAACTGGCTGTCAATATTATTGAAGATATGCTGCTTCGAATTCGTAACCATCCCAGTTTAATCCATTTTTTAGGTCATGATGAAACTTTTCCTACCGAAAGTCTGGATAAAAGCTACCGTGAATTGATTGCACAATACACACCGGAACGCACTTACCAGCCTCATTCAGGCGCTTTTAATATCAACGACCGCTTTAAAACCGGAGGAACACGCACCGGCACCCTTGAGCTTTGGAGTTATGCCAATCCTTCCCATTATTACACCCATAAAGACGATGGCGCCTGGGGATTTGCTCAGTCGGGCGGAATCGGCGGTATTTTTGCCCCTTATGAAAGCATGCGCAAAACCATCCCTGAAAGCGCTTTGTGGCCTGTTGATAATGAAACATTTTCGTTCCATACCGTTCTTCAGGGTTCTGATTATTTCACTGCCGGACTCGAAGCCTTACAAAATCGTTATGGAAAGGCCACGGGAATTGTAGATTTCTGTACAAAGGGAATGGCCTTAAATTATGAAAGTGCCCGGGGAATGTTCGAAGCTTATGCCCGGAATAAGTATGAAGCGCTCGGAATAACTACCTGGAAATATGATATGGCATGGCCTGCAGTTTACAGCTGGCAATATGTCGACTGGTTTCTCAATGTAGGCGGAGCTTATTACGGGGCCAAAAAAGCTTGTGAACCATTGCATGTCCAGTATTCTTATGATGATAATTCGATTTATGTAGTCAATAGTTTTTACAAAGACTTTAAAGGACTTAAGGTGAATGCAAAAGTTTTCAACTTTGATGTAAGTGAGAAATATTCAAAATCAGCTATCGTTGATATCAGCCCTGATGGTAAAACAGAAGTTTTCAAAATTGAATTTCCTAAGGGTTTAAGCAAAACATTTTTCCTGAGATTAAAGCTTAAAGATCAGTCAGGGAAAGAGATAACCGATAACTTCTATTGGCTTTCAACCGTCAGGGATGTTGAGGGAACACGGGTTGACACAAAAAGTCCTCGCGGATTTGACTGGGATTTATTCGTTGCAAAACCAAAATCTGTAGCTGATTTCACTGATCTTGAGAAACTTCCAAAAGTAGAGCTTGAAAGATCATTTGCCATTTTAAAGGATAGTGCTGAAGTTCAGGCAATGGTGAAAATTAGAAATGAAGGTTTAAATCTGGCTTTTATGGTTCATCTCAGTGTATCAAAAGGAGAAAATGGCGATGAAATAAGTCCGGCCTATTGGAGCGACAACTATTTTTCGTTATTACCGGGAGAATCAAAAGACGTAAAGGTTCGGTTCAATAAAGTTGACCAAGGCAACTTCCCGGCGGCTTTAAAGGTCGATGGCTGGAATGTAAAACCATAATAAGATGATCAAAAAAGATGTGACTAAATTTCTAATGCCTTTTTTGAAGAAACGATTTAAATTAAACTAATTACTAACCAGATGAAAAATCTCATTCGGGGACTGTTGTTCCTCCTTACCACACAATTAATCCTTCAGGGATGTGCCAATAAACAGTTGCCACAATTAGGCAAAGACAAGATTGAAAAAGTTATTGCAGCAATGACGCCGGAAGAAAAAATTGGTATGACCGTTGGCGACGGGAAATTTTTACCTGCAGGTGATCCAAAAACTTCGGAGCAAGGATCAGGAATTATTATTGCCAACCAGAATTCAAAAATGGTCATTCCGCGGCTATCCATCATGTCATCAGCTCTTACCGATGGTCCTACCGGGGTGAACCGGGATCCTCATCCGGCTGGAGCTAAAGAATATACCTACGCGACGGCCTTTCCTACCTCCACTTGTATGGCGGCAACATGGAACCTTGAACTGATGACTCAGGTAGGGAAAGCTTTTGGTAACGAAGTCCTGGAATACGACTATGATGTTGTATTGATGCCGGCGCTGAATCTCCATCGAAATCCCAAATGTGGCCGAAACTTTGAGTATTACTCTGAAGACCCCCTGCTTTCAGGAAAATTAGCTGCCGCAGTGTTAAAAGGCCTTCAATCGAATGGTATTGGGGCAACTTTAAAGCATTTTCTGGCGAATAACCAGGAGTCAAACAGGCGAACGTACAATGCGGTGATCAGTCAGCGGGCTTTGCGGGAAATTTATCTTCGGGGATTTGAAATCGCTGTTAAAGAAGGAAATCCTAAAGCTATAATGACCTCTTACAATAAAGTGAATGGTTACTATACTGCGGAAACTCCTGAGTTGTTAAATGATATTGTGCGTAAAGAGTGGGGATTTAAAGGTCTTTTTATGACTGATTTTGACGGTTATGGAAGCGCAGTTGCCAAGGTTCGCGCAGGTAATAATATGCTTATGGGTGGTAATAAGGAAGAAGTGAAAGAACTCACCGAAGCACTGAAAGATAAAACGCTTGACGAAAATACACTGAACAAAAACCTTGCATATAATTTGCAGCTCAAGTTAAACTCACCAAGAGCCAAGGGTTATATTCCAACCCTTAAACCCGATTTGGCAGCTCATGCCAAAATTGCAAGAATGGCCGCCGGCGAGGGTCTGGTTCTTCTCAAAAATGATAAAAAGACACTTCCTTTTAATGACGTGAAAACCGTTGCTGTATTTGGCAAAATTTCCTATTACCTCATAGAAGCCGGAACAGGAAGCGGAGGAATCCGAAGCAATCAATATGCGATCTCTGTGAATGAAGGTCTTAAATCTTCAGGTTATCACGTGATTAATGAGCTTGAGAAGACCTATTCGGCATTTAATGCCGCTATTATGGAAAATAATATTGTGCCGGATTTTTTTAGAACACCTAAAATGCTTGCCGATAATGGGATTAAAGATAACAAAGCACCCGGGCACTTTAAGAAAAGGCTTATTCCCTTTCACGATGAGATGGCGGTGACAAAAGAAGAGGTTTTAAAACAAGTTGCCAATTCTGATATTGCGGTTATCACGCTTGGCCGCAGCGGGGGTGAGAATTACGAAAACGGTTATATTCCGACTTCTGCGGCAGAGCTCGATCTTGTGAAAAATGTCTGTGATGCATACCACGCTGCAGGTAAAAAAGTCGTGGTAATTCTCAATGTTGGTGGTGTATGCGAGACTGCGAGCTGGCGGAACTATCCTGATGCGATTTTGCTGGCATGGCAACCCGGACAAGAAGGTGGAACGGCCATTGCTGATGTATTAAAAGGTGATGTTAACCCGTCAGGGAAGCTGCCTGATTCTTTTTTCATGAAATATGAGGATGTTCCTTCTGCAAACACTTTCCCCGGTGAGCCTGCAGATAACCCGGTCAACTCCTTCTACAAAGAGGGTATTTACGTGGGTTACCGCTACTACGACACCTTCAAAATTCCGACGGCTTACGAATTTGGCTATGGATTATCATACACAACTTTTGAATATACCGATCTAAAGCTTAGCAGTACAAGTTTCTCCAACAAAATGAATATCACTGTAATCGTGAAAAATACCGGCAAGGTGGCTGGCAAGGAGGTTGTTCAGCTCTACCTTTCAGCACCCGCCGGTGAACTCGAAAAACCTTTTCAGGAACTTAAAGGATTTGCTAAAACACAGTTACTCCAACCTGGAGAAAGTCAAAAATTATCATTTGAGCTTGATGCCATGTTACTTGCTTCCTTCCGAAGCGGAATCAGCGCCTGGGTTGCAGACAAGGGTGATTATGAAGTTCGTATCAGTGCCTCATCCAAGGATATCCGGCTTAAAGCATCCTTTAAATTACCTAAAGAGATCATCGTCGAAAGAGTTCACGACGTGATGTACCCCAACTTCGCAATGGAGGAGCTAAGTCAGCATAAAAAATAACGGGAAATGACGAATAGGATAACTTCGGGATGTATTCCATTGTTCTTTTTTGCTGTGCTGTCTGTAATTCAATGTTGTCACAGGAACATTATACGAAGTGTATATTAAATTTAATTAGCACCAAATGAATTTTTTAAGTAATACACAAAAGTATACGTTGGCGGGTATTCTGATGGGAATTGTAATTCTTTCGGTTTTCTTTCCCTTCCCGATACATATTGAAAATGCGCTTACATTAGAAACAGTACCTGATTTTGGTATTCACATCTCGGTTTGGAAAACTCTATTTGAGCCGGTCTTGGGTCTCTTATTGTTTTATAACCGTTCATTTCATTCCTTAACAGAGATGCGGTTGCTATTATTTTGGGTTTTGGCAGTTTTTATTGTTTATAGCCTGATAAAGTCATTTTTAATCAAAAACAAGCAAAAAAGATCCAGATTTGTAGTAATTCAATTAGTTAATATTCCCATAGTTATAGGTTTGTGGTTTGTCGTTTTTGTAATCATAGTTTTCATCCCTTTACCTAATAATACCATTATAAATAACTCCCCAAATTCTGTTCTGGTTACTACTCATTCTCACACGCAATTCAGCCATGACGGTCTTATTTCACAAGAGGGATTATGGAAATGGCATAAACGCAATGGCTTTGATGCATTTTTCATAACAGATCATAATAACCATGATCAAACCTTCGATTTTGTACAGGCACAGCGTAATAATAAATTCCCGCAAGAACCCCTCGTAATCTGTGGTGAAGAGTTTTCGGGAAGTAACCATTTAAGTCTGCTCGGTCTGAAGGAGAAATTTAGTACGAAAGGTATTTCCGACTCAACGGCTATTCGGCTGGCACATGCCGCAAACAATGCTGTAATTGCAAACCATTGGTTTGATGGGGAGCGTAACTCTCTCGAATATTATAAGAACCTGAATGTTGATGGCTTTGAAATTGAAAACAGCGGTACAGATTTAACCTATGAAAGAGATGTGTATCAGAAGATTAAAGATTTTTGTGGTCGTAATGCTTTAATTATGAACGGTGGTCTGGATTTCCATGGATATGGCAATGCATGCTCTTTATGGAATGCCTTTGAGATACCGGGATGGAAAAATCTAACCCCGGTTCTAAAAGAAGAAGCAATCCTTAATATTCTTAAAACCCACGATCAGAGCAAACTCAAAGTACTGTTGTATAAAGACAGACCCTATTATACTAAAAGATATCTTTTGTTCAGCCCGGTATTTACCTTCATTAATTATTTCAGAACATTGAATAGCTATCAGGTAACCTCCTGGATATTTTGGATATTAGTAATGACATGGGTAATAAATATAGACGACAAAAAAAACAGGGTAGCAAAACAATCTGCTTCTCAGCGATTTATTCCTGTTCTTGGAGTAATTGGCGCTTTATTTTTAGTTAGTCTTGGCGCTGTTTATTATGCACAAATTAAGATGATCGAAGATTACACAAAAATGTACCACGAATACAGTGAGCTTTTATTCTATGTTGGCACGGTATTTCTGGTTTATTCCGGTGTGGTACTATTTTTTAGAAATTTCAATCGAAAGGGATAATATACAATATTAAAGTAAAAGAGGATGGAAAGGAAACGTAATATGAGAAATGGGTCGGACTTAGCTTTAAAATTCAATTTTCAGGCTGCCCTCTTGTTGTTTTTTGCCCTGCAAACTTTGCCGGTATTTGCTCAGCAAGCAGATGAAAAAGCGCTGTACCTCGATTATACGAAGCCATTTAAGCAGCGGGTGGATGATTTGCTGACCCGAATGACGCTCGAAGAAAAATTATCGCAGATGATGACCCGCATCCCAACTGATTTGCCACGCCTTGGAATCTCAGGGTACCAGTGGGGAGGCGAGGCTGGTCATTGCGTTAGTGCGAGGGCAAACGATTTTCCAACGATTTTCCCGGTACCTATTGCTCAGGCAGCCACCTGGAACAGAAAACTGAACCTAGCCATTGGCAGCGCATTGGCGGAGGAGGCAAGACCCCGTTTCCATGCCGGGATGAATAAATCAACGCTCACCTTTTGGGCACCGGTAGTCGAAATGGCCCGTGATCCGCGCTGGGGCCGCACTGAGGAGTGTTATGGAGAAGACCCGTTTCTTACTGCCCAACTCAGTTTACAGTTTGTAAAGGGAATTCAGGGCGATCATCCCAAATACCTGAAAGGGATAGCCGCACCCAAACATTTTGCCATGAACAACGAAGAGTGGTGCCGCCATAACGGATCATCCGACGTTGACGAACAACTGCTGCGTGAGTATTACCTGAAACCATATCAGGTGCTGGTTCAGGAAGGCAAAGCCGAACAGATTATGGCAGCATACAATCGGTTGAATGGCGTTCCCTGTTCAGGAAATAAAAAGCTATTGACTGATATTCTGCGCGGTGAATGGGGATTTGATGGAACAGTGGTTTCCGATTGCAACGGACTCAAAGATTTTTACGAAGGTCATAAATATGTCAAAGGACCTGAGGAAGCCATTGCTTTGGCGTTGAATTCCGGGATGGATATCGAATGTGGAGATTGTTTCCGGGATCATCTGGCGGATGTTGTGCGTAAGGGGATGGTTTCGGAAGCCACCATCGATTCGGCTGTGTTTCGGATCCTTGTTTCACGCTTCAGACTTGGACTTTACGATCCTCCGGAATTAGTGCCCTATACAAAAATTCCACTTTCGGTGGTTCACAGTGATGCCCATCTCGAATTGGCACGGCAATTGGCTCGCGAATCAATTGTTTTGTTGAAAAACAAAGGTGCGCTTTTACCGTTGGATAAGAATAAAGTAAAGATGGTTGCAGTGATCGGACCGAATGCTGCTGTTTGTCAGCTGGGAGGATACACCGGTCCCTTTTCTCATGTGGTTTCTCCATTACAGGGAATTATTAACAAACTGGACAGCGCCAAAGTGAAATTTGTGAAAGGCACCGACATTAAAATTACTTTGCCTGCCATTCCAACTGAAAACCTTATCCCCGAAGGAGGAAAACCTGGCGAACATGGTTTAAAAGGCGAATACTTTAGCAATACCGATTGTTCAGGAAAACCTGTTTTAACCAGGATTGATCCCATGATTGATTTTAATTTTGGAAGGGGAGGAGCTATTCCTGAATTACCTGTTGATTACTATTCAGTGAGGTGGACCGGAAAATTTATTGCTCCTGTTTCTGGTCCTTATTATATTGGCGGTGATTTCGATGATGCTATTCGTCTTTACATTGATGGTAAAAAAATTATAGACAAAACGCTCAACAGGAACCGTTCGTCGGCTGCTGTGAAAATTGAAGTTGAGAAGGGAAAACAATATGATCTTCGCCTCGAATATACTGAACAGTGGTACAACGCGGCTGTAAAACTTTGGGGTGCTCCTTCAAATCCTGATAAATTCGCCAGCGCAGTTGAAGCAGCCCGAATCGCGGATGTGGCTGTTGTAGTGCTGGGAACCGACGAAAGTGTCGAGAAAGAAGGCGTCGATCGTTCTGATCTGGATTTACCTGGCGATCAGGAAGATTTGGTTAAGGCAGTGCTTAAAGCCAATCCAAAAACTATTGTCGTTATGCAAAATGGCGGGGCTTTGTCTATTAACTGGGTTCAGGAAAATGTTCCTGCAATTGTTGAATCCTGGTATAATGGTGAAGAAGGTGGAAATGCCCTTGCCGATATACTCTTTGGTGATTCTAATCCAGCTGGTCGCTTACCCATGACCTTCTATAAATCGGTTGAAAACATGCCTTCCATCAGCGATTATGATATCCGTAAAGGGAGAACTTACATGTATGGTAACAATGTGAGCGATAAATCACAAATCTGTGAGGTACTTTATCCGTTCGGATTTGGACTCAGCTATACTCACTTTAGCTATGGAAAATTGCAGGTTATCTCCAAAACTGTTGATGCTGCAGGAAATATAACCGCCAGAGTTGTTGTAAAAAATACTGGATCACGTACCGGTGATGAGGTGGTTCAACTTTATGCCCATGATGAAAAATCGGGTGTGCTCAGACCTGAAAAACAACTGGTTAGTTTTGACCGGGTCACTCTTCAGCCAAATGAAAGTAAGACCGTAGAGCTTGTCTTTCCGGTGAAGGATCTTGCCTGTTGGGATGTTAACAAAAAAGCTTTCGTTGTCGAACCGGGAACTTTTAAATTAATGGTTGGCGGTTCTTCTGCGGACATAAAGTCAACCG
Organism: Mariniphaga sp.; assembly: GCA_037133495.1. Classification (GTDB taxonomy): domain Bacteria; phylum Bacteroidota; class Bacteroidia; order Bacteroidales; family Prolixibacteraceae; genus JAAFHB01. Next base: position 51,507 of record JBAXOA010000001.1, on the reverse strand, counting down.
AAACAGTGGTGGTGAAATAGATTAAGCAGGGGTATTATGAATTCTGAACTTGAATAAAAAAACACGCTTTATGAAAACCAGTTTTAATTACGTACGCATTATTGCAGGTCTGCTTTTGATAATCTCTTTACTCTTGTTTCCTGCAATGGGCAATGCGCAAGGCCAATTCGTCCGGGGAGTGGAAAAAACCGAATATTCCTTAAAGGGTACAGCCGCAGATTTTTATGTTTCTCCTTCAGGTAATGACAACTGGTCCGGGAAACTGGCTGAAACTGATAAAAATCGAACTGATGGACCTTTTGCAACAATTGGCAGAGCCAAACAGGCAGTCTCTAAATTGAAGGAAGAGGTATATAAACTTAAAAAGCGGGCTGTCGATAAAAGATTTATTGGTACACCTCATCAGTATGGTGCCGGTCGCGATATCCTCGTTTTGATTCGAAATGGAGTTTATTCAATTCCTGAGCGGCTTGACTTTTCTCCCTCCGACGGTGGCGAACGCATCGAAACTGATTTGCCTACAGGTGCTTTCGAGTATCACGAATTAAAAGACTATTATGTTACATATGCGGCCTACCCCGGAGAGGTGCCTGTTATTTCAGGAGGTGAAAAAATAACCGGCTGGGAGAAAAAGAAAAATGGAATATGGACAGCTCCTCTTAAACAGACAGAAGTGACTGATCTTTATGTCAATGGCAAACGGCTTACTCTTGCACGCACTCCAAATACCGGGTTCTGCTATACAGATGGTCAGCCCACCGATTCTGTCTCTTTCAAATTTAGAGCAGGCGATCTTAAGTCATGGAAAGGGCTGGTAACCAACCGGATCCATATGACAATAAGGTGGGGCGCCATTCATTCCAGTATTTCCCGAATAGATGAAAAAACTCATACCGCATGGCTGAGCTCTCCGTCTCCGGATATGCTTATCATTCCTCCAAAATACTATGTGGAGAATGTCGAGGAACTGATGGATTCGGTCAATGAATGGTATTTCAATGATAAGGCACATACAATCAGTTTTATACCCGGCAAGGAAACAGGTGATCCAAATACGGCATCTGTGGCCTTTCCCAAACTGGAGAGCCTGTTGGATGTATCGGGTACACGTGAAAATCCGGTTCGGAACCTGCGGTTTTATAATCTTAAATTTGAAAATACCCGTTCAGGTGGGGGAGGAACCATATCATTTCAATATGCCAAAAACTGTGAACTATTGAAGAACCGAATTGAAAATGTCAGTCAGGCAGCTATCCGGTTTGGAGTTGGATGTTATCATAATCTGATCAGCAAAAATGTGATCAACGATGCAAAAGGAAGTGGAATTATAATGGCTGGCAAGCCAAAACCTGAAAACTGGAACGATATGGTTAGCGACAATGTGATCTCCTTTAACAAGATCACAAATATTCAGATTGCAGCCACCGGCATCTCGACTTATAATGCGTTGAGAACAACGGTTTCGCATAATTTTATCTCCAATGTAGGTAGTTATGGGATAACTCTTGGCTCCTGGCCCAATATCGAAGAGACCAGCGACGGAAGTCATCTGGCTGAATACAATCATGTGTCGTTTACGAATATGAAACGTGATGACGAAGGAGGCATTGCTGTTTATGGATTGAGTCCGGGCTCGGTGGTGTGTAATAACCTCATACATGATGTTCACCCGGCCGCGACGAATGAAAATGTTGCCTTGTTTTTTCAGAATATGGCATCCGGCTGGAAAGTGACCGATAACACCTACTATAACCTGAGGCAAGGCGAAATGAAATTGTGTGCTTGTTATCTAATTGATAATGTGTATGAAAACAACTTCATTATTGATGCTCCGGTTAATCAGCCGGAAGAATTCATTACTGGGAAAACCGATTTAATTTACCGGAATCTTGGTGTCAAGCCAGTTGACCAAACCAATACAGGAAGTGATTTCTCTATTACAGCTACCATAGCGAACAATGGTTCAACTGGAATGGAGGAGATCTGTTTATATGTTGATGGTAAGGTTGTAAGTTCTAAAAAACTTCCTTTTATATCAAATAATGAGCGAAAGATTGAATTTAAATACAAGTTCTTTGATCCGGGAAAACATACAGTAGCAATTGGCAAAACACCGCAGCAGGAAGTCGTGATAACAGGCGATCCGTTGTTTGTAATCTACCGGGATTTAAAAACGCCATTTTCGGAATTACCTCAGGGAGATTCTTTGACTGTTAGTGTAGAAGCTCAAAATGTTAGATCTGAAGAAATAACCCAAAGGATTGAATTGATAGTCGATGACAAGGCCATTGCAGTGAAGGAAATTAGTTTCAAAGGACATGAGATAAAACGGATTGAATTTTCCAGTCTGCTTGAAGCCGGACATCATTCAGTTACGATTGCCAATCAGCTTCCGGTTAAAATATCGGTTTATCAGGTTCGAAAAGCGGATATTTCCGGTTCGTCATTCCTGACTTATTGTACCGCAACAGCTAAACCTTGCAAATTTGACTTTGATACTCAGAAAAATCATTATGCCATTACTGCTGCGGGAACTGATTTCCTGCATGCCGAAGATTCATACGGAACAGTTTATCTGAAAGGGGCAATCGAAGGAAATTTTGTTGCAATCGTAAAAGTAACCGCTTTTAGCGAAGGAATCAGCGAATGGTTTAGGGCAGGTATATTTGTCAGAAACGATCTGTCAAAAGGCAATGCGGTAAAGGGCAGCACCCTTGGGTCATTTTTATTGTTCTCGACCACTAAACGATGTGGCGCACAATGGGACGAATTTGGTGACGGCTGCATGCACAATACAAAAAGTAAAAATTACGGAGTTGATCAGCCTATGCCTGTTTGGCTGAAACTGGTCCGTCACGGCAGCCGTTTTTCAGGCTATTACAGCTTTGATGGTAAAAACTGGATCGTTTCCAGAGAATCCGGCGAGATTCCGGGTTTGGCAGCTAAAATGGACATTGGTCTTGCCGGTGGTGCGAATGATCAAAAGGTTTCTACCGTGAATTTTGAAAACTTTCAGCTTTGGCTGGAAACAAAATGAAACTTCAATAATTAATTGCTCTGATTACTTATATTTTTAAAAATATAAATATGAAAAATGGATTTGGAATACTTTGGGTATTATGGACTCTGGTTGGTGTCGCTTTGATTTATGGCATCTCGGCATCTGAATCGAAGAACAGCATGATTTCAATTATTGCAAATGTTTTAAGTCTGTCTCCTTTAATCGGACTAATGCTGGCCTTAGGTTCAGTAAAAGCGTCCCAACAGTTTAACGATTGGATCTGGAGATTATTTCTTAAAGGTTAATCATTCTTTATATGGAAAGCAAAATCAAATGGGGAATAATTGGCACGGGGCACATTTCTGGTAAGTTTGCCGATGCATTGGCGATTCTGCCTGATGCTGAGCTAACCGCCATATCATCCAGAGACCTGAAAACCGCGACCACTTTTGCTGCACAATATAATGTTCCTAAAGCCTATGCCACCTATCAGGAGTTGGCTGACGATCCGGAAATTGATGTCGTATATATTGGAACACCACACTCATTTCACCTCGAAAACAGTGTGATGTGCATGCGGAAAGGGAAAGCTGTGCTGTGCGAAAAGGCCTTTACGATCAATGCCGCTGAAGCCAGAGAAATGGTTCGTATTGCCCGCGAAAATAATGTATTTCTCATGGAAGCGATGATTACCCGGCATGTTCCTTTGATTAAATCGGTTTTAGAATGGGTCAGAGATGGTCGAATTGGCGAAGTGCGTATGGTAAAAGCTTCCCGTTGCGCCCGAGGAGTATTCCAGCCGGGGGCGCGTCAATTAAACCCCGGATTAGGAGGAGGAGCCCTCCTGGATGTGGGGGTTTATGTCATCTCATTCGCATCCATGATCTTTAAAAAATCACCCGTAGAAGTCGTTGGTCTGGGTCATATCGGAGAATTAGGCTCTGATGAGCAAGGTATTGCCATCCTAAAATATGATAAAGGGGAAATGGCTGATTTATCATTCGCTTTGAAAACAGCCGCTTCAAATGAAGCGTATATACTTGGAACAGAAGGATATATAAAGGTTTATGATGTTTTTGCAGTTCCAACAAAGGCATCATTATTTATCAATAGGGAGGAAGTCGATGTAATTGAAATGCCGATAATAGGAAATGCACTCAATTATGAAGCCAAAGAAGTAATGCGCTGTTTGAATGCAGGTTTAAAAGAATCCCCATATATGCCCCTCGACGAGTCCGTTCAAATCATGGAAATTATGGATCAGATCAGAAAACCATGGGGTTTGGTTTATTCAAATGATAATCAAATATAAATATCACCAATAACTTACCAATGAAAACAATCATCAGAATTTTTATCTTGTTATTTTTCTTCAGTTCCTGCAGCGAGAAACCACGCGTGGATGTTATCAGTCTAAAATGTGAATATAAAGTAAATCCACTAGGCGTGGATATTGAAAAACCCCGGTTTAGCTGGATCATTGTATCCGCTCAGCGAGGTGTAAATCAGTCTGCATTCCAAATAATCGTTTCGTCTGATTTAAAAAAACTGGATGAGAATATTCCTGATCTTTGGGATAGTCAAAAGATTTCATCAGATAAATCCATCCAAATCCTATATGCCGGTAAACCTCTTCAAAGCAATCAGAAATATTTTTGGAAAGTGAAAATCTGGGATCAGAATGGCAAGGTATATTCAAGTGAATCATCATACTGGACAACCGGACTGTTCAAAGAATCGGATTGGAAAGCAAAATGGATCGGACTCGACAAAGCGGTTGGCGGTGATGATCCTGAGGCGGAACACCGTGTGCTCTCGGCAAGAATGTTGAGACATGAATTTAATGTTGAGAAAAAAGTAAAATCTGCAACGGCTTTTATTTCAGGCCTCGGATTATTTGAACTTTACCTCAACGGAGAAAAAATTGGAGACCAAGTATTGGCTCCTGGCCTGTCGGAATACAATAAAAGAGCTTTCTACATGACTTTTGATGTGACAAAGTTTTTACATTCCGATAAAAATGCCATCGGTGTGATACTTGGAAATGGGCGGTTCTTTGCTCCCAGAGCCGAAAAACCCAAAACTTTTCGTTTCCCTAAGGTTATCTGTCAGTTAGAAATTCAGTATGAAGATGGTACGAATAGCACAATAATCACCGATGAATCATGGAAAATTACTGCTAATGGCCCTGTCCGCAAAAACAACGAATTTGACGGTGAGTTTTATGATGCCCGGATGGAGTTAAATGGCTGGAATAACACAGGTTTTAATGATGCAGACTGGATGAAAGCTGAACTTGTAGAAAAGCCGGGTGAAGTATTAGTGGCTCAGCCTATTGATCCGATTAAAATAATGGATCAAATCGCTCCTGTTTCAGTAAAAGAAATAAAGCCCGGGACTTTTATTTTTGATATGGGGCAGAATATGGTCGGTTGGGTTGAATTATTGGTAAAGGGAAACAAAGGCGACAAAGTATCGCTGAGATTTGCTGAGACATTAAAAGAGGATGGCAGTCTGTTTTTGGCGAATATCCGAAGCGCTGAAGTTACGGACACCTATATATTGAAAGGCGACGGGGCAGAAAAATGGGAACCTCGGTTCACCTATCATGGATTCCGGTTTGTGGAAATGACCGGATATCCGGGCATCCCGGCATTATCTGCTATTAAAGGAAAAGTCGTACACGATGCACTTGAAGTTACAGGTACATTTACATGCTCCAACCCATTGATTAATAGTATTTATAAGAATGCTTTCTGGGGAATCAGGGGGAATTACAGAAGTATGCCGACCGATTGTCCGCAAAGAGACGAAAGACAAGGCTGGCTGGGTGATCGCTCTGCAGAATGTACCGGAGAGAGCTATATTTTTGATATTTCGAAACTCTACAATAAATGGGTGACCGACATCAAAGATGCACAGCTTCCGAGCGGCAGTCTCCCCGATGTTGCTCCTTCCTTTTGGCCCATTTACAGCGATAATACCACCTGGCCCGGGACTTTTCTCTTTGCTTCAGATATGCTCTACACCCAATATGGAGATGTAAAAACGCTAGAAAGCAATTACCCGTCTATGCAAAAATGGGTTGAGCATATGAGCGGGTTTTTAAAAGATGGTATCATGCCAAAGGATACTTATGGTGACTGGTGCGTTCCGCCGGAAGATGTTAAACTTATTCTTTCCAGTGATCCGCAAAGAATTACGAGCGCCGAATACATCGGAACTGCCTATTTCTATTATGAACTAAAACTGATGGAAAAGTTTGCCCGGTTACTGGGTAAAGAGAATGATGCGGAATCGTATTCTAAAACCGCAACAGAGATGAAAACTGCTTTCAATACAAAATTCCTCGATGTAATTGAGGGTAAATACAGTAATAATACCTGTACGGCGAGTATTTTAGCCCTTGCATTTAAGCTCGTTCCTGATGAGTATAAAGATAAAATAGTGGATAATCTGCTGCAGAAAATTTTAGGTGAAAATGCCGGACATGTTGGAAATGGGATTATTGGGGGACAATGGCTTATGCGTACTTTAACCATTAACGGACATGAAGATGTAGCATTTAAACTGGCCTCGCAAAGTACTTATCCGGGTTGGGGTTATATGGTTACTCGTGGTGCGACTACTATATGGGAACTTTGGAACGGAGATTATGGTGATCCGGGCATGAATTCAGGAAATCACGTGATGCTTTTGGGGGATCTGATCATTTGGTACTATGAGAATTTGGCGGGCATCAAGGCCGATCCTGAAATCCCCGCCTTCAGGCATATTATTATGAAGCCTTATGTATTGGGAGATTTAAAATATGTGGATGCATCTTTCAATTCCAGCTATGGAATCATAAAAAGTGCCTGGAAACTGGAGAATGACAAATTCAAATGGAATATTACAATTCCTGCGAACACAACTGCCACAGTTTATGTGCCTACTATCAATAAAGAGGAGGTGATGGAAGGGAATAAGCCGGCTTTTAAAAGTGATGGTGTTAAATTTATCAGATGGGAAAATAATTGGGCAGTCTTTGAGATTAAGTCCGGAAACTATGCTCTTATTTCAAACGGTGTGAAAATCAATACTACAGAACCCTATGTCTCAACTCCTGTGATCACTCCGGCTGATACCATTTTAAAAAAAGGGGATAAACTAACTGTTATAATAACCTGTAAGGATAGTGCTGCAAAAATTCATTATTCGATTGATGGAAAAGAGCTCAACGAGGCATCGCCGGTTTACGAAAAGCCATTGGAAATATCAATTAACACAACTGTTCGGGCGCAAGCTTTCATCAACGGGTACCATTCCAGCAATCAGTCAAAAGTGATCTACAATTATGTCGATCCTGAAAAAAATGGAATAATCTGGTCGCTCTATCCGGGAACTTTTATAAAACTACCGGAATTTGATAAACTGAATCCTGTAGCCAGTGGAAAAGTATTTCAATTCGGAGTGAAGAAAATCCATACGCCTAAAACTAATTTCGCGCTTCGCCTTAAATCCTTCATTCAGATTGACAAAGCAGGGAAATATACCTTTTACATCTCCTCAAATGATGGGAGTAAATTATATATGGACAATCAACTTTTGATCGATAATGACGGTGAGCACGGAGTAAAAGAGATGAGTAACTCACTGTTTCTCAAGGAAGGGAAGCATCTCATAAACGTTGAGTATTTTCAAAGTGGCGGAGGTACCGCCTTGTTCGTTGGATATAGCTCAGATGAGATCAGGTATCAGCCAATCCCGGAATCTATATTGTTTAAATCCAAGGAGTAGCCAAGCCTGCATTTCAATTAACAAAATAACCTTTTTGAAAAAAACAGTCAATCCGGCTTTGAAAATTTTCATTTTAAAGAGGATTTAATACATTTGCAACCATTGTCAGAAAAAGTAGAAAAACAACTGGATCGGCAATAAGCGTAAAATATTATTTAAAGGAAAAACAGAAATATGTCTATTCAGGAAACCAATTCAGAAGGCAAGTTACTTAGAGTCTTGTCTTTACGAGATATTGTCATCTACGGAATTATTCTTATTCAACCGGTTGCGGCATTGCCCCTTTTTGGTCATGCCAACGACATTTCTAAAGGACATGCCGTAACTACTATCCTGATTGCTATGGTCGCAATGATATTTACGGCTATTAGCTATGGAAGAATGGCAAATCTGTATCCCTCCGCAGGATCAGCCTATACCTATGTAGGGAAGGGATTGCACCCCTATCTCGGGTTTGTTTCCGGCTGGTCGATGTTTATGGATTATATGTTTATCCCAATTATTTGTGTTATTTATTCGAGTATTACAGCAAACCATATGTTGCCTTTCATCCCTTATCCGTTTTGGATACTTTTCTTTGTTGCTGGTTTTTCGTGGCTAAATCTTAAGGGAATCAGGATGGCATCAAGAACAAATACAATCTTGATGATTATAATGAGTGTTGTGGTATTTTATTTTATGGCGGCTGCAATACGTTATATCTTTATTCAAAATGGATTAGGAGGGCTGTTTTCTGTTCGTCCGTTTTATAACCCTGAAACCTTTTCTTTCGGTGCTGTGGGGTCAGCTACGGCATTGGCTGCATTGACCTATATTGGATTTGACGGCATTACGACTTTATCCGAAGAGGTGAAAAACCCCAGAAAAAATATTATGATAGGTGCACTTCTGACCTGTCTGATTACCGGTGTTTGGAGCGGGGCACAGGTTTACCTTGCACAATTATCATGGCCTGACTGGGCTTCATTTACGCAAGGATTGCCCGATGCCGCAGCCCAAAATAGTGCCTTGGATACGGCGATTATATCAATAGCAAACCGAATAGGTGGTGCATTATTAGACGGATCCCTGACCATCATTCTGCTTCTTGGCAGTATCGGATCAGGTGCAGCAGGACAGCTTGGAGCTTCCCGTCTGCTTTATGGAATGGGCAGAGACGGCGTAATTCCTAAAAAAATATTTGGTCATCTGGATAAGAAGCACTCCTCCCCGAATTATAATATCATGATTGTAGGTGGCCTGGTTCTTATTGGAGCGGCTTTGCTGAATTTTGAAGAATCAGCCTTGCTGATTAATTTTGGAGCTTTTTTTGCATTTATGGGGGTTAATGTTGCATCCCTCAGAGAATATTTTTTTAAGGCGAAAGTAAAAACGATTAAAGGATTTTTGATCGATTTTCTCCCTGCAGGAATAGGATTTGTTTTCTGCCTCGGTATTTGGCTCAACTTACCGTTGAAGACTTTTGTCATCGGAGGCATCTGGATGCTCGCAGGGGTCATCTATCTGGCCTTTCGTTCCAAAGGTTTCCGGGAGACTAATGTCATGATTGATTTTTCAGAAAAATGACGTTGCCGAATTAATTTAGTTTTTCCGGATAAATACTGCTTGGCTTTTAGGTGATTCTAATCCTGCTTGATTGATCATTGAAACCTGATATTTATAACTTTTTTTAGTCTTCGGATTTTTGTCAGCATATTCAAATTTATCAGTTATGTCTAGAGGATTGTCATGGTAATCAATCTTGAGATTCCATTTTAATTGAATAGAATCGGCATTGATCAGCTGATCGTTCCGATATATTTTGAAACCTTTTATTCCGCTTTCTACGTCTGCATTTGCATTCCATCTGATCACATTATCTTTACCGTCAGATTGCACTGCTACATTATAGGGCGCTTCTGCGGGTGGTGTCTTATCCGTTACACTTCCGGTTTTTACAAATTCAGACCATTTTTCAGCAAATGGTCTGTCTGGAAACCAGTTTCCCTTAGGTTTGTAAGTTGTCTCCTTTAATTCATTGGTTAATTTGAAATTATCAAGATCTATAAAACATTGATTGTCCCTGTTTATCAACGTAGTACTATCGGTTAACCGAATTTTTAATATCGCGTCAATGAATGAGATGGCTAATAAACGTGATTTTGCACTTTCGTGGCCTGAAGTTGGATCCGGAGCAATACAAACAGGGGCATCTTTTCTGATGCGGTATTTCATTGCTTCAATAGCCGTAGCCCATACAAAATTGCTGAATACATCGTAACTTTCCTGAATTCCCAAGAGACAGAGTATGGGAACTTTTAATCCGAAACTGCTTGTGTCCGTCCATGCCGGTGATTTTAATACTGCACAAATGATTTTTTCAGGATGCTGGAGTACCATCTTGTAAGCCCAGTGTCCGCCTCCGGAATGGCCCCAGATTATCCAGGGTGCAAATGCCAATTCTTTATGTTTTGATTGCCTGGCAATTTCTGAAATTCCTTTGGTAAATGTTGCATAGGAACCTTCCTCCGGCTCTATCCACTCATGACAATCAGTCTTGCTCACATATGACGAACTCATAAATGCGAAATCCCATTTCTTCGCCAAGGCCCTCCATTGCGCGTCATGATACGAATTACGACCTGATTTAAATGCCGATTCTCCACATCCGTGCTGATGAAAAATTATCCCCTTGACAGTTTCCAGGTTTTCAGGTATCCACATAGCATATTCAACCTCTTGAAACTTGACATTCGAAGGCTCAAGCTTAATTTTATATTCCTGGGCATAAAGATGAGCCGACAGAAGGATGTTGAATATTAAGATTGTTGCTCGCATAGATTTGATTGTTAAGGAAATAGTCTGAAATCTGTAAATTTCAATACGATTGATAGACTCAAATGTATTGATTAGTTTTCAGAAAAGTAAATTATTTAAATTTAATGTGTTTTTACCAATATTAATTAAGTATTTGGCAAATGACAAATGTACCTTTGACTAAAATCCACAACCAAATTAACAGTACCGGCATAACCCATTTCGAAATGAGCGCTAATAAATTCTTTTTCCTGTTTTTTGTAAGTCTTATCTTATCTTCTGCCTTCTCTTCAGTCGATGGACAATCCCGCGACTATACCCAATTGGTTAATCCGTTTATGGGAACAGCTGCCGATGGGAATACCTGGCCGGGTGCTGCATACCCTTTTGGATCAGTACAGCTCAGTCCCGATACAAAGCTGACAGGTGCAGGAGTATGTGGCGGATACTACTATCCGGACTCAACTATTCTCGGATTTTCACATACTCACCTTAGCGGCGTAGGCGAACCTGAATACCGCGATATTCTCTTTATGCCCACCGTCGGAAAGGTACATCTGCTTCCAGGTGTTGAAAAAGGGGATAAATCAGGATACAAATCCTCATTCGATCATCTTCAGGAAACAGCATCACCTGGATATTATTCGGTCTTTTTAAAGGATTATGGAGTAAAAGCCGAACTTACCGTAACTCCAAGATGTGGTTTTCATAAATATACGTTCCCAAAATCCGATAGCTCACATGTGATTATCGACCTCGTCCATCCCGGTGGAGCCGAAGAATTGTATATCAAAAAAGTCAGCGACACCGAGATTGAGGGATTACGTCGTTCCCACGGCTGGGCCTGGGACCAATTTGTCTATTTCGTAGCCAGGTTTTCCAAACCCTTTTTATCTGTGGATATCGCACTGGATGAGGCTATTATAAAAGGCGCTTCTGAAGCACAAGGGAAAAATGTGAAGGCCTCCGTTAATTTTAAAACAAAAGACGGAGAAGCTATTCTGGTAAAAGTGGGAACATCGGCAGTTAGTATCGATGGTGCCAGAAAGAACCTTACCGCAGAAATCAAGGACTGGAATTTCAATAGGATAGTCGGCGATGCCAAAGCTGCATGGAATAAAGAACTGACTAAGATTGAAGTCGAAGGGGATAAACCTGAGGATCTGAAAAATTTCTATACCTCGATGTACCACGCTTTTTTAAATCCTAACCTGTTTATGGATATTGATGGAAAGTACCGCGGAACAGATCATAAAGTGCATGAAGCAACAGGATTTACAAATTACACGGTATTTTCTCTATGGGATACTTTCCGCGCATTGCATCCATTGTATACCATTATCAATCAAGAAAGAACAACCGATTTTGTAAAAACACTGCTGCAAATCCACGATGATGGAGGCAGGCTTCCGATGTGGCCGCTTGCCGGAAATTATACCGATGATATGCTTGGCTATCACGCGGTACCGGTTATCGCGGATGCTTATATGAAAGGAATCCGAAATTACGATCTGCAAAAAGCGTTTACGGCTGTTAAACATAGTGCTGAACTGGATAAACTTGGACTGAAATATTATAAAAGAATAGGGTATCTTCCTTGTGATCGTCAGGGTGAGTCGGTCTCCAAAACACTTGAATATTGTTACGACGACTGGTGTATAGCTCAGATGGCTAAGGAGATGGGGGCAAAGGAGGATTATCTGAATTACCATCAGCGTGCTCATAATTACCAAAATGTATTCGATTCATCCACTGGATTTATGAGAGGGAAGAAGATCGACCGTACCTGGCTTGCCCCTTTCGATCCATTGGTCAACTCTGCTTATTCAGAAGGAAATGCTTATCAGTATATGTTTGTTCCTCATGATGCCGATGGACTAAAAACATTAATGGGAGGCGACAAAAAATTCTCCGAATGGCTGGATGTTCTTTTCACATTGAAGAAAGGAAACGATGAAAGAGGGTCCATAGGGCAATACTGGCATGGCAATGAACCAGGCCACCATCTCGCGTATCTCTATGATTATGCGGGAGAACCATGGAAGACACAGGCGCTTGCACACCGCATCATGACCGAATTGTATAAGAACGCCCCGGAAGGATTGGCCGGCAACGAAGATTGTGGTCAGATGTCGGGCTGGTATATCCTGAGTTCAATGGGTTTTTATTCAGTAGCTCCAGGCCAGAAAATATATGCCATTGGCACTCCTTTGTTTGCAAAAGCCACAATCAACCTCGAGAATGGAAAGAAATTTGTAGTTAAGGCAATAAATATCTCGGATGACAATTATTATATCCAGTCCGCAACCCTTAACGGGAATGTTTACAGCAATTCATATCTTCGGCACGATGATATCATGAATGGCTCTGAACTGGTTTTCGAGATGGGTCCAAAACCCAACAAACAGTGGGGCAGTGGCTTAAAAGAGCGCCCTTATTCTGAAAATGGCGAGCCGGTGGCGATGGTCCCCTACATTAAATCTGGAGAAACCTTGTTTAGTCAGTCAACTTCCATAACGCTCGCCTGCGACACAAAAGATGCCGAAATACGGTACACGCTTGATGGTACCGAACCCATGGCCACATCTCAATTGTATTCCTCGCCATTTGTAGTGAAGGAATCGTCAATCCTGAAAATGCGTTCTTTCTGCAAAACGTTAATGCCAGGTATCTCCATCAATATTGAACTTAAAAAAGCTGTTTTAAATGAACCGGCTGGCAAACTCAAAGTGAAACAAGGATTAGCTTACGACTATTTTGAAAGGTTTTTTGTGACTACAGATGATCTTGATATCACTAAGCCTCTTATATCAGGCATCACCGACGTGTTTAGTATTAAAAATGCACCTAAACAGACTTACTATGGTTATCGTTTTCACGGATATATTGAGGTTCCCAAGGATGGTATTTACAATTTTTTCCTGATATCCAACGATGGCAGCAGATTGTTCATCGACGGGAAAGAGCTGATTGAGAATGATGCCAATCATGGCGCAGTAGAAGAACCCGGCAGTATTGGTCTTAAAGCTGGTCAGCATAAAATCCTTGTGAAATATTTTCAGTGCGGAGGGGCAAAAGCCTTGAAAGTAAGCTGGTCGGGTCCCGAAATGGAAAAGCACGAGATAAATGCGAATGAACTGTTTATTGATGATTAAACATAATACAACGTAATTATTATGAAAAACCTCCACCTGCTTCTTGTGATTCTGAGCATGATAGTCGCCACTTCATGTACTAAACAAAAACAGCCTGTTGATTATGTTGATCCTTTTTTGGGAACCTCTGGTAATCGCTGGATGCTTTTCCCCGGACCTTGCCTGCCCTTTGGAATGGTTAAGTTAAGTCCGGATAATACCGACGACTATGCCATGGATGCCGGTTACGAATATAAAAACAACAGTATTTGTGGCTTTGGTCATGTTCACTCGTGGGCGATGGGGAGTTTTTTAACCATGCCGGGAACGGGTAAAATCAAGATACAGCCGGGGAAGATAGATAATCCTGAGCTAGGTTATCGTTCACGGATCAACCATAATACCGAAAAGGCTTCGCCGGGCTATTATTCTGTTTTTTTGGAGGATTACGGTATAAAAGCAGAATTAACTGCTACCACACGAGGTGGATTTCAGCGCTACACTTTCCCAAAAGGTGAAGATGGACATATCCTCTTTGATTTACAGGTGCCGGAAGAGTGGAAGCCGCTTCTCGTTGAGGCTTCAATCAGCAAAGTAAGCGATCGGGAGATCGAAGGCTCTGTTCATCGCGTTGCCGGATTCAACGACTATGTTCTTCATTTTGTTGCCAGGTTCAACAGGCCATTTGAAACGATGGGAGGCTGGCAAGGTGCTGATATTATTGATGATACAAAGGAGATTCGTGTTGCCAATGATCTCGATATTGGAGCATTTCTGAAATTTAAGCTGGGTAACGACCAGATTGTTTTAATGGAAACGGGTATTTCATATGTCAGTACCGAACAGGCACGATTAAATCTGCAAACAGAATTGGGCCCATACAACTGGGATTTTGATGCTGCTCACCAGGGAGCGAGGGAAATCTGGAACAATTTGCTTGGAAAAATTAAAGTGGAAGGTGGTTCTGAAATCGACAAAATGAAGTTTTACACCAACCTTTATCATTCATACAGCGCCCGAACCATCTACAGCGATGTGAACGGAAAATATACCGATATGTGCGAAAAGGTACAGCAACTGGCTGACCCCGAATCTCCGGTTTATGGGTGCGACGCTTTCTGGATGACTTTCTGGAATCTAAACCAGCTTTGGGGCCTTGTTACTCCTGACGTTAATGAAAAGTGGGTGAAGTCGTTGCTTGAGATTTATGATAAGGGCGGATGGCTGTCTAATGGTCCTGCCGGAATTGAATACTCCGGAATTATGGTTGCAGAACACGAAATTCCGCTTATCGTAGGCGCCTGGCAAAAAGGAATCCGCAATTTTGATGCGGAAAAGGCCTTTAAGGCGATGAAAGAGATTCAGACATCACCTTCAAAACCTCACGAATGCGGAGGATATGTTGGAAACAGAAATATCGTCCCTTATATGGCTATGGGCTTCGTTCCTGCCGATGACGGACCTGTCTCAAATACACTCGAATATGCCTTCGACGACTGGTGTGTCGCACAAATGGCCAAATCACTGGGCAAGATGGACGATTATAACTATTTCATGCGAAGGGCTCAGAATTATCGCAATGTTTTTGACTCTTCTACAGGTTACATGCGCCCCAAATATGCCGGGGGTCCATGGCTTGAGGAGTTCTCCCCAATCAAGAGTGCTGTTGGGAAAGAAGATAATTTTGGTACCCGCGATTATGTTGAGGCGAATGCATGGCAATACAGCTGGTTCGTTCCTCACGATCTCAAAGGCTTGATTGAATTGATGGGGAAAGAGGAGTTTAATAACCGTTTGGAAGCCGGCTTTAAAAAATCACTTCCCATCTTTACCAGTGCGTTCGTAAACCACAGCAATCAACCGAATATGCAGGCTGCCTGGCTCTTTAATTATTCCGGAAAACCATGGCTGACACAGTACTGGGTACGGGAAATTATTGACAAATATTATGGAACCACTCCTGTTGACGGTTATCCCGGCGACGAGGACGAAGGTCAGATGGGAGCCTGGTATGTGATGAGTGCAATGGGACTTTTTGAAATGGATGGAGGTGCTTCAACAGAACCGGCTTATGAATTATCTGGTCCTGTCTTTAATAAAATAACCATTAAACTTGATCCGAAATATTATAAAGGTGGTGAATTCGTTATTATAGCAAAAAACAGTTCTTCCACAAACCGTTATATCCAATCGGCAACACTGAACGGAAAACAGTTAAATCAATTTTGGATCAGACATTCGGAGCTGATAAAGGGAGGAAGTCTGATTTTTGAAATGGGTTCTGATCCCAATAAAGACTGGGCTTCAAACTGTGAACATTCTCAAATAAATGATGTTTCACCCATCGTCGCTACACCCTCCCTTATTGAAACAAACCGGATGTTTTTAAAAGATTGTTCGGTGAAACTGTCATGCAATACTGAAGGTGCTGATATCTATTTTACGCTCGATGGTTCACAACCCGATAAAAATTCCAGGTTATACAAAGAGCCTTTTATCGTCAACAAGACTACCACAATTAAAATGACCGCCTTTAAAGGAAATGAAAAAAGTTTAACTTCAGAAGCAGAGCTTATTAAAACCGGCTTGAGTAAACCAATTCTTCCTGGAGAGGTGGAGCAAGGTCTTTATTATCAGTATATTCACGGTGATTTCAGGATGGTAAACGAATTTGCGAACATTAAACCTGTGAAAACCGGAATTATTCCGACATTCACAATTGAGCCCCGTGAAAGAGAAGTGTTTTTCGCTTTCGATTATGAAGGCTTTATCCGTATACCGAAAGACGGACTTTACACCCTCTATCTGACCACCAATGATGGTGGAAGATTGATGATTGATGGTAGTTTATTGATCAATAATGATGGATTGCATCCTCTGACTGAAATCTACAAACCGATTGCCTTACAAGCCGGACTTCATCCTGTTTCTGTAAAATATTTCCAGGAAGGCGGAGGTAATGGACTGAAAGTTTCATGGCAAGGACCCGGAATTGGGAAAGAGGAAATTCCCGCTTCAGTATTGTTTCATTTGAAAAAATAGAACTTCAATCCATCGTTATTTTAATACAGGTATTTACTATGATAACAATAAGGCTTCACATTGGTATATTGCTGCTATCTCTCTTTGGCGCTTTGTTTCAACTAAATGCCCAATCACCAAAAGTCCCTGGCATTGTAGTGAATTATGTTCCTGCTTCCACGAAAACATTCATTGGTTCACCGAGTATCTGCATCCTTCCGAATGGCGATTATGTGGCATCAAATGATTTTTTCGGGCCAGCCTCTACAGAGCATTCAGAGGCGTTAACTGCTGTTTATAGGTCCACAAACAGAGGGAAGTCATGGAGGAAAATATCTGAAATACATGGGCAGTTCTGGTCAAATCTTTTTGTACATAACGGTGTCTTATACATAATGGGCACCTGGAAGCACCACGGTAATTTAATCATCCGCAGTTCTTTGGATGGGGGAATTACATGGACTGAGCCGTCCGGCAATGCGAATGGGTTACTGCGCGAGGGTGAATATCATACCGCTCCAATGCCTATGGTAATCCACAAAGGGCGAATCTGGCGGGCCATTGAAAATGCAAAATCAGAGAATCAGAAATGGGGTTTACGATATAGCGCGATGGTTATTTCCGCACCATTAGATGCCAACCTGCTAAACGCTGCAAGCTGGACAACCACCAATTTTCTGACACATAATCCGGTATACCTTGATGGTAAATTCGGCGGATGGATTGAAGGAAATGCCGTCGTCACTCCGGATGGGAAGCTGGTGGATTTTCTTCGGGTGGCAACTTCAGAAAAAGGCCGTGAATTGGCTGCGGTAGTAAATATCAGTGAAGATGGATTGACGGCATCTTTTGATCCGGCTACCGGATTCCTGGATTTTGTAGGAGGTTCCAGAAAATTTTCTATTCGATACGATCCGAAATCTAATCGCTACTGGACAATCAGCAATATGATTACTCCGGAATTCGCCGGTATGGATGCCGGATCGGTTAGAAATACGTTGGTGATAAAGAGTTCAGCAGACCTTAAAAGCTGGACTGTTCATCAAGTCCTTCTGCACCATCCTGATGTTTTGAAGCATGGTTTTCAGTACATCGACTGGCAATTCGACGGTAAAGATATCATTTTCTTGTCGCGTACTGCCTGGGATGATGAATTCGGAGGTGCAGATAACTTTCACAATGCCAATTACCTGACCTTTCATCGGATCAGTAATTTCAGAAAGCTTATAAGAGAAAACATGTTAAATCATTAAATCTTAAGAATGAAAAAAATGATCAGAATATTAAAGTATTTGTTAGTTGGCATACTCTTGTTGCTGGTTATTGCGGGGTCTCTGGTTTTGGGTGTCTACATCAGATATCAGCGTACGGTTGGTGTTAAGCAAGGTCAATTGCAGGTAACAGCCAAACCCGGCGTGTTAGGACAATGGGTTAATTCTTTCATTGGGACAGGCGGCTTCCCCACTTATACCAGTGCAGATGATATTCCGGGAGTGACACTGCCTTTTGGAATGGTTCGGTTAAGTCCTGATACAGAGTTTTTTCTGGGTTCGTTGTTTGGGAAGGAAAAAACGGTAAGCACTGCCGGTTACTATTATGGCGATCATAAAATTATGGGTTTTAGTCATACCCGATTGATTGGTACGGGGGCTTATGATGGCGGACATTTCAGGGTTTTGCCTGTCATTGGTAAAAATGGTCAAAAAGATTACCTGGCTGAGCGGTACAATCAATTTTCCCACAAGGATGAGGTGGCTTTCCCTGGTTTTTATGCCGTGAAGTTCCAAAAGCAAGGTGTGCTTGCAGAACTTACAGCAGGCGAACACACCGGATTTCACCGTTATACTTTTTCAAAAGAGGAGATGCCACATATCCTGATTGATGTTTCCAGTGCACTTGGACATGGTAAAACAACAGAGGGTGAGGTTCACGTTATTCGTGATAAACAAGAAGTTGTGGGTGCAATAAGAACCTTTGGGTCTTTTGCGGGACGATATGGGGGTGAGAAAATTTATTTTGCTGCTCATTTTAGCCAGCCCTTTGCAGGTTATACATTATGGTCTGATAAAATTTCTTATCAGAACAAATCTGATGCTCAGGGAGATAAAGTAGGAGCTGATTTATCTTTTAATAAATTAGGCACCGAACAAGTTGTAGAACTTAAACTGGGTATCTCGTACGTAAGTGTCGAAAATGCCAGAGCCAATCTGAACGCTGAGGCAGGTGATATAAGTTTCGATGAGATGGTAGCCAAAGCCAAACAGGCATGGGAAGATAAACTTGGCACGATAAAAATAGAGGGTGGCAGCGATGATCAGAAACATATCTTCTATACTGCCCTTTATCATTCACTTCAGATGCCCACACTTTTTAATGATGTCAATGGCGAATATATGGGCTTTGACAAAAAGGTGCATAAAACGACCGATTTCCGATATTTTACTGATCTGTCATTATGGGATACTTTCCGGACAATACATCCGCTATATACCTTAATCACACCTAAAGACCAGCGCGATATGATGGTCTCTTTGGTGAAGATGTGCGAGCAAGGTGGCGTTCTTCCGCGATGGCCTTCGGGATATGGCTATACCGGTTCTATGCTTGGCGCTTCCGCTGATATTGTTATCACAGAATCATATCTGAAAGGAATTCAGAATTTTGATGTTGAAACGGCCTATCATGCAATGCGCAAAGCGGCCTTAGGTATCGATATTCCGAAAGAGGGTTTTAAGCCAAGAGGTGGCATGACCGACTGTCTGAAATATGGATATTGTCCTGACGATCTGATGGATAAATCGATCAGCAAAACTCTGGAGTATGCCTATGCCGATGATGCAATTTCTAAACTGGCAAATGCGCTGGGTCATAATGAAGATGCCCGGTTATTTAAAGAACATTCGGGATTTTATCGAAACATATGGAATCCGGAAACCCAATATTTCCACCCCAGAAGGTCCTCTGGTGAGTTTGTGAAGAAATTTAAACCGCTAATGTTAACCTATACCGATTCAAAGCACGAATACACCAACGCTTATGTCGAAGGGAGTGCCTTGCAATGGCGGTGGGCGTTGTTCTTTGATCCGGAAGGGTTGATTTCACTTTTTAAGACGAAAGAATATTTTGTAAGCGAGCTCAACGATTTTTTCGCACTCTCAAATCCCAAACGTGGTCCATGGAATCCGGGATCGTATTACTGGCATGGCAATGAGCCCGATCTTCATGCGGCTTACCTTTTCAATTCTGCTGGCCGGCCGGATCTGACGCAGAAATGGGTTCGCTGGATTCTGGATAATAAGTATGGCCCTGGATATGAAGGAATTGATGGTGATGATGATGCAGGAACGCTGTCATCATGGTACATCTGGAGTTCGCTTGGGTTATATCCCGTAGCCGGATCTGATGTTTACCAGATTGGAGCACCGCTTTTCAGAAAAGCAGTGATTAATATTGGTGATAAAATGCTTACCATTGTGGCCGATAATTATGCTCCTCAGAATAAATATGTCCGAAAGGTGTGGTTGAATGATGTATTGCTTGATCGTTTTTGGTTTAAACATCAGGAAATTGCTCAAGGAGGTATTTTACGTTTCGAGATGGGTGAAAAACCAGTTATTCAATAAACCGGTGGCAGGCTATTCTGAGGATCTGTATAACGTATCATTGGTGCCGAATAAATTTATCAAACTATGAAATTTTTTTCTCTTAGTATAATACTTCCATTTTTTCTTTTTTCAACTGCGCCTGGCAGGGGAACGGGTTTTAATCCAGACCAAAGAGAAGAAAATCACGGAATCAAGGATGTGAAAAGCGCTAATCCAGAACCCGATTATAGCAATCTTAAAAATTGGGCCGCCTCTCCTTTTAAAGTTGATGCCAGTGACAGCATTCCCGATTTTTTGAAAGATGAGGTTCGGGATACCAGAGCCGATGTGTTTTTTATCCATCCGACCTCGTTTTTCGGAGATGAAGAAACTGCGAAATGGAATGCTGATGTCAATGATACGGTAGTCAATAATACGACGGATTCAAGGTCGATACTATTTCAAAGTACTGTATTTAATGGCAGTTGCCGGGTTTTTGCTCCCCGGTACCGGCAGGGTAATATGAAGGCTTTTTATGTCTTTGGTACACCTAACGCCATTCAGGCTTTCGATTTGGCATACAACGATGTACGTAAAGCTTTTCTGTATTTCCTTAGTCATTACAACAAAAAACGTCCGATTATAATTGCCTCACATAGCCAGGGTACGCTTCATGCCATTCGATTATTGCAGGAATTCTTTGACGGCACTCCACTTCAAAAACGATTGGTATGCGCTTATATTGTTGGATATCAGATTAAAAAAGATGCTTTTAAAAAACTTTCGGTAGGTGAAACTGCCGACCAGACCGGATGTTTTGTAGGATGGCGCAGTTATTCAAAAGGCGAAATCCCCAAAGGTGCTGCTGCTGAAAAAGGAAATTCAATTTGTGTCAACCCGTTAACATGGACCACATCCGAAAACTGGGGGTCACCGGATCTTCATCAGGGTATCATGAACGGCTTTAGAACCATCACACCTCATTCTGCCGGCGCCGGAATTGAATCGGTATCTAAAATACTTTGGGTTGACGCGCCAGGACTTAAAGATGATAAGGATCAAAAACCTAAAAACCTTCATATTTACGATTATAATATTTTTTGGATGAATATCCGGCAAAATGTAAAGCTACGGATCGATGCTTATTATGCGAAGCAATAAAGGTATTGCGTTCTCTTATTTGAATCAAAAATGTCATTTTATTTTTGTAAATTAGGAATACATTAGGCTTTAAATTTTTTACAAAAACACTTACGATGAAAAGAACATTTTTAATGCTCTCCTTCATTCTATTAGTATGGGGGAATGTTTATTCGCAATTAATTGTAGATAAAGGTATCTACAAAGCGAATTTTAGTAATGCCTATCGGGAATCTCTTTATGTAAGTTACTATCTTTACAAAGGAGGAGGCAATTGCAGCCGGACAGGTTTAAATTTCAAAAACGACGATCCGCGACTTCTGTGCGCAACAGATGAAGATTATAAAGGGAGCAAATACGACAAAGGACATTTGGCTAATGCCGAAGATTTTGCCTTTGATTGCGAAAAGGATGAACTCACCTTCAGGTATTATAATTGCTTGCCGCAAACACCAAACCTTAACAGAGGTGTTTGGAAAGCGAACGAAACTCAAATCAGAAAATGGTCACAATCAGAGAAGTTATATATCATCTGTGGCGGTTTTTTTGGAAATAAAAAAATTGGCAATATTGCAGTTCCTTCTTATTGCTGGAAGGTAGTACAGTCGGTACCTACAAAAAAAGTGCTGTTCTGCGGGTGGTTTAGTAATACAGCAAACGCTACTTTGGAGGAGATTGGCGTTCCGGAATTAGAGAATAGAATTAAGTCAACTATCGTTCTGCTTAAATAGAACTTCATTTGTGTTAAAAATTCTATATTTACAATCACAAACATACTGTTCCATACTGTGTCCTATGAAAACGTTCTGTCAAAAGATATTCTATCTCCCGTTCATAATTATTATACTGGTTACTATTCAGCATAATCTTATTGTCGCACAAGCTAGCCATCATTATATGCCAACAAAAATCGGGTGGCACGAGGCAGTTTACGATGACAACAAAAAGGAACCAAAGTTAGCTCCATGGACCACCTGGAATGATGCGATCGGGAAGGAAATGAACTGGTATCTGAAGGCTCCGGTAAACGAATATGGATATCCTTCGTATGTTTACATCACGTTCATGGACGAGAATTATCATTCGTACCGGAATGATTTTATCCCCGCCACCCAAAATGGTATGGGTATTATTTCGTACCTGAAATATTGGGAATACAAAGGTAAAAGTGATGAAAGAGTGCTGGAGGTGGCAAAAAAAATGGGCGATTATCTGGTGAAAGAAGCAAATACTGCAAATGAAGGTGTTTATCCGGGTTTTACCCGGTCTACAGGTTTAATCACCGATTTTCCACTCCGGCAAAGCGCTCAGAATGATGCTGATTATGGCAAAAATGTAATAGAACCTGATAAAGGTGGCATCGCCGGATTTGCTCTTCTTGAGCTGTATAATGTGACAAAGGATAAACGTTATCTCGATCAGGCGGTCCATAATGCGCGGATTCTGACTAAAACAAAACGCGAAGGAGATGCACTTCATTCTCCCTGGCCTTTTCGGGTGGATGCTGTAAGCGGTAAATATTGGGGTGAACGAAGCGGTAATATGGTTTATATCCTGCGGCTGTTTGATTCATTGATCGCTATGGAATACCCGGAGTTTAAGACTTCGCGCGAAGAACTTTGGAGATGGATTATTAATTTCCAGATGAAAGCTCCGGATGACAAGGATAAATGTCTTTGGGTTCAGTTTTTTGAAGATCAACCAAAGGAAGATAACCGAAATGCGTGGGCTCCCTTGAATATGGCTCGCTATCTTATCGAAAAGAAAGAGGCACTCGACCCTCTGTGGAAAGAACATGCCGGGTTGTGCATCGATTTTGCGATCAGAAATTTTGGGATGGATCGTCCGGGCGGTGTTTTTTGCATGGGGGAGCAAGACACTGACAGACGGGCTTGGGGAGGAATAAATTCTACTTTTGGTGCCGTTACTGCTATGTTCTACGCCGCAGGTGGCGGAGAAAAGTACCGCGAAATCGCATTTCGAAATTTATCGTGGATTACTTATTTTATTCGTGAAGATGGCGTAGTTTGTGATCAAACAGGAGAATTTCACTGGCTCAGAGAGGGTGGATGGCAGGAAGATTGTCATACCGATGTCATTCATAATTTTATGGATGCTCTAAAAGCAGTTCCTGAATGGGCCTCCTCCAGTACACCCGATGGCAAAGTTCAGGCTTCAGTACAGGAATATTTTCCCAAACCCCACTTTGGAAATACTTATGTAATTGCTCATCGGGGAGCTCATATAGGTATTCCAGAAAATTCACTTGCAGCAATTCAAAAAGCAATTGACCTGGGATGCGACTTTGTTGAGATTGATACCAGAGCCACTAAAGACGGAAGAATCGTCAGTGTGCATAATGCCTCCATCGATCAGTATGTGATTGGGAAAACCGGAATGGTGAAGGATTTTACATTGGCTGAGCTTAAACAAATGGATATTGGCGAAAAAACGGGTTCTGACTGGAAGAACACCCGCATTCCCGGAATAGAGGATATACTTCAATTGTGTCGCGGTCAGATTGGTATTTACCTCGATCTTAAAGAATCATTGGTTCCTGAATTGCTCCGGATTATTCAGAAATACGATATAGAACGTCAAATTATCTGGTATATTCCCGCTTCGCGAATGGAGATAATCAAACAATTGCAGACATTGAGCTATAAATGCATCGCAATGCCAGACCCCGGACCTGAAAAAAACATTCAGGAGGTTGTAAAACAAACTCATCCAAGGATTTTAGCCAGCGATATGCGTCAACTCAGCGAGAGTTTTATTGTTACTGCTCACCAGAATAACTCAAAGGTTTTTGTCGATGAAAAAAAGGGAACTCCTGAGGAGTGGGAGCAAATATTGAAATGGGGAACAGATGGTATTCAAACTGATAACCCTGCCGCGTTAATTGAATTTTTAAAAAACAGAAAAGAATAAACGTATGAAGAATCCAAAAGTGGCTCTAACGCTGCTGTTTATGTTTTCAATGGTTCTGTCTGTCTTTGCTAAAGAGGTTTTTCACAATGTGCTTGATTTCGGGGCCAACGGGGATGGTAAAACCAATAATACCAAGGCAATTAATGCTGCAATAGATGCTGCTGCAAAGAAAGGGGGAGGAACGGTTTATTTTCCTGCAGGAAATTTTCTCTCATTTACGATCAGGATGAAAAGTAAGATCACCCTTTACCTTGATCAGGGTGCCGTGCTGATTGGAGATAGTGAAAAAAATGGTGTAGGTTACGACTTGCCTGAGGAAGATGCATGGTACAAAAAATTTCAGGATTTTGGACACAGCTACTGGAAAAACAGCCTGATTTATGGTGATAGCCTGCGCGATATTGCTATTGCCGGTAATGGCATGATCTGGGGCAGAGGCTTATACACTTACGATAAACCAGGCATTAAGGGTTCGGGGAACAAAGCGATCGGTTTGAAAAATTGTTTTAACGTCACGATCCGTGACATCTCGATTCTGCATGGTGGTCACTTCTGCATCCTGGCCACTGGTGTCGATAATCTGACCATCAATAATGTACGTGCCGACGCCGATCGCGATGCCTTCGATATTGACTGTTGCAAAAATGTCCGTATTTCAGACTGTAACATCAACTCGCCTACTGACGATGGACTTTGTCTGAAATCATCGTTCGGATTGGGTTACGCACGCGCTACAGAGAACGTTACCATTACCAATTGCCAAGTGTACGGTTATGATCATGGTACATTAATGGACGGCACGTTCAAAACTATATTCAAAGACGAGGATCCGGAAGCAAATCACTGCATTACAGGCCGTTTGAAACTGGGGACAGAATCAAACGGTGGTTTCAGGAATATCACCGTTTCTAATTGTGTTTTCGAACATTCGCGTGGGTTCTGTATCGAAACTACCGATGGCGGTTTTATTGAAGATGTGCTGATCAACGATATTACGATGCGCGATGTCACCGATACTCCCTTCTTTATTCGGTTAAATGCCCGTATGCGCGGTCCTGCAGGAACTCCTGTTGGTATTTGCAGGCGTATCACAATCAGCAATATAAATGTGTATGATGTTGGTGCACGACCAAAGTTTTCCGAACTGGGAGCAGGAATGGTAATGGGTATTCCGGGCCATTACATCGAAGACCTGACGCTGAGTAATATCCGGATCAATTATCGGGCGGGTGCTTCAAAAGAAGCGATCGGCAAAGATGTTCCTCAAAATATCGACATATACCCCGATCCTTATCGCTGGCACTCCATGCCTGCTTACGGAATGTATTTCCGGTATGTTAAAGGACTGAGGGTTAGTGACGTCGTGCTACGGTATATGAATCGCGATGAGCGTCCTGCATTTGTCCTCGATGATGTTCACGATGCCGGTTTCTACCATATTGATGCTCAAAAAGGTGATGGAGCGCCACAGTTCATTCTCAAAAATGTAACCAATTTCTCCACACATCAGGTGAATGGTGTTGAGGATGTGAAATTGGACAGGACAGAAAAGAAAGAACTTTAATTGACGTAACTAATTAATCATCAGTTAGTATTTTAGTAAAATGAATTTTGGCGATAAATCTTCCCGATTAATTTTAATGTTATGAAGATGAAATTTAGATATTTGTACTTGCTGCTGCTCGTATTTGCATTCACTGTCAGTTCATTTGCCCAATCCAGAGAGAAAATTCATCCCGGTATGCAGTGGTGGCAGGAAGCCCGGTTTGGAATGTTTATCCATTGGGGTGTTTATTCTGTTCCGGGCCGGGGAGAATGGCTGATGTATCAGGAACATGTTCCGTTTTCAGAATATAAACTTCTGGCAGACCAGTTTAATCCACAGCATTATAATCCGAAAGAATGGGTCGCTAAAGCTAAAGAAGCCGGCATGAAATATGTTGTTTTGACCACAAGACATCATGATGGATTTTGCCTCTTTGATAGTAAAATATCCGATTTTAGTGCGCTAAAAACTGGAGCAAAGCGTGACCTGATCGCAGAATTCGCATCGGCTTGTCATGCTGCCGGCATAAAGATGGGTTTTTATTATTCTCTGACGGACTGGCATTTTCCAGGTGTCTTACCACAAGGCTATCCCGTTTCGGAACCGAACATGAAGTTACTCCGTGACCAGGCATTTGCCCAGGTTCGCGAACTGCTTTCCAACTACGGAACAGTTGATATACTGTGGTTCGATGGCATGGCTCCTAACAATACCGAACGCTGGCATTCGCATGAATTACTGGATATGGCGCGCAAACTACAGCCTAACATACTAATCAACGATCGGGCCGGTTTGCCCGGCGACTTCGCTACTCCTGAAAATGTGGTTTATGCACAGTCAAGACCTTGGGAGTCATGCTTTTGCATGAATCGAACCTGGGGCTATGCACAATATGACCGCAATTATAAACCGGTTCATGAAATACTCCGGCTGATCGCTGCCTGCGCTTCGCAAAGCGGTAATTTTTTATTGAATGTCAGCCCCGACGGGGAAGGAATAATTCCAATTGAGCAAGCTGAAATTCTCAGCAATATTGGGAAGTGGATGAAAGTCAATGGAAAAGCGGTTTATGGCGCCGGACCATCACCCGTAAGTGCTCCAAATCTGGGTATGGCAACCAGAGTGAAAGATAAAGTTTATCTGTTGGTTCAGCGTTGGCCGGGATCAACTGTACCGATTGCCTGGTGCGGAAGTAAAGTAAAATCTGCTTGCCTTCTTGCCAGCGGTCAATATGCGAGGATCGAACAAAAAGGTGACCGGGTGTGGTTGCACGATATGCCTCAGTATCCACCTGATCCGTGGTTAAGTGTAATTGAGCTGAGCTTTGAGGGAGAACCTCGCCCTTCGGAACCGGCGTATAGATAATGATCAGGGTTCAATTAGGTCCGTCATCTGACGGAAGGAATGAAGAATTAGGTCCGCCATCTGACGAAAGGAATGAAGAATTAGGTCCGCCATCTGACGAAAGGAATTATCAAATAGAAATTAGCAGATGTAATCCGAATAATTAACTGCCGTAATTCCGCTTTAACAATATGCTGAAAATCAATACCAGAGATCATTGAAAATTATTAATTGGCAATAAAGTCGAACTGTTTCAGGTTGGTTTAGATTGTAAATCCGAACAACTCACCAACTCGGCCGATGGAACCTTGCACTATCACCCTGAACCATCCCCGGATGGGAAGTGGTTATTATATGGTTCAAAACGAGATGGAATACGACAAATTTTCGTGATGCGGCTTTCCGATCGCTTCGAGAAACGCATTACAAATCTGACAAATGGTTATGCCGCGATGTGGGCGCATTGGCAACCAAAGGCAAAATAAATAGGAACCATTAAGAATCAAAAAAATGAAATTAACATTCTGTAAGATATTGATGTCGATTATTTTGATGTCTGTTTATTCGGTGGTAAATGCCGATATCCGACCGGTTATTCGTTCTTCGCCGGATGGTTTATATGTTCAGATAATGGATGGGAAGGAGCTGATTTTTTCATCTCTTGACAAAAATGCAGCACTTTTGGTTGCACAACCGACGGGGGAAACTGCCATACGGTATAAAGAAAAATACGAAAATGGCACTGTTTTAAGTCTGAGTGGTGGCAAAGCATCAGGTATTCAAATTTCGGAAACCTACAAGACCATCACTCCCGGACTTATTGAGCGAATTGTTACCGTCAAGGCCGAATCTGACCAGCGGTATTATTTGAATTTTGGCTGGAAGGTTTTGCCTAAAGGTGCTTTTTACTCATTTTTGGGCGAAGAAAAATCATCAGCAAAATATTCCCCGGGTTGCTCTGGCCCGGAATTTGGAAATGGTGCGAGTGTTCAGACTTTCCCGTTTCTGGGATGCAGGGTCAGTGACCAGCTTTATGGAATAATAGGCGATTCTCCGGGGATGTGGGAAAACAGAAGTTTTATGAATCTTGACACAGAAAATAATCAATTATCACTTTGTAATGGCGACGGTTCTGCGAAGCGAACACTCTTTTTCCCAATTAATATGGATGCCGTAAGCGTCTATAGGGGCACTTACGATGGTTGGCAACATATCGAACAGGGTGAAACCCAAACATGGACCACCTGGATATTCACATCCAAAGTCAAAACCCTGTACGATGTTCAATTGGCTGCTCATCTGGCCTTGGCTAATGCCAAAGGGTTCAATCAGTCGGGTATTGAAGCTATTTTGCGAAACACTTCCTATCTGTTGTTACGCCGGAACCTGCTGAGAACCGAAAGTGATTATATTTTTATTTCCGGTGTTGGTTATGGCTGGAAACAGTGGGTGTCTGATGGGTTTTATATGAGCCGTGGTTTGGACGATGTAAAGTTTGACCGCGAAGCACTTGCTGCAATCTTTTTCGAACGGCTAAATTATGAAGATAATTCGCAGTATTACCTGATCTGGTCGCTATTGGTTAAAAGGGCAGGTGGAACTCCGGATCTGCGAACGATAGGACGTGCCTACCGGTTTATTCGTGAACATGAGAAGGATGGCTTGTATTTCCCTCCCCGGCTAAAGTCTGAATTAAAATGTTTCAGAACCTATCACGACCAGCTCAATTACGAGGACGATGATGCACCCTCCTCCAATCAGGGATTTCATTGCGGTGCGCTGATGGCTGCAAAGGAACTTGGCTTTCCGGTTACCGACGAAGAAATCGACAGGTCAATTTCCGGTTATCAGCGTATGTTTAACAAGGAGGGTGGCTATATGGCTACCAGCTTATTGCAACAGGAAAATATCGGACAGGATGCTTTGTATGGAGAAGTGCTTACTTATGTGGTTTTTGGTAAAAAATTATTGCCGGACGAGATGGTCAAAAATCATCTTGAAACTACGATGCGCATCCAATCACCTTATGGAATGAGGGTTATCTCCAAGGCAAACGGTGATTTGCTGGAAGGACACAGCGGTGTTTATACCAATGGTGGTTCATGGTTTTTAAACGACGGCGCCAATTATCTGGATGGATTGATTCATGGGGCAGATTCGAAATGGATAGATGATCAGCTCATTTGGAGGATGGAAAAAGAACTGGCGTTTATGCCTGCTTTTCATGAGTCGATAAGTACAGTCACGGGCAAACCACATGGGCATCACCTTTATTCGTGGAATTCGGGATATTGGTGGCTGCGGCGTGAAGTACGAAAGCGTCTCGGCCAAACCGGCATCGATCCGGTTGATGAGCGTATGGACAGGGAGCTTGGAATTATTCACCGGGGCGGGTATCTTAATCTTGATCCTGCGTCAGCTACATTGCGTCCAAAGGAATAACCTGAATTTTTTATTAATTCAGCTTCGGTCCAAGCAAGTCTGATCGTGGAAAAGCCATTGGAATAATTCCTAAAACAATATGAAGTGGATCCTATATTTTAACTATTTTCCCAATAACAATCTGTTTATCAAAAGTAAAGCGAACTAAATAAACGCCAGGTGTTAAACTGTACATCATGGAACTGATTTCTCCGGTTTGCATTCCGACAGACTGCACCTGATCTTTTACAAGCCAGGCGATAGTTTTACCTGAAATATTATATAGTTCAATGGAAACAGACATCGGTTCACTTAGTAAATAATCATAAATACATTTATCTGTAAAAGGATTAGGTGAGAGCGTGACGGAAACATCCTGTTTTGCATTCCCCTTGACAGGATCGGTTGATGTGGAAGAAATTTTTGTTTGCTCTAATATACCTGTTTTTATCTGCTGCTGCGTGTTGATAAATGCTGTATTTATATTTTGCATTATCCCAACGCTTGGCCGGTTTTCAACCTTATTCAGGGTTAAAAGAGGATACCTGTAACCTGGCGCATACCAGTTGTATTTAACTATTTTCACATCGGTTGTTCCGCACATATTGATTTGTAATCCGGTTTTAACCGATTTTATCCGCAAGGTATTTTCGATGATACGATCAGGAAGAATCAGCTTGCCATATGCATCAGCAGTTACAGTGCAATCCCCAAAAAAGTCAATTGTGTTTGCCGGATCGTATGAGGCAATACCTATAAAATGATCAGTAAACTGTCCTCCGTAAGAGAATGGATATTTCATTTTTACAACAGGATCAGAATATTTAAGGGTCAATTTCAGCTCTTTATTTACATAACCCATCTCTTCCAGACCGTTCTGTGTCGAATTCATAAAATACTCATATCCGTTTTCGCTCAGCGATAAATTGTAAACCCCAACTCCATTCGTCTTGGGAACAATTGCGGTCTGTAAATTACTTACTGGAATTTTTCCTGTAAACTGAATCTTTGAGAAATCCCAGATCTGATTTGGACCCGCATTACCCGGATCGGGAAACTGAATCTCCTTATAAACAAAAGAATCCCCTGCGATCAGGGCGTTATTCGAATAGGTCAGTGAGGTTTGTGCCATTAATTCTGATGAAAGAAATAACAGAACGGAGGCAATTGTGAGGATCTTCATCTCAGGTCTTTTGAATGATAGAATTTTGACTAAAAACTCGACTCTTTAATAAGCTAAATATAATGAAAATTATTCAATTCTTATGGTAAAAGATCCGGATAATCCGAACCTTGTGCCATAAGAACTGAATTGTAAGTCAAATGTCTGTTTATTAAAAATCATCAAACCGGGATTGATCACTTTTTTTCTTTCAGAGCCTTAGTATCCCGGTATTCGCCGTTGTAATAATTAATTCCGATGGCGTCATATCTTTTATTTAACACCTTCAGCCGCGTGACGAAATTCTCAAAGTTTTTCATATTGTCAGGGGTCCATCCTGTTTCGGCAATTGCAAATGTTCTCGGATAAGCCATGAATTCCAATACTTCAGGGGTCTGAATTTGTTCAGTCCACAAACATCCCTGAACTCCAAGGATGTGCTTTTGCTCCTCCGCTGTCAGTTCTCTAGGAGTCGGATTATAGCCGTAAACCAGCTCAAGCGGAACATATCCTCCAAGAGCAAGTGGCTGACCATCATGATTCTCGCTTTGGTAATAACAGAAATAAGTATATTTCCCGGGTGTCATCACTACATCATGACCTGACTTGGCAGCCACAATGCCACCTTCTTCACCACGCCACGACATTACCGTTGCACCAGGCGCCAGTCCTCCTTCTAAAATCTCGTCCCATCCAATGATATTTCTCCCCTTTGAGCTCACAAATTTTTCAATCCTCCTGATAAAATAGCTTTGAAGCTCCAATTCATTTTTAAGTCCTTCGTCTTTCATCCTTTTTTGGCACTTATCGCATTTCTCCCAACGTTTTTTCGGACATTCATCTCCCCCAATGTGGATGTATTTTGAAGGGAAAAGATCCATCACCTCAGTGAGTACGTCCTGTAAAAAGTTGAAAACCTGCTCGTTTCCTGCACAAAATACGTCATCGTCAACCCCCCACAATTTTCTGACTTCGAAAGGACCTCCGGTACATGATAATTCGGGATAGGAAGTAAGCGCAGCAATAGCATGGCCGGGCATTTCAATTTCAGGAATTACCGTGATAAATTTTGATTTGGCATATTTTACAATCTCGCGAACTTCATTCTGGGTGTAAAATCCTCCATAAGGCTTTCCATCAAATGTGTTACCCACTTTTTTTTGTGCGCCGGATACAGTCTCTTTGCGATAAGCGCCAATCTCAGTGAGCCGTGGATATTTTTTGATCTCTATCCTCCATCCTTGATCTTCAGTGAGATGCCAGTGAAAAGTATTCATTTTGTGAAGGGCAAGCATATCAATGTAGCGCTTGATACTGGCAACCGGAAATAAATGCCGCCCTACATCCAGGTGCATTCCCCTGTAAACAAACCGTGGTTCATCGGCTATTTCACAAGCCGGAAGGGTAAGTTTCAATCCGTTTATGACCAAAGGTTTCTCGATCGCTACCGGAAGCAACTGCCGGATGGTTTGAACAGCATAAAACAGTCCAACTGCAGTTTTCGCGTGGATAGTTACCCCTTTGGGTGTAATTTCAAGACGATAACCTTCATCGTTTTTTATCGAGCCGTCAAGAACCATGAAAACTGAACCAGTGAAAGGCTTACTTCCTTCCGCAATAACGAGTGTCTGACCTGTAGGATTCTTCACCAAAAGTGCCAGAAGATCAGCTGAAAGTTTTGTTTCATTGTTCAGCGGCGAAACAATAATTTTGGTTTTATCCGAAAGGGTAAAACTTCCCTTTTGCCATTTAGCCGAAGCCGGTGCCGGAATGAGAGATTGCGCTTGTTCGGCACTAAATACTGAATCCGGCATAATGCTGAAAAGCAACAGGATAATAAATATAAATTTGAATTTATTCATGTTTTGGCTTTCAATTTAATTAAATTGCAAATCGTAATGTTTTGTAAAAGTAGAAGATTTTTATATTTATTTACCGACGGTTAATATTTAATGTGCTTTATCCAAAATAGCCGAAGTATTTGATTTCAGGCAATTCTACTTTTAGCTGTTTCTTCCGTTTAGCATTGTTCGGAAAAATAGTTACTAAAAACTGTTTACTAACTAAATACAAAAGATTGTTATGAAAATTTTAAAAAGTGTAAAATCTATCATGCTGTTTCTGTTTTTAGGTTTGAGTTTAAACGGACATAGCCAGGAAAACTACCTGTGTCAGGGGAAATATTGGACTGAAGATCAGGGAAATTTGGTGATGAAAAAATTTGCCTCTGAGTGGAATGATCTTGAATCCTGGGAGAAACGTGCAGCAATTATCCGGAAAGGGATTATTCAGGGGATGAAATTCGACCAAATGCCTAAGGTCGATAACAACTTTAAATTAATTGTTAACAACACCCATAAGTTTGATGGGTATATAGTTGAAAATGTTGCTTTTGAGAGCTTTCCGGGGTTCTATGTGACTGGCAATATTTACAGACCTTCTAACACTGAAAAGAAGTGCGCTGCCATTTTATGTCCGCATGGACATTGGGAAAACAGGCGGTTAATGGCTGAAGTTCAGGATCGGTGCGCTGCTTTTGCCCGTATGGGTGCCATTGTTTTCGTGTATGATATGGTCGGCTATGCAGATTCACGCCAAGTAACCCATGATATTCCAATTGCTTTGCTCCTGCAAACCTGGAACAGTAAACGCGTATTGGATTATTTGCTTTCCCGTTCCGATGTTGATCCTGAACGAATTGGAATGACCGGTGAATCCGGAGGTGGCACCCAGACTTTTGTTTTTACGGCGATAGATAACAGAATAAAAGTTTCGGTTCCTGTTGTAATGGTGTCAGCTCATTTTTTTGGAGGTTGTACCTGCGAAAGCGGAATGCCTATTCATAAAAGTAAAGACCATCAAACCAATAATGTTGAGATTGCAGCCTTGTGCGCACCCCGGCCTATGTTGCTCATCTCGGATGGCACCGACTGGACAAGAAATACGCCACGCATTGAATATCCATACCTACAAAAAGTTTATGCTTTGTATAATGCAGAGAACAGGATTGAAAATGTTCATTTTCCGGCTGAGGTTCACGATTATGGATATAACAAACGGTCTGCCGTTTATCCTTTTCTTGCCCATCATCTGAATTTAAGCCTTGGTAAGATTCCTTACAAAAACGGATTCGACGAAAGCTTCATAACAATTTTACCTGAGGAGGAATTGCGGGTTTTTGATAAAGAACATCCTATTCCTGCAAATGCGCTGAAAGGGAATGATGCAGTAATTAAGTATCTGAAATTAAAGTTTGATTTAAACTAAAACGTATGAACTATAAATTATTGCTGGGAATTTTGATCTTGGGATCCTGTACATCACCGGCTGTGTATTTAAAAGAGGTCCAGCTAACTAAAGATTCCTCAAAACACCACGATATGGATAATAACGACAATTTTTCACCGGATGGAAAATGGTTGGCTTACGACACCCGAACAGGTGTTGGTGGTATTGGCGGAAGTCCTTCAGTGGAAAGAGTGAATGTAGAAACCGGAGAGATACAAATTCTCTTTGGAGTGCCTGATAATCATGATTATGGACCAGGAGCCGGCGCGGTGAGCTATCATCCTATTGAGAATAAGGTCATTTTCATTCATGGTTTGCCGGTTTGTACCGAAAAAAATCCCTATCAGCAATGGCGCCGTACAGGTGTGATTGTCGATGACAGTCAGCCAAATATCCCGATTCTTATGGATGCCAGGGATGTAACTTACCCTTTTACTCCTGGTGCATTGCGTGGAGGAACACACCGTCACGAATGGAGCCGCGATGGCAAATGGGTTGGCTATACCTATAATGATGCGATAATGAAAAAATTGGAAGATTCGACTGGTGTTAAATGGAATCTTCGGACCATTGCAGTTTCCAATCAAAATCATAAAGTGCTGGTTGACAAAGATGAAGCCGGAGAGAATGTTGGAGGTACTTTTTACAGTGCAGTAGTTGTAAGGGTAGTTCCTAATCCTGCGCCCGGAAGTGACGAGATCAGCAATGCGGCTTCCGATAGCTGGATAGGTGCCAGTGGTTATAAAAAACAGGACGGCTCAATACAGGTTGCCAGAGCATTCCTGGGAAAAGTGAATGATAAAAACGGAAAACCTGTGGATGATCTATTTGTCGTCGATATCCCCGACTCTTTAAATGTGCCTGGCGAATACGGTCCGCTTGAGGGAACTCTTACCTCTTTCCCGATGCCACCCAAAGGTACAGTTCAGCGAAGATTAACTTTTACGGCTGACAGTAAATTTCCGGGTTGTAGCGGTGTTGTTCGTTCCTCAGCCGATGGAAGCAAAATCTCCTATGTCTGCAGAGATAAAAATGGTGTTCAGCAAATCTTTTTGATTGCCCCTGCCGGTGGAGCGCCTGTTCAGATAACGGATCATATTTCGGACGTTCAGGGTGGATGCAGATGGAGTGAAAGTAATCATTCAATCGCCTATATCTGGGACAATAGCGTCATACTTTGCGAAATTTCAAATCAGCCGTTTGCAAAGAGATTTCAAAGACTTACTCCTCGAACAACTGAGGCTCCTTCGAATCTGGTATGGTTCAGAGATGGTAATACAATGGCATTCAATCGTTTAATTCAAGCAGAAGGGAAAAATGATCAAAAGAAACAGATCTTTGTTATTAAATTAGACTCAAATAAAAAATGATATTTTAAGCTGATATTTTATGAACTTTTTTACTCGCTCTGCCAGCATTGCAATCCTGGCGTTAATCTGTCATAACGCGTTTTCGCAAGGAAGTCTGGAAATCTTATCCGTTCCGGCCGGAAACAAATTTGCAGCTATCAATACCGAAGGTACAACTATTTTGCCTAGCGGCAGGTTCTTAACACCGGCAGGTAATTTTATCCGGATTACAAACGACCCATTCGGTATGGCCCTTTCGCCGGACGGCAAAAAATCAGTCACTTTACATAATGGGGTTTTTACCATAATTGATCTCAATTCTCTGGGCACAACCAGGGTTCCAAGCTATGATCATAAAATTAAGTCACCGCTGTCGAAAGGATCTTATTTGGGAGTTGCCTTCGCAAACGACTCAAAGACAGTTTATCTTAGCGGCGGAGATAATGGTGCAGTGATCATTTACGATACCGAAAACTTTACCCGTATTGATTCGATCTCCTTAAACGGTATTGTTGATGGTATTGATTATAACGACAGTTTTACTTCTGATCTGGTTTATAATCAGAATAAAAATGAGTTGATTGTGCTGGACCGGGGTAATTTCAGAATGGTGCGGATCGATTTGGCTACCAGGAAGATAACTGCATCCGTTAAAGTTGGCCGTCAACCTTTTGGATTAACGTTAAGTCCTGACAGAAATACAGCCTTTGTGGCGAATGTTGGAATGTATGATTACCCGCTGATTAAAGGCGCAACGCCCGAAAATTATGATGCTCTTTTAATTTCACATCATCCTTACGGGGACAATACCAGGCAGTCGATCCATGGAACGAGGGTTGAAGGACACAAGATTCCGGGCGTAGGCAGCCCGTTGCATCCTGATGCCATGAGTGTATTCACCATCGATTTGAAGACGAACAAGGTGATGGACAAGTTTAAGACCGGTCATCAGATCGGACACATGATCGAAGACGCTGAAGTGGTGGGTGGAGCAAGTCCAAATTCAATTGCAGTGGGAGAACGTTTTGCGTATGTTTCAAATGCAACGAATGACAATATTTCTATTATTGACTATAAAAATCACAAGCTGGTTGGTGATATTCCAATTCTGGTGGATGCCCGAATCGATAAATACCGGGGATTACTTCCTTTTGGACTGACCCTGAGCAAAGACGAAAAAACACTTTATGTCGCATTGCTGGGATTTAATGCTGTTGCTGTTATTGACATAGAATCCAGAACTACCAAAGGCCTGATTCCTTCCGGATGGGGCCCGACGAGAGTTCAATTATCTAAAGATGAAAAGAATATTTTTGTGATTACCTGTCGTGGACTCGGAGCAGGACCCAATGGGGGTAAGGGATTTGTCCCTCCGCCACAGGGATATTATATTGGCGACATTCAGTTGGGAAGTTTTCAGAAAGTGAGCATGCCGGATGTCGCTCAGTTGGCTGCTTATACCAAACAATCTATTGAGAATACATTTAAAAGTACGGAAGTGACCGATGATGGAGTTAATCCCTTGCCTCCTTTGCCCGGATTGCGAAAATCACCAATCCAATATATTGTATACATTACTAAGGAAAACAGGACTTACGATGAGATCTTTGGTCAGCTTTCAAATGCGACGGGAGATAGCACAATTGCCAGATTTGGTGTTCATAACGAATATACCCTGCCCGATTCACTGCGGAAAAAATTTCCGAACCTCCGTATCAGTCCTAATCACCATAAGGCTGCCAAACAATTTTCCTTTTCTGATAATTACTATTGCGACAGTGACGCCTCTATCCATGGCCACCATTGGATGATGGGTGTCATTCCAAACGAATGGGTCGAAGCAAATTCGAGTGTTTCAAAGACTACCAAGCTATTTTCCAAGGCTTCAGGCAGGCGCCATCCGGGTACTACTGGGAGTATGGATCCTGAAGATTATGCCGAGACTGGAGGATTATGGGAGGCGCTCGACAGACAGCATGTGTCGTTCTACAATTTTGGAGAAGCAAATGAAACGGCACATGTGAGGGAAGAATGGTACGACACAAATACGGGAGCTGCTCACGGCGTGATGGTACCCATGCAAAAAGCATTATTCACAAGAACCAGTCATGATTATGCAGGATTTAACACCAATATTCCGGATCAATACCGTATGGATCAGTTTGAAAGGGAGTTTACCAATAAATGGATCAAAGGGAAAGATAAATTGCCGTCTTTAATTACAATGCAGGTTCCAAACGATCATGGCGCTGATATTCGTCCTGAGGATGGGTATCGCTATCCGTCCTCATTTATGGTTGATAATGATTTGGCTGTTGGCAGAATTTTGCATTTTCTTTCCCGAACAAAATATTGGAAAAATATGCTTGTGATTATTACTGAGGATGATCCCCAAGGCGGAAGAGATCATATTGACGCGCATCGCTCCGTATTACTGATGGCTGGCCCATACGTGAAAAGGGGATATGTATCTCATAATCATGCTAATTTTGGATCTATCCTGAAAACAATTTATAATATTCTGAATGTTCCGTACGTTAATCAGTTTGATGTTACAGCTTCATTATTACAGGATTTTTTCACGTCGGAACCAAATTATTCTCCATATACTTTGGAATTCCACGATTCCCGTATATTTGATGCCGAAAAAGCGATGAAAAAATACAAACGCACTATTGACTGGCGCAAGATCGAACAAGGGCCTCCTTTAGATAATGAAGAGATGGAACGGGAAAAACATTATAAAAAATAATATCAACAACAGATGAAGACTTTTTTTAAAGCACTTGGATCAATTTTACTTATAGCCGTTATCGGATTATTAGTTTGGTTTTATTCAAATCTAAAAGACCGGAATCCCGGTTATAAAGCTGATTTAAAGATTGAAAGTGGAAAACCTGCCCCCTTAAATGCCGGGTTTGCTGCATTCTCCATTACACCAGAAGTTCCTGACCGATGGATTGATAAAAATAAGGATGCAGAATATAATCCCAAAGACGGAGATACATTTATTGACGGGAACGGAAATGGTGTTTTTGATCCGGTATGGATAGCCGGATTCGGAAATAAAAGGGCTGCCAATGGAATACATGATGACACATGGGCCAGAACAATGGTGATCGACGATGGAAATACGAGGCTGGCTATCGTTGTTCTAGATGCTATCGGATTTATGAATGACGATGTGATTGATGTCAGAAAACGGATTCCCGCCGAAGCCGGAGTTAACTACACCATCATTACCTCAACCCATACTCATGAAGGTCCCGATTTCTTAGGTCTCTGGGGCGAATCGCCATTTAAGAGCGGAATTAATAAAAAGCATTTTGAATTTGTTAAAAAACAGATTGTTAAATCTGTTTTGTCTGCAGTAAAAAATATCCGTCCTGCAAGATTGGCTGTTTCGGAGGATCTTGCCGGCGCAGCTCCTTTAGTACTTGATACAAGGGATCCTCAGGTCTTTGATGCCGGCATGAGAATTATCAAGGCAATCGACCGCGAAAATGGCAAAGTGCTTGGCTCATTGATTGCCTGGGGCGATCACCCTGAAACATTGTGGAGCGACAATCTGCTGATTACTTCAGATTTTCCACATTATGTGCGCGAAGCTGTTGAAAAGGGAGTTTTCAAAGGCGATAGTCTGGTTAAGCCTGGTATTGGCGGAGTTGCAATCTACATTAGCGGTGCTGTTGGCGGATTGATGACCACACATCCGCGATTGACAGTAAAAGATCCAACAACGGGTCAGGAGTTTAAAGAGCCGACATTTGAAAAAGCTGCAGCACAAGGTAAAGCGTTGGGATTGATTGCATTAAATGCAATGGAAAAATCAGATATAAATGTGGATACTGCCAGTATTTCATTAATTGTCAGGACGCTTTTTTTACCCATTGAAAATAAGATGTTTCAACTTGGAACAATCATTGGCACCTTGGACCGCGGGACAACAGGCTGGATGAAAATGCGTTCTGAAGTTGCCGTTTTTAAAATCGGACCGCTTTCTTTTGCAACATTTCCGGGTGAAATATATCCCGAACTTATTAATGGTGGCGTGGAAGCTCCTGAGGGTCAGGATTATAAAATATCTCCCGTTGAAGTTCCATCGATCAGGGAATTAATGGGCGGAAAATTTAAATTCGTATTTGGCCTGGCTAACGATGAAATTGGTTATATCGTACCCAAGAGCCAATGGGATGCCGAGGCTCCTTATACCTATGGCAGAAAAGACCGTCCGTACGGTGAGGTAAATTCGATCGGTCCTGAAACTGCCCCGACATTACACAGGAATCTTAAGGAAATGCTCGGGGAATTGAACAAATAATAAGATTTAATTAATCAAACTATTCATGAAGTCTGGTGTTTTAAAGCGTATTCTTTCAGCTTTTTTAATCCTTTTAATCGCTTTCGGAGCGCTCATGATAACTCCGCGGGCCTGGTCGGCTTTAAATAGTGAGAAACCTCCCGTTGGTTATCATTTCTTAAGCATTACTTTCCTCGCTTTTAAAATGGGTTTAGAAAAAATGATTGACAGAAGGCCGGCTGTGCCTGCTGATATTAAAGAAGTTAAAAACATTGAATACAAATATATCAACGGAAAGTCACTTCAGCTCGATCTTTATAAATCTCAGGATCTGAATAAAACGGCACCTTTGCTCGTCTTTATTCATGGCGGAGGATGGAGCGGGGGTGAACGGGCTGATTACCTTGTTTACCTTCTTGCTTTTGCTAAAAAAGGTTATGTAACAGCTACTGTCTCTTACCGTCTTCTGAAAGATGCCCCATATCCCGCATGTGCCGAAGATATTACAGATGCGGTTCAGTGGTTATATAAAAACGGCGATAATTATGGGTATGATCCCAACCGGATTGCATTGATCGGCGGATCTGCCGGAGCCCATCTTGCTTTGCTGGCAGCTTATGAATGGAAAAATGTCAAGACGAATACCGACTCAACTTTTGTTTGCTCAAACAGACACAGAATTAAAGCAGTAGTTGATATATACGGACCAACGGACCTCACCACAGAATTTTCGAGAACTAATTCAACAGTAATCTCTTTTCTTGCTCATTCCTATGCTCAGGCACCCGAACTATTTTTGGAAGCCTCCCCAATTCGTTACCTGGATAAATATGATCCTCCAACAATGATTCTGCATGGAACATCAGATCAGACGGTTCCAATCGGTCAGTCCGACCTGCTAAAAGCGAAGCTCGACAGCCTTGCTATTCCGAATGTTTATTACAAGGTCCCGTTATGGCCTCATACGATGGATGTTATTGAGCGAGTCAATCATTTTTCGGAATTGAAGATGACTGAATTTTTTAAGAAATACCTTAACTAACCACAATGATACCGGATATCTGCGTTTGCTAATGCGATAGAATACGGTCAAATTAATATAGTAACTAAAGTTATTCTTATGCTATTAAAAGTTCTTAAACGATCACTTTCCGTTCTCCTGTTCACCCTTCTTTTGGGAAGTTTTTTAATGATCATTCCTGGAGTTGGGTCCGCTCTAAATCCCGAAAAGCCTCCGGTTGGTTATCATTTTGTTATTTCAGGTTACATTGCAGTGGCAACGGGTCTGGAAAAATTGATCAATATGGCGCCTGATGTTCCTTCTGATATTGAGGTAATCAAAGATATTGAGTATAAAAATATCAATGGAAAATCGCTGCAACTGGATATTTATAAGCCAAAAAACCTTTCAAAGGGATCACCATTGCTGGTCTTTATTCACGGAGGAGGATGGAGAAGCGGGAAAAGGTCTGATTATCAGGTTTATACTGTGGCTTTTGCAAAGAAAGGTTATATGACAGCGACTGTTTCTTACCGGTTGTTAAAAGATGGCCCGTACCCCGCATGTGCCGAAGATATCACGGATGCAATTCAATGGTTTTATGTCAATAGCGAAAAATATGGATATGATCCTGACCGGATTGCGCTAATCGGTGGATCTGCCGGGGCTCATTTGGCACTGCTGGGTGCCTACGGGTGGAAGAAATCAACAGCAAACACAGATTCCGTTAATGTTCCGGTAAGTGCTCATCGGATTAAAGCAGTAGTTGATATCTACGGACCTATTGACCTGACGACCGAATATGCACAACATCAGGAGTTGGTAACCACCTTTATCGGTCATCCTTACAGAGAGACACCTGAACTTTACCGTGAGGCATCCCCAATCCAATACCTGGATAAAAATGATCCTCCTACGATGATCCTCCATGGAACTTCCGATGATCTGGTGCCAATCAGTCAGTCAGATCTGTTAAAAGCGCGGCTCGATAGTCTTGGCGTTCCAAATGTATACTATAAAGTTCCCTTATGGCCTCATGCTATGGATGTTGTAGAGCGGGTAAATAATTTTTCCCAGCTTAAAATGGATGATTTTTTCAAGCGTTTCCTTAAATGATCAATATGCAAAATAAAAAATGGTATCCCTGGCTGGTTGTCGGCCTGTTATGGTTTGTGGCATTACTGAATTATATTGACAGGCAGATGCTTTCGACAATGAAACCATCCATGATGATTGATATTGCGGAGTTGGAAACTGCTGCCAATTTTGGACGATTGATGGCTGTCTTCCTTTGGATCTATGCCCTGATGAGTCCTATTTCAGGGATTATTGCCGACCGGCTTAACAGGAAATGGATGATCGTGGGGAGTCTGTTTGTTTGGTCCGCAGTTACATTAATGATGGGCTTTGCCAAAACATTTGATCAGCTTTATGTCCTGCGTGCCTTGATGGGTGTGAGTGAAGCCTTTTATGTTCCTGCCGGGTTATCTTTGATTGCGGATTATCATCAGGGGAAGAACCGTTCACTGGCTATAGGTTTTCACATGACCGGCATTTACCTTGGGCAGGCGCTTGGAGGATTTGGTGCGACCATTGCAAGTAATTTTTCGTGGCAGACTACCTTTCACGTGTTTGGCTTAATTGGGATGCTTTATAGCGTGGTACTGATTCTGTTTTTGAAAGAGAAAAAGGGCTACATTCTTGATGCGACTAGGGCGAATACCATTTGGAAAGGATTTAAAGAGGCTTTCAAAGGAGTTGGAGTTTTGTTGGGCAACATCTCATTCTGGGTTATTTTGTTTTATTTCTCGGCGCCAAGTTTGCCTGGGTGGGCAACCAAAAGCTGGCTGCCGACGCTTTTCTCCAATAATCTCCACATTGATATGTCGCAGGCAGGACCGCTCTCCACTATTACGATGGCAATGTCGTCTCTCATTGGGGTGATGGTAGGTGGATTGCTTTCTGACAGATGGATTCAACACAACCTGCGTGGAAGAATTTTTACAGGGACGATAGGACTTGCAATGACAGTTCCTGCCGTATTGTTCATTGGATTTGGCCATACTTTTCTGCCCATTATGATTGGAGCATCGTTGTTCGGTTTCGGTTTTGGTATCTTTGATGTCAACTGCATGCCCATCTTATGTCAGTTCGCTTCTCCGCGGTATCGGGCTACCGGATACGGATTGATGAACTTGGCAGGAATCT
Source organism: Mariniphaga sp. (assembly GCA_037133495.1). Lineage (GTDB taxonomy): Bacteria > Bacteroidota > Bacteroidia > Bacteroidales > Prolixibacteraceae > JAAFHB01. Next base: position 8,503 of record JBAXOA010000001.1, on the reverse strand, counting down.
CTACCGGCGCTCTGATTACTACATTATTAGGGAAGTCGGCTGATTCGGGAAATTTAAGCCGGGATATTGCTGTTCTGTCTGTTTTTGTCCTGGCTGCAATTGTTTTGCAATTGTCATTGTTGCACCCTAAAACGGCCAATAAAACAGACGATTAGCATCGCATTTCAGCTGTTAAAGGGTCATAATCATTGAGAAGCATGGAAAATCGATTTGTAAATATTTGTTAATCAAACTTATAAAAGCTTAAAATATTATTGTGCAATTTTCGCTTCAATCTATTGATTCCTCCTATTTTATTTTTAGATTTGTCAAATTATATTATCTATATCCATAGAACTAAACAATTAATGTTTTTCAAATGAAAAAATACTTGAAATTAGCTGGCCTGTTTACACTTGGGCTGATATTTTTTGTTGCTTGCAAGAAAGACACTCCTGCACCAACAGCATCTTTTACTTCTGTGGTCGTTGGTAATGTGGTTACTCTTACGGCAGAAGCCACCGATTACTCAAAATATGAATGGGATTTTGGTGATGGCAGCTACATCTCTACAATTCATACTCCGGTTCATATCTATTCCTCATACGGAAGAGATTTTACCGTTACTTTGACTATAAAAGGCCCTGGAGGCGAGGTTACTGTTGCTAACAAAGTAACAATACCTCCAAAAACTAAATTGCAGCTGCTCACAGGCGGCACTGGTACAAGCAGCAGAAAATGGCGGTTAAATTCCAATTCTCCCACTTTTACAATTGCAACTGCAAATGCCGCATTGTCACAAATGGCAAGTTATCCGGGTGGTATTTTAGCCAATATCGGAATGAGTAAGGTTTATACCGATGAATTTGTTTTCAAGGCTGATGGCACATTAACTATCAATTCTAAAGGCGGAGGAATTTTTGCAGGCTACTATTATTGTGCACTAAATGGTAAAGCTACAAGTGTAGTTTATGCTCCAATTGGATTGGCATATACTGCTGCTTTCACAACTCCTGCAGGTGCTACCTTCGCGATCAACGAAAACAAGAACTACACCATCTCTACTCCCGCAGGTGATGTAACATACCCGGGTGTAATGACTTTAAGTTTTACAAAAGGCGGATTTTTAGGTCTGATGGATTTCACTAGCGAATGTATCATTACCTCATTGACCGATGCTTCGATGTCAGCCGTTCTCTTTTACTCTGCAGTCGCAACGGGTAAACCAACCTATGCTTTACAAGTTACTTTTGAAGTAGCTCCATAATAATACTACTGAATACCGGCAGTTAATCTGCCATACAAAAGAGGCCGCTGATCATCAGTGGCCTCTTTGCGTTTGCATAGGATTCTCAGGTTTGAAGAACAGATGCCGTATGACCAAAAGGATGGAGCAATAGTAAAAAGGCAATTATCCCGGAAAAGTAACATCTCTAAATTTCAGGATGCTACCCTTCCGGGGTAAGTGTATTCTGTTTAAGTTCCTTTGGATAGTCTGGATTATTTGACCAGAATAGGTTTGCCCAGGCCGATTTTTTCGAGTTCGTCCAGTTGTGTTTTGGCATCTCCTACCACGACATAATACATTTTGGAAGGATCGATGTACTTATTGACAATTTCCAGCTGCTTTTCTATTGTAAGCCCTTTTATGAATCCCTCCTCTTTTTTAATGTAATCGGCAGGTAACCCATACGATGACATAATATTCAGCATCCCTAACAAGCTGCTGATTGTCTCAAAACGCAACGCGTTACCTTTAATAAGGGCATCTTTTGTGAAATTGATGTACTCCTGTGGCATTGTTTTGCGGTATTTCTCCATCTCGGTTTTGAATATGGATACCGATTCAAATGTTGAGTTGGTCCGTACCATTGAAGAGGCTGAAAATGTACCATAATCTTTTGATCCGGAAAAAGAGGAGCGTGCTCCATAAGTAAAACCCTTCTCTTCTCTGAGAATAAGGTTGAAAATTCCGTTAAAAGATCCCCCTAATTTGTAGTTGGCAACATGAGCCGGGTAGTAATCAGGATTGGTTCTTGGCATCGAGAGGCATCCAATCGTTATAATGGATTGTTTGGCGCCGGGAACATCTACAAAATAGATTGCTGATTTTTCAGAACCGACAGGGACTTTAACAGCTGGTAATTCTACTTTTTTTGCATGCCATTTTTTATCAAGACCTGTAAAAGCGGATTTAACTCTTGCCTGATCAACATCGCCCGCAACGATAAGTTTGGCAATTGAAGGAGAAAAGAAGGTGTTGTAATAACTTTTCAGGTCATCTATGGTGATAGAACTCACTGATTCTTCATTTCCTGAAGCTTCAATAGCAAGGATATTGTTTTCTCCGAACAGTAGTTTGTTAAAAGTTGTCGAAGCAAGGTAGCTGGGATTGGCCTTATTCCGTTTAAGTGTATTAATGACACGGCTCTTTGCGAGCGTAAATGACTCCATATCCCATCTTGGTTCAAGGAGCATCTCCTCAACCAATGCAATGGTCTTTTCAAAATTACTGGTCAATGTGCTTACGTCTATTGAAATATCGGAATTACTTGCCGAAATTCTGATCGAAGCGCCCAGAAGTCCGATAGCTGCTTCAAGTTGTTCAGGCGTTTTGTTTTTTGTTCCTTCATTCATTACCGATGCAACAAGGTTAGCCAGACCGGCTTTTGCAATGGTTTCAGCCATGTGCCCACCATCAATTACAATCGAATATTGAACAAGAGGCAATTCGTGCTGTTGGATTCCCCAGGCTTTTATTCCGTTACTTAAGGAAGAGGTCCATACCTGCGGAACGTTTAGCAAAGGATCCGGTCCGACTGCAGGCATCACCATGCGATCGAATTTTGTTGGAGTCAAAACAACTGGCTCTTGAACGGCAACAGTTGTTTTTACTTCAGCGGCATTTGCGACGTCTTCTTCTACAACTCCGGCATTGAGCGATCCTTCAGAAATCAAATTTACTTTCCCTTTCGGCACAAAGCTTGTTTCGATAAATTTTTTCCCTTTGATATATTTCTGATAAACATTTTTAATGTCCTGCATCGTTACTGCCTGGGTAGCGGCAAGGTCTTTTTTATAATAAGAAGGATCTCTGGTATAAACAGCATATTCGGCAAGCTGAAAGGCTTTTCCCTGAACGCTGGCTATCGAATTGTAGAATTGTGTTTCTTGCGTGGCTTTGATCTGCGTGATATCATCCTCGGTAAATCCATCTTTTTCAAATTTTTCAAATCCCTCGAAAATAGCTTTTTCTACTTCGGTAAGTTTTACATCCGGATTGGCGCCCACTGAAATCATAAAACTCCCGGCCATCTCCTGTGATCTGTTTCTGGCCATCACACGCGAGGTTAGTTTTTTATCTTTTACTAAAACAACATAAAGGGGTGATTTTTTGGTCCCCGAGAGAAGTTCTCCTAAAAAATCAAGTGCATACGAATCTTTTGAAAATTGCTCTGCTGATGGGAACACCATAGTAAGCTGAGGCGCTTTGGCAAAATTATCTTCGTGATATAACTTAACTGTGGAGGGTAGTGTTACTGGCATGGCGACCCTTTTTTCAACTGGTTTTCCGGCTGGGATCTCTCCATAATATTTTTCAACCAATGCCTTTACTTCGGCTTTGTTAAAGTCGCCTGAAATGACAAGTGTTGCATTATTCGGTACGTAATATTTATCATGAAATGCTTTTACATCCTGGATAGTGGCATTGGTCAGGTCTTGCATATCTCCAATCACTGTCCAGCTATAAGGATGGCCTGCAGGAAAAAGATTTTTTGCAATTACACTTGAATTGAATCCATAAGCAGCATTATCAACACTTTGGCGTTTCTCATTCTGAACGACATTCTGCTGGTTTGTCAAAGCCGATCTTGTAACAGTATTGGTTAAGTATCCCATCCTGTCAGATTCCATCCAGATTGCCACTTCAAGTGCATTTTTTGGTACGATTTCATAATAGTTGGTCACATCCTGACTGGTACTGCCATTGAGTGTTCCGCCGGCTCCCTGTATTATTTTAAATAGCTGATCCTCGCCAATGTGTTCTGATTTCTGAAACATCATATGCTCAAAAAGATGAGCAAATCCTGTCTTACCAACAACTTCACGACTCGATCCAACATGGTAGTAAACTACCTGAGCTACAATTGGATCCGATTTGTCAACATTAAGTACAACCGTCAGACCATTTGGTAAAGTATACTTTTCAATGGGGATGGATAAACTTGCTGCTTTACCTTGAGCATGGCATGACAAATTAACAACGATCACTAAGATCATAATAAGCGCAATGAATTGTTTCATGTTTAATTAATTTTACGGAAGATTAAAATAAATTATTGGGATGACGAAAGTTAAAGAAATGGTTAGTTAACAAACGAGCACCAAATTTAAAAATATAAAAGTGGCTGATTTATGACTTTAATCACCAGATTTAAGACTGCTGAAAACCTAATTTACAGAGAATTAGTTAATTCTTCTTTCAGCTGATTGATTAGTGTTTTTACCGATACGATCTCAGTACAACGGTAAGCATTGCTGCCGGCGAATACAAACGCATTATGCAGCCGCCCTTTCGATGCATCGGCCAAAACCTTGGCAATACAAAAAGGTGCAGTTCGCGGATTACAGGATCTTAGGCAGTGATGCGGACATCGGAACGGAATTGTTTCACCTTTGGTCACTCTTTGTGTAAATTCATTCAGAATAACTCTTCCAGGTAACCCAACAGGACTGTGAATTACAGTAATATCTTCCTTATTAGCTGTGATATAGGCCTGTTTAAAATCTTCGTGAACATCACATTCATGGGTGCATACAAACCGTGTTGCCATTTGCACACCCGAGGCCCCGATCTTCAAAAATCTGGCAATATCTTCACCGTCAAAAATACCACCTGCGGCAATAACCGGAATTGTTTCCTCAAGTGTGGATACATAATCAACTAATTCCTTTACCAGATATTCCAGTGACGGCGTTTTATCATTTACAATATCATCAAAAGAGAACCCAAGGTGTCCGCCGGCCATCGGGCCTTCGAGGACTACTCCGTCAGGAATTTTATTGTAATTTTGCTTCCATTTCCTGTAGATAATGCTAAAAGCCCTGGCTGACGAAACGATCGGAATTAATTTAATACCCGAACCGGCTGTTTGTTTAGGTAAATCTAATGGCAATCCCGCTCCGCTGATGATCATATCAACCTTTTCTTCAACACAAACCTTTACAAGATCTTCATAATTCGATAGCACTACCATTACATTCACACCTATAACTCCATTCGAAAGGGAACGGGCTTTTCTGATTTCAGCTCTTAAGGCCTGGTTGTTGACCTCTGCAAATTTTGATGCGGTTTCATCCTCGAAAGCACCCAGACCAACACTTGCAATAATTCCTGCACATCCTTCATTTGCAACCGCCGAAGCAAGTCCTGAGCCTGATACTCTTACACCCATTCCTCCCTGGATAATGGGAGGGTTAATTTCAAGATCGCCGATTTTCAACGTAGGTATTCTATTCATATTCATGGCTTTGCATATTAATTAATAAACCTGAATCAAAATTAATATCTATAGATAAAGATATTTAACACTATAAGTTTTACTGCTAATCCAAAGATCGTTCGCTCTGAGGCAGAACAAAGATAATCATCCAACTGTATTTTTGGATCTGAAAAGTACGGAAACTTTGGGTGTGGCTTGTAGAAGAACTCCGAATCGAATTAAAAACAGACTTCAATGCAGTCAAGTGGCAAGCGTCCGTCATACGATTCAAGGTAAATGGAATGTGAACCAAGTCCGAGGAATTTTGATTTAAATACGACAGAGGAATTTTCCGGCTGTTCTTTTTTAAGTAATACATGTCCAGCTAAAAGACTGTCAATATAAACGGATACAGTACCGAACAAAGGACCTTTTGGTGAAAATAACTCAAATCGCGTACCTTCAAAATTCCATTTTGCAAATGCGGACGCTCGTTTGGAAATTGCACCCTGTCCGTTTTTAAAAGCCGGTCCCTTTATAAATTCCCAGTCGGCGTCCTGATTTCCGGAATTCAGCAAAGCTTCGTAATAGCCGTAAATAAGTTTTCCCTTTGCAGCTTTTCCTTTAACTTCAAATTTGCTGACTTCGAGATTACTGCGAGGATTCAGCTTTATTCCGATTACCCCGGGATTGGCGTCAAGTGAACCTTTCCAGCATTCCTGCCCATTAATAGCAAGTGAATAAGTCCCTTTTTGCTTTTTGAACTGAAGCCGGTTCAGCACTTCATTGTAATTATGAATCAAACCCGAATCAAGTGTTAAGACTTTGTCATCTTGGATGGTTTTAATTTTCCAGCTTGTTCGCGATATTTCGATTGCCCTATATTCACCCGGTTGGTGATCAAAAGAAAAATTACCCCAGGTGTCTTTGATGTCAAGTGGTTTATGGAAATCCCAGAGGAGCTGCATCGTTCCGGTGAGGTTAAAATCCACTGCTAATTCATTCAGATCAATCCCCTTTTTAAGGTAGGTAAAAGAACTTCCTTCGCAGGCCGACAGTTTAAACCCGGGTGAATTAAAGAGATGATTCCATGATGCTTTAGCCAAATTAACAGTACCAAAATTCGCTTTGTTTTTCGAGGGATACATTACAACGAGGGTATCCGAATCATCGACAAATCCGGTGATTGTTTGTCCCCAGATTCCGGAGTATTCGTTTGGGGAATTGGTGGAATGCCAGAATGAACCGGCGCTGAACACTTCCCATTGATGGGGGTTTGTGACATTTTCTATCTTAACTCTGCTGATGAGTTGATAATTCCGGTTTGCAGCAACCGATGTGGCCGGGAAATAGGCATATCCGTCATGGGTGAATGCGGGAAAGTACTCCATGAGTGGAGGATAATCCGATTTGCCTTCTACGTTTTTAATGACTACGGGATCGGTGTACGGCCCTTCCGGTTTTGGGGATGTTGAAGCGACCAAAGCCCAGCTTCGGGGAGGAGCGGTATCCATCATATATAGCATTACCCAGTCATTCTGACGCTTGACCAGCATAGGCGCATACATTCTCCAGTACTTATTTAGCAGGGGCTGATCACGGTATTGTGTATTTATTTTTAAAGGTTTCTGCGATACCATAAAAGGACCCTCAGGTTTGTCGGCTACTGCATAGCCGATTCCGCTTTCACCCATCTCTTTCCATGAAGCCTTTGTGGAAACCCAATCGAAGATCAGGTGGTATTTCCCTTTATCAAAAACGACCATCACATCGGGCGCCTGAATGTGCAGGGAATCGTAACAGATCAGATTCAGTGGAAACAAATCGCCTGTCTTTTCCCAGTTTTTCCCTCGGTCGGTGGATTTGTAAATGGCACAATTAAAATTTTTGGTAGTGGAATCGCTTGTCATCGCGTAGTTTCGACGGTACTCTCCGATATACAAGTACCAGTTCTTACTGACTGGATCGCTGAAGAGAAACCCATTGACCGGCCACTCCATTCCATCGCGTCCTTTGTATACCGGATTATTTGGAAAACGTTCGAAAGCATCCCATGAAGGGCTGCCGAAAGCAAAATGATGCGACCAGCTTTTTTTAGCACCTGATAAGGCAAAGTCTTTGTTCAGTTTACAGGATTCAAATAATATAAAAGCTGTAAGAATGGAAAATAAGATATATTTTTTCATACGTGAATATATTTTAACCAGTATTGATTTTTCGTATATCCAAAATTTCTTACAATAAAAGTGGCTGATTTAATTGATAATAAATGCTATTTGGTTAATACGATTTGGTATTCTCCCGGAGAAGCAATAAATACAGCTCTTCCGTTGATTATTCCGCCGCTTTTGATGCCGGAGCAGCTAACTGCAGGCAGGTCATTTATCTTAACTTTCGCCGGATTGGATCCCGGAAGTGCTATTTCGGCTTTTGTGTTTTCAGGAACAACTACATAAAGTTTAAAAACGCCGTCTTTTTTCACTTTCCATTCTACCACTATCGGTCCGAAAGGTGAGGAGACAACACCTTTTGCCCATTTCAGATCGCAGGGATTCGGACGGACAGAAAATGTTTGCCAGCCGGCGGTGACCGGTTCCAAACCAAGCACTTTCTCAGGTAAGAGTGCTGTTGGTCCTGAACACCATGCATGTGAAGTTGTCCCAAGATCGGTTGCCCAATGTTCAATGTCCCAGGCTTCGTGCCATGCGCCGTTAAAAAAAGGCGATTTCATTTGGTCACCCCAATATTGACGGATAAAATCAAGCGCCCATTGTGGTTTACTGTCGAATACTGAATGCACCACATAATACGAGAATGATTGTTCACTTTTACGGTTTTCGGCAGCAATCGCATTTACTATATTTTCTTTTTCACTATCAGTTACCAAACCATAAAGCAGCGCATAGACCTGAGTTTGCTGACTGCATTTTTCAACCCCATAACTATCCGTAAAGCGACGTTTATCAGGTGACCACAGCCATTTTTGGATATTGGCTTTAATTTGTTCAGCCTGTTTGGTCCATTGAGCAGCTTGCAAAGGA